>JBPYDM010000226.1:0-2597 GCA_051986255.1 Solirubrobacteraceae bacterium | reverse complement strand
TCGGACCCCATCGGGAGTCACGTCCTCGCTCGGGCTGGCCGCGTCAACATTGGCACCAAACGGCGACGCGCTCAGGTCCGCTGCCGACAGCCCGACCCCCGCACCCGTCATCGCAAGGCCGTTGGGTTGACGGCCGAAGCAATACATCTCGGCACCCGCAGACGCCCCCAGTGAGTGCCCTAGCCGCTGGCAAAACGGACTCATCGACGCCGGCGTCGACGCGGCCGCCGGCGCCGATGCCGCCGCCAGGCCGCCGATCGTAAACATCGCAACCGCAAGCAACCCCCGAACCCTCATCATTCTCTCCTAGCAAGTTTCGGCAAGGCGATTCTTGGTACCGGACCGCGCCTTGCACTGCAATCACACGAATGTGGTATTCCCGCGCGACCGCCCCGCCCGGGCGGCACGCCTGGCAAGTCTACTTCGCGTCCGCCGAAGTCCTAGGCGAGGTCCCGTTCACCGGACCGCGAACGGCGTCGTGCCGCAGCGGAAGAAGTAGGGCAGCTGGGTGAGCTTGGCGTGAATCTGGACGGAGCGTCGCCCGTGTATCTGCTGCCCGGTTTGGGGTGAGCGCCAGCATCCAGACGGGAAGTACACCCGGCGGGAGGTCGCACCCTGCCAAACAACCGGTGCAACCAACACGTCAGGCCCGAGCATCCACTCCTGTGCCTGGGCCGCCGCCCGGCGATCGCCGGGGAACTGCAGCCACAACGGACGGGTGGGCGGAATCCCGGTGCGGACGGCCTCTCGCCACAGGCGCATGATCAGCGGGACGGCCCGCTCGTGAAGACGGGAGAGCGCGTTATATGCATGGACGGTCTGAAGGTCGTACGACCAGGGGGTGTGGGTCCCGGTCCGGCCGGCGCCGTGGAGCCTGAAGATCGGGCTGAGCGCCGCCCACTCCGCCCAGCGTAGAAACAGCTGCTTGCTTGTGGGCGGCGTCGTGTAGTCGTAGTAGCCGCCAATGTCAGTCCCGTAGCCGTATGCCCCGTTCACCGCCCGTCCCAGCATGTCCGGCGTCAGCGAGGCCAGACCGGCGGCCTGGCTCCAGTCGGTGGACTCGTCCCCTGGGAAGTTCCCACCTTCGTAGGCGGCCGACCCCGGCGTCCCCGAGTAGCCGGAGCGGTTGAAGAACCAGATGCGGCGGCGCGGGTGGGCGTGCTCATAGCTCTGTACCGCTTCACGCGTAGCCCGCAGGTACAGCACCGGGTAGCGGTTGTGCATGTTGATCCCGGTCTCACCGTCGTGGAAATGCATGTTGGCCAGCACCTCTTCGCCGAAGTCGGCCATGAAGCCATCGAAGCCCAGGTTCAGCACCTGGGCCACCACACGGCGCCAGAACCGAACGGCAGCTGGATTGGTGAAGTCAAGAAGAGCGATCTTCTGACCGGCCGTCCCGGTCGTGAGATAGGTCCGGCCGGTAGCAGTCCGCACCGTGAGTCGCTCCCGGTCAGGCGCCGACCCCGGCGTGATCCAGGGTCGCAGGTAAGCCAGTGGGTGGATGTGCCGGGCGCGGAGCTCCGCGATGAGCTTGGTTTGGACGGGGAAGCTCACGTAGGAATGCAGAGCGAGGCCGTCGTTGTTGGAGTCGCGAAAACCCCAGCCCTCGATTCGGTAAGCGGTCAGGGGGAGGTGATACCGGTCGATGTTCGCGATATCCGACCTCAGCTCGGCCTGGTAGTCGGCCTGCGTCTCGCCGAAATTCTTGACCAGCCGGTCGAGCATCGGGCCAAGTGCCCACGCGGGCGGCACCGGCTGGCGCCCGCTCAGCGACGTCAGGGCGCCGATCGCCCGCGTCATCCCGCCTCCCGCCAGGATGTAGCGCAGCGATGAACCTCTGACGGCGACACTCCAGGCGCCGGGGCGATCGGAGTCCATGCGGAACCAGGCGGGCTGGAACTGGTCGAGCAGGAAGCCGTAGCCCCGGGAGGAGAAGAATTCGGCCTGTGGGTAATAGGCGGCTGTGGGGCCGTTGGGAAACAGAACCGCTCCAGGTGTCCCAGCCTTGCCCACCCCCGTGATGTTCTCCTCCTCGACGAAGCTGGCCAGCACCTGACCGTGCTGATCGATCGCGTTGTGCCGGCCGCCGAACCCGTAAAAGCCCTCGGAGGGGCTGGACGCGAACGAATCGCTCATCATCGCGACGCCAGAGCTCGGATCGGCCGACGCGGTGATGGAGAAGATGCCCCGCCTCAGCTGAGTGATCGTCACCCGCAGTGTGCGGCCGGAATCATCGGTGGAGACCGTCAGGAAGGCGCCGGAGCCATGCTTGCGTGCCGCCGTCACATTCCGAGCGGAGTACTGCACTCCCGAACGCACACCGCTCGTCAGATTGCCGCCCCACACCCCGCCTGGATATTGTGACAGCGTGTCGGTGCCCACGAGGAAGGACAGCGGCACGTACAGCTGGCCGCTATGCGTCGGCTCCACTCCCGGCGCCAGCGGATCGGACGTGGGGGGAAGCGCGCTCGGCGCAGGGTCGCGGTTGGCCACCTCGGAGAGCTGGGGCGTGGACGAGCGACCCAGGAACCGCATCCTGAACGGATGACGGGAGATCACCACCTCTGCCCCAGGCTGTCCCACCACCACCCGTCGCG
>JBPYDM010000225.1:0-4711 GCA_051986255.1 Solirubrobacteraceae bacterium | reverse complement strand
GTCGGCCCGTTTTTCAGAATCTGCAGTATAGCGATACGCCCACCCAACCGCTTGTCCCGATGCACTACACCGACACGAAGGCGAAGGCCGGGACGAAGCACGTGTACCGGGTCTTCGCGGTGAACACCATGGGGTTGAAGTCGAAGCCGAGTGCGGAAGCCGTTGCGAGTCCCCCCGCCCCGGCCGGCGCGTCCCGACCCTGAGCCACAGAGTTCTGGCCGAGGCGCCGCCGCACGATTCGTGCTTGTTGCATTCACGGTCCTCCCCGTTACCAATTCGGCGATCCTGGGGGCGGACCAAGTGGGGCATTGCAGCTGGGGCAGACGCCTTGCTCGATTTCAGAATCCACGTAATGGGATCGAGCACTTCGGGCACCGATAGACGGCCAGGACGACCTCCGGAACGAAGACCAGCTACCAGATCCTATCTCAGAAGTCGAACCGATCGATGTTGTCCCTGGTAAACGTGAACGGCTTGCCGAGCAGGACATTGTCCCCGCGAACCTCGACGGTGCCCAGTCGGCCGGCCGATAACTGTTTGGCACCCGGCTTCAGCGTGTCGTGCATCAGGGCATTGCTGGTGTAAACGGTCAGGTAGCCCAGATCGAGGGTATTCCACAGGATAATGCAATCGGTGATCCCTTCGTGGACGTAGCGTTTGTTGTCGTTGGGCAGTCCCAGGCCGATCACCTTGACGTCGCGGCGACCCGACTGCTTGACGGCCTCGGCGGCGCCGGGCACGGCCGGCGAGCAGATGGCCATGATCAGCTTGACGTCCGGGTGGGCCTTGAGGATGGTGTTGGCTTCGTCGAACGCCTTGGCTTGCAGATCATCGCACGGCCGCAGAGCCGCCAGGCGAATGTCCGGGTACTTCTCGGCCCGGCGCGCCTCGATTACCTTCTGCCATTCGATCATGTTGGCAGCGGTCAGCGAGGCGGTGATGATGGCGAACTCGCCCTTGCCGCCCATCACCCGAGCGGCGTTGTCCATCAGGGTCTCCCCGATGCTCTGCGGCGTGGCCTGGTTGACGAACCAGTCGCGGGCGGCCGGCTCGGTGTCGGCGTCCCAGGTGACGACCTTGATGCCGCGCCGGCGGGCCTTCTCCAGCACCGACGCGATCGCCTCGCGGTTCTCCACCGCCACGGCGATGACATCCACGCCGCGCGTGATCCACGTGTCCACGACCTCGTTCTGCCGGGCGGGGTCCGGCTCGGTCGGCCCGTCCCAGATGAGGTTGACGCCCAGCTCCCTGGCAGCCTCCTCCGCGCCTTTCCGGCAGGCGATAAAATAGGCATTGCCCTTGCTCTTGGGCATCATGGCCACGGTGATGGGCCGCGCTTCCGGCGGTCGCAGAGACAGCGCCAGGAAGTAATTGCTGCCGGCGACGATCAGGGCCGCCGCCAGGATAACGGCACAGAGCACGGCCACTTGCGAGTTCTTCACGACAAGCCCCCTTTCCTCAGAGGTCAGAGGTCGGAGATCAGAAGTCCGGGTTGCTTGTGACTTCCGACCTCGGACCTCTGACGTCTGACCTCGGAACTGGTCCAGGCCGATGGCTAACAGCAACAGCACGCCGGTCAAGCCGCCCGCCAGTTCCGCGGGTCTGTCCGCCAGGCGCAACCCATTCTGGAGGATGGCAATCGCGAACAAGCCCAGCACGGATCCGCCAATACTGCCGCGGCCACCAAAGATCGACGTCCCCCCCAGAACTACCGCCGTGATGGCCGCCAGCTCGTACCCTGTGCCCGCGTCCGATTTGGCCTGACCGACGTGGGCGACGTAAATGACTGCCGCCAGCCCGGCTGACAGGCCCGACAGGACGTACACCAGAGCGATCCGCTGCTCCACCGGGATGCCGGCGTGGCGAGCGCCCTCCGGGGCAAAGCCGATCGCCGACAAGGCTCGCCCCAGTGTGCTGCGGTGCAGCAGCAGCCAGAAGACGATGGCCGCAGCCACGAAGAGGGGCACTTGCGCCGGCAGACGGCCCAGCAGGTAGCCCTGACCGAGGAACCGGAACGACTCCGGAAAGCCGGTGAAGTTATCCACGCCGCCGGTCAATCCCTCGGCCAGTCCCCGGTACAGCGACATGGACCCCAGCGTGACAATCAGGGCGGGGATGCGCAATCGGGTGATGAGCACGCCATTGAGCCAGCCGCCCAGCGCCCCGATCGCCAGGGTGCATACCGCCGCCACCCAGATGGGCAGGCCCGCGTCCCGCCACATTTTGCCGAGCAGGACGGCCGACAGGCCCATGAGCGCGCCGACCGACAGGTCAATGCCGCCGGTGACGATGACCGGCGTCAGGGCCAGGGCGAGCAGGCCGATCTCGACACTGAGACGCATCACCTCCAGGGCATTTGCCACCGTCAGGAAGTTGGTGCCGAGGATGGCGAAGATCGCCACCTCAACGGCCAGAAGCAGGACGAGAATCACCTGCCCCTCCGGCAGCGACCAGGACGGCAGGGACGCGGGCTTCGTCATGGTGTGCTCGGTGGCCATGCTACTTTCCCCTCCGCGGCAGGGCATCCGTGGCGACGGCCGCCAGGATGATGAGCCCCTGAATGGCCTTCTCCCACTGCGGCTGGGTGTGCAGGAAGGACAGGGCTGGGCCAATGGTTCCCAGCAGGGCCACGCCGAGGAGGCTGCCGGCCAGGGTGCCGCGGCCGCCGGAGATGGCCACCCCGCCGACCACGACGGCCGCGATCGCTTGCAGTTCCTTGCCGGTGCCGGCGTTGGGGTCCACGTCGGGGAAGCGGACGGCGTTAAGCAGGGCGGCCAGGCCGGCCAGCGCACCCATGACGACGAACACGCCAAAGACCACGCGTCGCGGCCGGATGCCGGCCAACCGCGCCGCTTCCGGGTCCGAGCCGGTAGCGTACACGTCCCGACCAATCCGCAGGTGTCGCAGGCCCCAGGCGCAGGTCAGGAACACCGCCAGGGCGATCCCGACCACCAGCCACTGTCCCGCCAGCTGCCCGGCGCCGAACCACTGGAAACCGGCAGGCAGGTCGTGCACGAACGCGCCTTCGCGGGCCCAGCGCAGGGACTCTCGAAAGATAACATAGGTCGCCAGCGTGACGACGATGGAGGGCAGCCCCAACCCGGCCACGAGAGCGCCGTTGGCGGCCCCCATGCCGGCACCCGTCAGCAGGGCCGCGAGAGTGACCAGCGGCATGGACAGTCCGGCCTTGGCCAGCAGGCCGGCGACAACGCCGCAAATGCACAGCTGCGAGCCGATCGAGATGTCGATCTGCCGGGCCAGGATCACCAGCGTCATGCCGACCGCCACCACCAGCAGGGGAGTAGCGCTGACGATCAAGGCCCGCAGTTGGCCGGGGTCGTAGAACCCGAGGGCGCCGCCGCGTAGGACGGCGTTGAGGTCGCGCACGGCCAGGATCAAGAGCAACACCGCATAGGCAGCGCCGACGGACAGCTCGCGCCGGTAACGACGGATCATGACGGCACCTTCTTCTCCGCCCCGTGGCCCAGCGCCATCTCGAGCACCACTTCCTGAGTCGCTGCGGTGCGGTCGAGGATGCCGGCCACGGTGCCGCCGTGCAACACCGCGATCCGGTCGCTCATGCCCAGAACCTCGGGCAGCTCGGAGGAGATCATGAGAATGGCCAGTCCTCGTCCAGCCAGCTCGCCCATCAGCCGATGGATCTCTGCCTTGGCACCGATGTCCACGCCCTGGGTCGGCTCATCGAGGAGGAGGACGCTCGGCTCTGCCGCCAGCCAGCGAGCCAGGGCCACCTTCTGCTGGTTGCCCCCCGACAGGGCGCCGACGGGCGTTTCCACCGACGGTGTTTTGATGCTCAGTCGGCGGACGAATTCGGCGGCCAGGTCGTGCTCACGCCGGAAATGGAGCAGGCCCAGCCGAGAAACCTGACGCAGGATCGCCAGGGTGGCGTTGGCGGCCACCGGCATGTCGAGAATGACGCCGTGCTGACGGCGATCCTCCGGGACGTAGGCAATGCCCAGCTCCACCGCGCGGGCCGGACTGTCTACCCTCACCGGCCGGCCGCGCAGGTGAATCTCCCCCGAATCGGCCGGCGTCAGCCCGAAGAGCACCCGCGCCAGCTCGGTCCGGCCGGCCCCGAGCAGCCCGGCCAGTCCCAGGATCTCGCCGGCGCGAACACTCAGGTTGACGCTGTGGACGCCGGATTCGCGACAGCCCAGGTCGCGGACCTCGAGCACGACGTCGCCGAGAGACACATCCGTTTTCGGGAAGACGGCGGACAGCTCGCGACCGACCATCATGCGGATGAGGTCGTCCCGACTTACCTCGCTCACCGGATACGTGCCCACCAGCGTCCCATCACGCAGGGCCGTCACCCGGTCGGCGATCTGCGGCAGTTCCTGGAGCCGGTGCGAGATGTAGATCATGCCGACGCCGTGCTCCTTCAGCTCGCGGATGACCCGGAAAAGGTTCTCGACTTCCTGATCGCTGAGCGACGCCGTGGGTTCGTCCAGAATGAGCACGCGAGCGTCCGCCCCCAGGGAACGAGCGATTTCGACCAGTTGTTGTTCCGGCATGGACAGGTGACGGACTTCCGTGTCCGGAGAGATGGCGGCACCGATGCGTTCCAGGAGCTGTTCGGCCCGTGCGCGGCGCTCGCCCCAGCGAATGCGCCGCCAGGCAGCGGGCGGCTCCAATCCCAGGGCAATGTTCTCCGCCACGGTCAAGTCGGGAAAAAGGGCAGGCTGCTGAT
>JBPYDM010000224.1:0-12880 GCA_051986255.1 Solirubrobacteraceae bacterium | reverse complement strand
GGCGAAGGCGCAGCCGGGGACGATCGTGTTCTGCGGCGTGCACTTCATGGCCGAGACGGCGTCGATCCTCTGTCCGGACAAGCGCGTCCTGATCCCCGATCTGGAGGCCGGTTGCTCCCTGGCCGATTCGATCACCGCCGAGCAACTGCGGGAGTGGAAGTCCCGCCACCCCGACGCGCTGGTGGTCATGTACGTCAATACCACCGCCGAGGTCAAGGCCGAGACCGACTACTGCTGTACCTCGGCCAACGCCGTGCAGGTGGTGGACCACATCTACCGCCAACACGGCGAGGACGTCGAGATCCTGTTCGGACCGGACATGTTCCTGGGTGCCTACGTCGAGCGGATGCTAGGGCGCTCCCTGCACGTCTGGGACGGCGAGTGTCACGTCCACGCCGGCATTCGTCCATCAGATTTGGTGAGCCTGCGCGAGGCCAATCCCGAGGCGGAGCTGCTCATCCACCCCGAGTGCGGGTGTTCCACCAGCGTGATGGAGTACGTGGCCGCCGGAGACGTGTCCTCAGAGGGCGCGTACATGCTCTCCACCGGCGGCATGCTCCGCCACGCCCGCCAGATGCACGGCGGTAAGGCGATCGTGGCCACCGAGACCGGGATGCTCCACCCCCTCCGCCAGGCCGCGCCGGAGACCGATTTCATCGCCGCCAACGAGGCCGCCCACTGCCGCTACATGAAGATGATTACCCTGCCCAAGCTCCGCGACTCGCTGCGCGACGGGGTGCACGAGGTCAGGGTGCCCGAGGCGGTCGCCAAGCGGGCGCGGGTGCCCATCGAGCGGATGGTGGCCATCCGCTGAGGGCCTCCGGCTCCGGTGTGAAGTGGAGGCGCGACGCGGCTCGTCCTCCTACGAACCGTCCAGGCCCTCAAGCAGATCCACCCCGTCCTCGCTGACCAGGCGAACCGCCTTGAGCGTCACTCGCTTACGCTCGAACTCCGCGGGCGTGTAGCAATGGACCTCCGCCACCCCGCCCATCTCCAGGGCGTCCCACAGGGCTCCGGCCTGGTAGACGCGCTCGAGCCAGGGCATTCCGTCGTACGCCCCTGACACCAGGACCAGAACGAACTCCGCTCCGCGCTCGCGCTGGGGCGAGGCCCCGCGCTCGTCGGCCACCCGGGCTCCGCCCAGCAGGGCCAGGTCGATCGGCCATCGTCCACCCACCCGGTCCAGGTAGCGGCGCAGCTCTCGACGGTTGATGGCGGCAGCCGTCTCCACGCAGGCGATTCTCTCCGTAAGTGGTGACAGAAGCAATGCCCCTTGGTCAATAACGGGCGATCGCCCCAACCATCGGCGTGAGCAGCCCGATCGCCCGCCAGTTCTCCGGCCCGTCCAGGAGCAGTGCGAACGCCAGGATGTGCCCGCCCCGAGCGTCGCAGTAGCCGGCCAGGTTGGTCACGTAGTTCAGCGTGCCGGTCTTGGCGCTGCACCGCCCCCGGGCCGGCGTGCGCAGGCCGATCCCGGCCACCGTGCCGCTGACCCCCACCACCGGCAGCGACGCATCCAGGACCCGGCCCACCGGGGTCCCCCAGACTGCGTGGAGCAGATCGACGATCTGGCTGGGCGAGGATCGGTCGGACCGGGAGAGCCCGGATCCGTCGACGATCGCCGGATGTAGCCCATAGCTCGCCACGACCGAGCCGATCACCTTGGCTCCTGCGGCGGTGCTCCCGGCCCCGCCGAACCGGACTCCCAGCTGCTTGGTCAGCATCTCGGCGAAGAAGTCGTCCGACGGGACGTTCATCAACCGGAGCAGGATCGACATGGGCGGTGAGGTCACCGCGGCCAGCGGCTGGGCACCGGGTGGAGTGACCGCCGTGCCCCGGCTGGCCACGGTCCGGATTCGCGCCCTACGCATGGTCAGGGCAAGCTCGCGGGCGGCAAACGCACCCGGCGAGAGCGACCCCCTCGTGGATCCGTGGTCGTACGTGAGCCCCGCGAGCTGGCCGCCCAGATCGGGGATGTCCGGGGCGTACCCGCTGCTTGGAGGCCCCCGGCGGCCATCGAATAGCGAAGGGTCGCCGATTAGCGCTCCCTTCACCCGTCGGATACCCCGCGCGGCCAGCTGGTCGGTGAGCTGGGTGGCGGTCGGACCGTAGCCCTCCTCCCAGTCGCGATTGAACGTCTGATCGCCGAACGTGGGGTCACCGCCCCCGCGCAGGTAAAGGTTGCCCCGCCAGGTGCCACCCGCTCCGAGCGCCCCAGTGCCCAGGACTCTGGTGAGGAGCGTGGCCCCGGGCCCCAGCCGCCTTAGGAGCGCCACCGACGTGTACAGCTTCTCCAGCGAGGCCGGTGGCCGCGGGACGTCGGGGCGCAGCGCGAACAGGACCTGGTCAGAGCTCAGATCGAATACGAGCGCGCTCGCACCAGCGCCCACCCTCCGTAGTTTCGCCTCCAGGCTTACCCTCAGCGCTCGAAGCGCGGGCGACGGGGCCTGAGGCCAAGCCGCCGGGCGCGCGTGGAGCCTCTGGCTGACGGGGGTCGGCGTGGCGGCCACGCGATGTGGAGTGGGCACCTGCGTTGCGCTGCCACATGCCCCCAGGATCAGCGCGGCCAGTGCCCCGCCCGCAGCTGCCCGCGTCAGGCCGATTCGAACTCCTCCACGGTATGCGGCCCCACGCAGGCCACGGCCAGGCCCTCGCTGATTCCCGCCGCCACCTCGCGGACCTGGGCAGGCGTGACGTCATCGAGCCGCTCGATGGCCGCATCGGGATCCACGTCCTCGCCGTACACGACGGCCTGTTGGGCACCATAACGGGCCACCGCGCCGGTGTTCTCAAACGCGATGGCCCGAGCTCCCGCGGCGTAGGCTCGGGAGCGCTCCAGCTCCTGGGAGGTTGGGCCGTCCTCGCGCAGCTCGTTCACGATCTCCCGCATCCGTCTGTAGGCCTCGATGCACTTGCTCGACTCCAGCCCGGCTGAGAGCTGGAGCACGGGCACGTCGGCGTAGGCATGAGCCAGGGAGTGCACGGAATAGGCCAGACCCCTCTGCTCTCGGATCTCATCGAACAGGCGGGAGGCCATTGAGCCGCCCAAGAGAGTCGAGAAGATCTGAAGCGCCGCTCGCTGGTCAGGATCGGAAACGTCCACTGCGGACCGGTAGGACATGCGCAGGTGTGACTGGTTCGAGTCGCGCTCACTCACCATTACTCGGGGTTCAAGCGGCGGAGCCGGGTCAAACGCTTCGGGATCGGGGTGCTCAGGGAAACGGGCAAACAGCTCGTTGATCCCGTCCTTCAGTCCGTCCAGGTTGCCCACCAGGAATGCGCTGCCCCGATGAGGGGACCACCGGCGAGCGCGGAAAGCCAGGATGCCCTCGCGGGTGAAGGTATCCCTGATGTGCTCGGCCGGGCCGAGCACGGGCCGGCCCAGGGGGTGGTCGCCAAAGGCCGCCTCGTCGATCAGGTGCTCGGCCATCACCGAGGGCTGGTCGTTGGCCCGGGCAATCTCCTGCACCACCACCCCGCGCTCGCGGTCCAGCTCTTCGGGATCGACCCGCGGCCGGGCCACGAAATCCGTCAGCAGGTCGGCCGCCTCCACGACCCGCTCGGCCCGGGAGGTGATGTGGAAGGCCACCAGGTCGTGGCTGGTATATGCGTTGAGGACGGCTCCGATCGCCTCGGCCGCCTGATTGACGTCGCGGTAGGTGGGGTACTTCTCGCCGCCTTTGAACACCAAGTGCTCGAGGAAATGGGCCATGCCGTTCTCCTCGGGCCGTTCGCTGCGGGCACCGGCATCGAAGGCCACCAGGGTGGTCACGGCTCGTGTTCCCGGCGTGTTGACCCGGTAAAGCGGTAGCCCGTTTGACAACTCGGTACACGTGGTCAGCGCCATTGTGGGCAACGGTAGCGCTCGCATGGGCCGCTTGAACCGCCCTCGCGCTGCAACAGAACTTGCACGCGGCCCTTCTGGGGACGTGCCACCAGGCGTCCCGGTACCCTGCGCCGAGCCCGTGGCGGCATCAGAGTCAAAACCCCACCGCCGTGAGCGGAAATCGGCCGGCCGCGATCCGGCAGCGGGCGTGGCCCGCCGCCTGCGCAGCCCCCATCCCCCCGAGCCCGGCGGTGCTCTGGTGATCGAGTTCCGGAGCGTGGCCAAGCGCTACCCCAGCGGAGACCTGGGGCTCGACGACGTGACCTTCGCCGTCAACTGGGGCGAGTTCGTGTTTCTGGTCGGGAGCACCGGCTCGGGTAAGTCGACGGTCATGCGACTGCTGATCAAGGAGTTCGAGCCCACCGACGGCGTCCTCCGTGTGGCGGGTCACGACCTGGCCGGAATCCCCCGCCAGCGGATCCCGTTCTACCGGCGCAACATCGGGGTCGTGTTCCAAGACTTCAAGCTACTGCCCAACCGGACGGTCTACGACAACGTGGCCTACGCCCTCCAGGTGACCGGGGGAACGCGCAAGCAGATCCGGGCCAAGGTCCCGGACATCCTGCGCCTGACCGGCCTCTCGCTCAAGTTGCACAACTATCCGGACCAGCTTTCCGGCGGTGAGCAGCAGCGTGTGTCAATCGCCCGGGCGTTCGTGAACCACCCGCCCTTGCTGCTGGCCGACGAGCCCACCGGCAATCTCGACCCGGAGACGAGCATCGACATCATGCGTCTCCTTTACCGGATCAATCGCACCGGCACCACGGTGCTCGTGGCGACGCATGACCAGACGATGGTGAACAAGATGCGCCGGCGGGTGCTGGAGCTCTCCCACGGCCGGATCGTGCGCGACGAGGCGACCGGTCTATACGCCCGCGATGAGACCACGCGCGAGTTCGCAAACCGCATGCGGGCACCCTCGGGTCGGCCTCCGCGACTCGATGCCCTGCTGGCCCCGGAAGACGTGCGGGTCATCGCTCCGTCGGAGACGGCGGGCACTGAACACGACGCTCTGGCGCTGGACGAGGACAGCTGAGCGTGTCGCTGCGCTTCTTCCTTCGCGAGGCCACGCGGGCTATGCGGCGCAACGCCGCTCCCAGCTTCGCCGCGCTGGCCACGGTGCTGGTGACGATGCTGGTGGTGGGGGTGTTCATTCCGGCCGTCGAGGTCACCAACGACGCCGCGAACTCGGTGCGGAGCCGGCTGATCGTCGACGTGTTCATGAAGAACAACGCCACCTCGACCCAGGAGGCCCGGGTGGAGCGTGAGATCCTGCGGATCCCGCACGTCAAGAGCGTGCGCTTTGAGTCCAAGGCCCAGGCATACGCTCAGCAGTCAAAGCAGAACCCCGCGGCCTACCGACTGCTGGGCTCCAACCCACTGCCCGACACCCTCCACGTCTACCCGGACAACCCGGCCAACGTCCTGGCCATCCACTCCGCCCTCACCCCGGGAGGTGGAGTGATTGATCCGGCCGTTCAGAGCGTGTCAAATAAGACGAGCGATACGAAGAAGGCGCTCGAGCTGACCTCAGCGGTCAAGTGGGGAGGTCTGGCCTTCGCCATTCTCCTGACGATCGCCTCAGTGCTGCTCATCGCCAACACGATCCGCCTGTCGCTATACGCCAGGCGCCGGGAGGTGGAGGTGATGAAGCTGGTTGGCGCCACCGACTGGTTCATCCGCTGGCCGTTCGTCATCGAGGGCATCGTCGTGGGAACGGTCGGTGGCGTGCTGGCCATTCTGATTCTGGCCATAGCCAAGGTCGCGCTCCTGGACCCCCTGTTCGCCGGCTGGTCGCTGGTCAGCCAGATCAGGACGATTTCGTTCCCCGCGCTGATCGCCGTTCTACTTGGAGCCAGCGCGCTCGTGTCTGCGGCCGGCTCGGGCCTCTCGCTGCGACGCTTCCTGCGCGTCTGAGTGGCCACGGCGCCTCACGCGGACGCCCCGGCCGGCATGGCTGTCCGGCTACTCTCACACGAGATGGTGTCCCGTCCCAACCGCACCCCGCGCCTCGCCGCCGTGGCCGTCCTTGTGCTGGGCGTGCTCGTGCTGGGCATATGGCTGGGCGGCCATCCCACGTGGCTGCCCACCAGTCTGCGTGACGCGTTCGAGGAGAACTCGGGCACGCCGCTGGTCAACACGGTGCTCGACACGATCACCCACGACTACTACCGGCCGGTCAACCGCAACCAGCTGCTCAACAAGGGCCTGGTGGCGATGGTGGCCAGCCTGGACGATCCTTACTCGCACTACTACTCGCCGTCTGACTACCAGACGTTCCTCAATCAGTCCAATCCGCATTTCGGCGGCATTGGCGTAAACGTGGACCAGGACCCTCATGGCCTGAGGGTGGTGGATGTCTACCCGGGCTACCCGGCCGCCAAGGCGGGTCTGCAACAGGGAGATGTCATCGTCAAGGTCGGCCCGAGATCACTGGTCGGCCGTTCGGCCGACTTCGCCGCCGCCCTCATCAAGGGCCGGGTCGGCACCCGGGTGAGGATCACCGTCGTGCGCGGATCGCGCACCCTCACCTTCTCGATCGTGCGGGCCAACGTGGTAGTGCCCGTAGCCGAAGGGAAGATCGTCACCTACCACGGCGTCAAGCTCGGCTACCTCCAGTTCACATCCTTCACCAGCGGCTCAGGTGACGAGCTCAGGAGCGACGTCCGGCAGGTCCTGCGTCACGGCGCTCGGGGCCTCGTCCTCGACCTGCGCGAGAACGGGGGCGGACTCCTCGAGGAGGCGGTGAACGTGGCCAGTATCTTCATCCCCGATGGGACCATCGTCACCACCAGGGGGCGCAGCCAGCCCACCCAGGAGTACACGGCCCTAGGCAACGCCATCGCTCCCAAGATCCCGATGGTGGTGTTGGTCGATCGCGACACCGCGTCCTCGGCGGAGATCGTCACCGGAGCGCTCAAGGACCACGGCCGGGCGGTGGTGGTGGGCACACGGACCTATGGCAAGGGCGTATTCCAGGAGATCAACCCGATGCCGGGTGGAGGCGCTCTGGACATAACCGTGGGCGAGTACTTCACGCCCAACGGCCAGAACCTCGGCGGAGGCGGCGTCCGCGAGGGCAGGGGGATCAAGCCAAACGTGTACGCCTACACGCCGCCAAACGCCCAAAATGACAGCGCCCTGTCCGTGGCCGAGCGGACTCTGGCGGCCCGGATCAGATGACCCACCCTGCGCTGACCGCGGCCGACCTGCGGGCGGCCCGGGTCAGATGACTGACCCTGCGCCAACCGCCGCCGACCCCACGCTGGCGGCCCGGGTCAGATGAATCCTGCCGCCACGGCGGCCAGGGTCGCGCTGATCGAGCGACGGGGAAAGTTCCTGGTGGCCGAGCCCTTTTTCAGCCCGGGCCCGCGACTCGCCCTGACCCGCGACCGGCACACCTCGGTGGGCGACCTGGTGGTGCTGGCACCCGAGCCCGCCCGTCCGGGCCGGAGCCGCGGACGGGGACGGGCGGTGGTGGCTCGACGGCTGGGCCGCCCGGACGTGGCCAGGAACGTGATCGAGGCCCTGATGGTGGACCGGGGGCTTCGCCGGTCATTTGACCCCGCGGTGGAGAGGGAGGCCCGGATGGCCAGCCAGGAGGTCCAGTCCGACAGCCAGGAGGTCCGGTCCGGCGAGCGGCGCGATCTGCGTTCGCTGGTCACGTTCACCATCGACCCCGCGAGCGCGCGCGATTTCGATGACGCCATCTCGGCGGTGTCCGAGACGGCGGATCGCTGGCGGGTGTGGGTGCACATCGCCGACGTGTCGGCGTACGTGGCTCAGGGCTCGCTGGTGGACCGAGAGGCCTACCGCCGGGCGACCAGCGTGTATGTGCCCGGCGCGGTCGAGCCGATGCTGCCCGAGATCCTGTCGGGCGGCGCCTGCTCGCTAGTTCCCGGCCAGGACCGCCTGGCCGTCACGGTGGAGATGGTGGTGGAGGGGGACCGGGTAACGAGCGTGTTGTTCTACCGCTCGCTCATCCGTTCGGACGAGCGCTTGGACTACGGGAGAGTGGACAGGATCTTCGCGGGAGCCGAGCGCGCCCACGACCCATGGGGGAATCCGCTGGCCGCCGCGCGGGGCGCGGCCGCGGCGCTGGCGGCCAGGCGGGCCGCCCAGGCGGTGATCGTGCTCGAGACCGAAGAGCCTGAGTTCAGCTTCGACGGCGAGGGCCACGTGGTTGGTGCCGAAGGGGTGGAGCAGACCGAGGCCCATCGGTTGATAGAGCACCTGATGATCGCCGCCAACGAGCAGGTGGCGGGCGCGCTCGAGTCCGGCCACCTCCCGGCCCTGTACCGCGTGCACGAGCGTCCCGACGGCATCTCGGTGAAGCGAATGATCGACCAGATGGCTTCGCTCGGCGTCCCCACCCCTCCGGTGCCCAAGGGCGCCCTCACACCCCAGCAGGCGGCCGAGGTGGCCGGGGAGACCTCGCAACTGGTGGAGCAGTGGACAGCCAGGCACCGACGAGGCCGGCGGGCCCTGCCCCGCCTGGTCCTGCGCTCCCTCAAGCAGGCGTACTACGACGAGCACAACCTGGGTCACTCCGGTCTCCAGTCACCCCGCTACTGTCACTTCACCTCTCCGATCCGGCGTTATCCCGACCTGATCTGCCACCGCGCCCTGCTGTCCTCGATCAGCGGCGACGTGGCCCCCCCTGACCGGGCCGCGGTGACGGCGGCGGGACCCTGGACATCGGACCGCGAGCGGGACGCCATGGCCATCGAGAGGGACGCTGATGACATCGCTCTGTGCTTCCTGCTCGAGCGGGAACTCGGTCGCCTGGGCTGGGAGGCGACCTTCCCGGGCGAGGTGATGGGGCTGATCGGCGCGGGGGCGTTCGTGTCCTTCGGGTCAGGGCAGCTGTTCGAGGGAATGCTGTCGGTGCGCCGGCTCCGAGGAGACTGGTGGGAGCTAAACGAAGAGGGCACAATGCTCGTAGGCACCCACACCGGACGAGCTATCCGACTGGGCGATGAGGTGGAAGTGCGGGTGGCCGGGATCGATTCGCCACGGGGGCGGGTCGACCTGGTGTTGGCGGCCGATGAGTTCGCGGGCGAGTGAGGAATCTCAGAGAAGGGGTGAGCGATGGCCAAGAGCACAAAGCGGCGTAAGGCCTCTGGAGATGTGGCCACCAACCGGCAGGCCTCCTTTCGCTACCACCTGCTCGAGCGGATCGAATGCGGGATCGTCCTGACCGGGACCGAGGTCAAGTCGTTGCGCGAATCGGGCGCACAGCTCAAGGACGCCTACGCCGTGGTCGAGGACGGCGAGGTGTGGCTGCTGGGCATGTACATCGCGCCGTACGGCCCCGCGTCACGGGAGAACCACGATCCCGAACGGTCCCGGAAGCTGCTCCTGCATCGCCGTGAGATCGACCGCCTGATCGGGCGCACCCGTGAACGCGGCCTCACGCTGGTGCCCACACGGGTGTACTTCGGCAGTTCGGGGTCGAGGGCCAAGGTCGAGATCGCCCTGGCCCGAGGCAAGGATTTCTATGACAAACGGGAGGCCATCCGGAGGCGCGAGACGGCGCGGGATGTGGAGCGCGAGCTGCGCGACGCGCGGAGGTAGGGGGTGGCGGGGGTCGAGATGGCGGGCTGTGTGGCGTCGATGGCGTGTGGCGTAACGATGGCGTGTGGCGTAACGATGGCGTCTGGCGTAACGATGGCGTGTGGCGTAACAAAGCTCGCGGGAGCGCCGGGGCTTTGTGCGATTGGTGGGCCTATAGCCGTGTGGCGTCACTAGGCGTCGCCCTGGACGCGGGCTTTGTGACGCTGCACCGCGCCCGCCGGTGTCCCGCGGCTACGCCTCCAGTGCTTGGGCTAGGTCAGCCCACAAATCCGCCGGATCCTCCAGCCCCACGCTGAGACGGAGCAGGCCCGGTGGGACGCGCTCGGGCTCCCACCTGTTGCGGGACTCGAGCGTCGAGGTCACCCCTCCCAGGCTGGTCGCATTCTCGATCAGCCGTAGTGAGCGCTCGACCTTCTCGGCTGCCGGCGCGTCGGCGACGTCGAACGACAGCAGCGGTCCGAACGCCTCCACGTAACGGGCCGCCACCGGGTCACCCAGCCCGGGATAGCGCACGCGCTCGACCTTGGGGTGGTCGGTCAGGCGGCGAGCCAACTCGAGCGCGCTGGCCGACTGGCGCTCGACCCGGAGCGCCAGCGTCTTCATGCCTCGGAGGGCGAGCCAGGCCGGATCGGGCGCGGCCACGATCCCCGACGCCGTGCGGAAGGCCAGCAGGCGGGCATGGTCCTCCTCACTGACGCAGGCCACCGCGCCCAGCAGGGCGTCGTGGTGGCCGCCCAGAATCTTGCTCGCGCTGTGCAGGACGAAGTCGGCCCCATGGTCGAGCGGACGCAGCAGAACTGGGCTGAGCACCGTGTTGTCCACCACCACCCGCGCGCCTGCAGCCCGAGCCCGGCTGATGGACCGGTCGAGATCGGGAAAGGTGAGAAACGGGTTCGAGCAGGGCTCGAGCCAGACCAGGTCCGCGTCCGGCGGGTCGGCGGTTTGGTCAAACGTGATCACGTCGAGTCCCCATCTCCCCAGCACGTCGCGCAGGAGGGCGATCGTGCCGTAGTAGCCGCCGTCAGCCACGGCTACGCGTGCTCCCGGTTCGAGCAGCGCCAGCGCCAGCGCGGTCGTGGCGCCGGCGCCCGAGGGGAACAGGAGCGCTGACCCGCCCTCGAGCTCTCCGAGGAGCCGCTCGACCTCGGCGCCCACCGGGTGGGCGGCGCGCTGGTAGTAGAACGGTCCGTGGACGCCGTCGATGTGGGGGTGGACCGTGGCCCGATCCAGCGCAGGCAGCCTGTCCCGGGCTAGCTCTGTCTCCTTGTGCATCCGGCCGAGCTCAGGCGAAGCTGCGGGCCAGGGCGGTGAAATGCATGCCCGCGACCAGCAGCGCGATCAGGCCCAGGTAGACCACGGCCACCAACGCGCGATTGAGGGGGCGCACGCTGTAGTAGTGGCGCTGTTCTGGTTGGCCGCTACGACGGAGCTTCCAGCGCCTGTAGGTCTCAAACCCGGCAAAGAGCAGGATCAGGAGGATGATTGGGTTGGGGAAGATGATGGCCAGGGGGATCATGGCCGCCAAGCCCAGGAACCACATCCACGGAGCCATGGCCGCCATCGCGCGGCCGCCGTCCAGCGGGACGACGGGCAGCAGGTTGAACAGGTTCAGGAAGAACCCGGTGAAGGCCAGCGCGCGCCACAGGTCGCTGCCGGTCACCTGCCAGGCCACGATGCAGGCGGCCGATCCAATCGTTCCCAGGACCGGCCCGGCCAGCCCGACGCGGGCCTCGGCCAGTGCGCTGGAGCCGAGCGAGCGGGCGCTGATCACCGCTCCCAGGAACGGGACGAACATCGGAGCGCTGGCCTTGACCCCCTCCCGGCGCAGCTGGATCACGTGCCCCATCTCATGCACCAGGAGGAGGATCACGAAGCCGGCGGCGAACGGCCAGCCGAACACGAAGCTGTAGGCGGCCACCGAGACGAGCATCGTGCCCACCGTGGTCAGCAGCTTCAGCTGCGGGAGTAGCAGGAGCAGCGCCTTGAGCTTGGCCAGGAGGGCGGCCAATGCCGCCAGCGTCGGACCGAACCGTCGAGCCAGCCAGGATTGCCGGCGCTGCCGCGGGCGCCTGGGCGGGCTTGCCTGTGCCGGCCAGCCGTCCTCGGCACTCGTGGAGGCGTCGGGCAGCGGCCGGGGGGCCGGCGCCGGCGTTGGGGCGAGCCATGAAGCACTGGATTCCATCAGTCTTAATTCTGACAGTGCTGGCCCGGCAAACCGGCGCTCTTAGAATCTTTTTCGAGGCGCCAGCGCTCACGCTCTGGCGTGTGCTGCCCCCGCTCCGTCACCGCCGTCTACTTGGGGCGAAACCGCAGCTGGCCCGTCGTCCGGTCGATACCGACGGCCAAGGTTCCCGAGCTCCCCTGGCCCTGAAGACTGGTGCCGCTGGCGTTGCATGTCGCCCGGCTGGCGATCGACGCGGTGCACGTCACGTTCACGCTGCTGAGTCCTCGACTCTCAAGTTCATGTCCCAGAATCGTGGCCAGGCGCTGAAGGAACGCGTGGTCAACGGCGTTGTACCGGCTGCCCGCTGGGGGCGGGCCCATCGTCAGGGCGGCTTGAGCCAGCGATTCGATCGCTGGGGACGTGGAGGTCGCGGGAGGGCTCTTGCTCGATGCAGAAGTCAACTGAGAAGTGGTCGAGGTCTTCGAGCCGGAGCCACAGCCGGCCACGAGACCTGCGATGCACACGACCGCTGCGAGCAGCTTCCTTGGCATGAATCTCCAGTAGTTCGCAGGTCGCCGCCCGCTCGGGCGGGTCATCGACCTTCGAGGCGCTGAACGCCGATGCTACCCGCCACCCGTCGGATGACACAGTGCCGCTTGTCCTCGACAGCGGCCTTGCCGCGAGCTCGAACCGCGGCTTGAAAACGCCTGCTTTTGCCCCCAGTCGACGCTTGCCAAAAGCCTGGGCGGGCTATACTCGAACGAGCAAAACCCCCGGGGACGACTGGCTTCGACGTGGTCGATTCGTGGGGGTGGTTGCGAGCCGAGGTCCCGGGAGGCCTCGTAAAACACCCGGGAAACAATAAGTGCGAAGCACGATACGCACACCTTTGACCTCGGTCTCGCTGTTTAGTCAGTAGACCGAACGTCAGGCCCGTCCTCCGCTCGCCTGTGGCGGGGGCCTCGGGATCAGATAGCAGGCTGACTCGGTGAGGATTGCTCCGGCCGATCCGAGGACATTTTTCGGAGTTGGCCTCAAACAACCCGGCCGGCGTGGCGAGTTTGAGGCGAGATTCAGAGCGCCGGATACGCTCGTAGACGCCACTTCACACGCGACTGCGGACGCGGGTTCAATTCCCGCCGTCTCCACCTTTGAGCAGAATTCGAACCGCCTTCCGCACCAGCGGGGGGCGTTTCGATTTAAGGCCACAGCGTCGAGGGTCGTGAAGGCTCTTGGTAGACGGGACGGCCGAG
>JBPYDM010000223.1:0-2803 GCA_051986255.1 Solirubrobacteraceae bacterium | reverse complement strand
AACGCGCTCGGCCACGCCGTGGAGGGCCCGCTCACCCCGCTGACGAATCCCGTGGCGGCGCTGGCCGCTATTCGGGCCGCCCAGCTGCTCGACGCAGGCTCCAGTTCCGCGGAACCAGATGCCGAGGCTCGGGATCGGCTCGCCTTGGGCGCGCTCTTGGCCGGTTACGTGATCGGCTCGACCGGCTACGGACTGCACCACGTTATGTCGCAGACGCTGGTCCGCTTCGCGGGCATTGGCCACGGAGCGGCCAATACGATCATGCTGCCCGTGACGCTCCAGGCGCTTGAGCGCCGATTTCCCGATGGCTTCCTAGGCGAGCTGCGCGACGCCCTGGGCCGCGACCCGGCTGCCTTGGCAGAGCGCCTTCACCAGCTCGGCGGGGTGACGACGCTGCGGGACGCCGGCGTTACCGACGAGCAACTCGATCGCTGCGTCAGCGAAGCCGCTGCCCGGGCGGAGCTGCAGATGACGCCGCCTCCGGCGGATGAGGCCGAGTTGAGGGAGCTCTACCAGGCGGCCGCTAGCTGATCTTGATCAACACGATGTTGTTGATCACAAACAGAAGACCGAAGACGACGGTCCAGCGGTTGAGGTTGCGCTCCACCAGCGAGCCGCCTCCGAGCGGACCGGTGCCCGTACCGACGCCGAACGCGCCGGACAGGCCCGAGTCCTTGCCTGAGTGCATCAGGATCAGGAACACGAGCACCACGCATAGGAACACCTGGACCACACCCAAAATCGTTTCCATCAGTCGTTGATGATATCCGCTGATTCCGGATCCTGGCCCTCCTGGCCGGAGGCCCGCTCCCGGGCCTCGTCCAGGGCGCGCAGGATCTCGATCGCTTCCGCCCGCAGCGTGGCGTCCACCGCCGCGTAGTCGTCGTCGGACAGCTTGCCGGTACGGTGATCCAGCTCAGCGTCTCTCAGCTCACGCAGCTTGGCATCGCGGGCCGCCTCCAGTTCCCCAAGCTCCGATGTCGTTCCGCCCTGTGGCTCGAGGGGCAGCGCGCTCGTCTCCGGTCTGCGGCGCAGCGGCGCACTGACAAACACCACCACCGCGGCCAGCACGACCAGGATGAGCAGCAGATCAACCACGTTCGACCCTCGTGGCTACCGAGGCGACCGGTTCCAGCACGGGCTCGCGCACACGACGGGACGGCGCTCGCAGTCCGACCTCGCCATGCCGTCGGCGCCGCAGCCGGACCGACCCGGGCCACAGCGCCAGCAGCCCGCCCAGCGCGACCACGATCGCCCCAAGCCAGATCCAGCTGACCAGCGGATCGACGATGAACAGGAAGGTAACCGGCCACGGATGGGTGACGAACCGGTTGGCGATTTCCACGATCGCCTCGTCGCGGAGTGTCCACAGGTTCGACAGGGCCGTCTGCTGGGTGGGCGTCATCTTCGAGCCGCCCTTCAACGTCCGCGCCAGCGCCGTCGCGAACACGCTGTCCCCCCGGTTGATGTAGGACTGGAGCGGGGCCAGGTTAGGATTGATAACCGTCCAGATGTCGCGGGTGAGGCCCGCCTGCAGGCCCACGTTGCTGTCCGCCTCGCCCCCGAAGAACCGCCCAATCTGACCCAGGCTGGGATCCTGGGAGGGATAGAAGCCGCGGGTGGTGCGCAGTGTGGTCACGGGGTGTCCTCCCCGCGATACGGCCAGCACAGCTCCGAAGGAGAGCTTCTGCGAGGTCGCACCCAGCGTGGGGCGCACGTACCGGATCTTGTAGCCGTCGACCACCGCGCTCTGGCCCGGGACCAGCGTCACCTGCCGAGAATGCTGAAAGGAGGAGGAGGCCGCCACCCCGATGAGCAGGAGCGCCACGCCGGCGTGCACGGTGTAGCCGCCATAGCGCCGGCGATTGCGCCGGACGACCCCCACCAGGGCCAGCGGGGCGGCCTCGCCGGTCATCCCTCGCCGAGCGGCGGCGCCGCGCACGAGTTCCTGCGCCACGACGACGAGCACGAAAGCGCCTAGCGCGAACATGGCCAGAGCAAACGGTCGCGAGTCCACACCTTCGATCGCCAGCACGACACCGCAGAGCACACCAGCCAGGATCGGAATCGAGAAGTTGCGGCGCAGGTTGGCGGCGCTGACCCGCCTCCAGGCGATCAGCGGCCCGATCCCGGACAGCGCCACCAGCAGCAGAGCCAGCGGCACGATGAACGGGCGGAAGGCCGGTGGGCCAACGGCCACCTTGGTGCCGGTCAGAGCCTCGGAGATGAGCGGGAAGAAGGTGATCCAGAGGATCACCAGGACCATGGCCACCAAGACCAGGTTCTGGAATAAGAAGATCGCCTCGCGGGAGAGCAGCGAGTCCAGCTGAGCCTCGCTGCTCAAACGAGCTCGGCGCCACACCACCAGCCCGAAACCGGCAGTGATCATCACCGCCAGGAGCACGACGAAGGGCACGCCGAGAGTCGAGGCGCCGAAGGCGTGGATCGAATCCAGGATCCCCGAGCGAACCAGGAACGTTCCCAGAATGGCCAGCGTGCCGCTGCCCAGCACCAGCGACACGTTCCACACCTTCAGCATGCCGCGCTTCTCCTGGATCATGATCGAGTGGATAAAGGCGGTGATGCACAGCCAAGGCATCAGCGCAGCGTTCTCCACCGGGTCCCAGGCCCAGTAGCCGCCCCAGCCGAGCTCGGTGTAGGACCAGCGGGCGCCCAGCACGATTCCGATCCCCAGGAACAGCCAGGCCGCCAGCGCGAAGCGACGGGTGACGGAGATCCACTCGGAGCCGAGCCTGCCGCTGATCAGGGCGCCGATGGCGAAGGCGAACGGGACCGTCAGCAG
>JBPYDM010000222.1:0-3988 GCA_051986255.1 Solirubrobacteraceae bacterium | reverse complement strand
GGCAGGCTGGCAAACAGCGCGATCTTTTTCCGGATGTCGTGCGAAAGCGCCGACTCGGAGCGGCACACCACCATGTCCGGGGCGATTCCGATCCGCCGCAGCTCGTTGACCGAGTGCTGGGTGGGCTTGGTCTTGAGCTCTCCGGCGTGCCCGATGTAGGGAACGAGCGTCAGATGGATGAACATGCACCGCCGACGCCCCACATCCACCGGGAACTGCCGGATCGCCTCCAGGAAAGGCAGCGACTCGATGTCTCCCACCGTCCCCCCGATTTCGGTGATGACGAAATCGACGTCCGAGGAGTCTGCCATCAGCCTGACGCGATGCTTGATCTCGTCCGTGATGTGGGGCACAACCTGGACTGTTGCCCCCAGGTAGTCCCCGCGGCGCTCGCGGCGGATGACCGTGTTATAGATGCCACCGGCGGTCACGTTGGACGCGCGGTTGGTGTTCGCGTCGGTGAAGCGCTCGTAATGGCCCAGATCGAGGTCGGTCTCGGCCCCGTCCTCGGTGACAAACACCTCGCCGTGCTGGTACGGGGACATCGTTCCCGGATCGACGTTGATGTAGGGATCGAACTTCTGGAGCTGGACGTCGAGCCCCCGGGCCACCAGCAGGCGGCCGATTGAAGCAGCCGCTATGCCCTTCCCAAGGGAGGAAACGACCCCGCCGGTGATGAAGATGAAACGCGTCTCGCCTGCGGGCATGGAGCCTTTCTTCGCTTGAAGTCTAGTAAGCCCAAGTTAGCGCGCCGGCCGGACGCGCTGGGAGCCGGCATGTGTGGGGTTGTTAGGCGCTGGCGGGGACGGCTGTGCCGGAGGTCGAGGATGCCGCGTGGCGTCACAAAGCGCGCCGGAGCGCCGGGGCTTTGTGCGATTGGTGGGCCTGTAGCCACATAGCGTCACGGAGCGGCGCGCGGGGCGCGGGCTTTGTGACCCTGCACCGCGCCCACACCGCGCCCCGCCTACACGCCGCGGGCCCCCGCCAGGCGCTGCCAGAGTTCTTAGACAGGCTCTCAGGCCGCCTGGCGCAACAGCCGGCGGGCGTGGCGACCGGCCGTCCGATCGTCCTGGCTTGCCCCCAGCATCCGCACGACCTCGGCCACCACCGCATCTCCCTCGAGTTGGCGCACAGTAGCCCGAGCGGGCAGGGCCGAGCCCACCTTGGCGATCGTGAAGTGACGCTCGGCCAGCGCGGCCACCTGCGGGAGGTGGGTGATGCAAAGGATTTGACGTCCCTGGGCCAGCTGGCGCAGATGCTCGCCCACTGCCCGGGCGGTGTGACCGCCCACGCCGCTGTCGATCTCGTCGAATACCAGCAGCGGAGCCTGGTCGCGTTCAGGGCGGGCCGCGTCATCCTCGTCCGCCCCAGCCGCGTCGCACGCCCCATTCGACTCAGCCACTATCTCGCCGTGGGCCACGCTGAGCAGAGCCAGCATGACCCGCGAGAGCTCGCCACCGGAGGCGATCTCGCGCAGCGGCCCGGCCGACATCCCGGGGTTGGGCGCGATCACCATCTCGACGGCATCCGCGCCCCGGGGACCGCAGCCGCCCTCCCGGGCCAGGACGTGGACCTCGAAATCGGCCTCGGCCATGGCAAGCTCGGCCAGTCGGGCCTCCACTGCGTCGGCTAGCTCTGGCGCGGCCCCCCGGCGGAGCTGGGTGAGACGAGCGGCC
Source organism: Solirubrobacteraceae bacterium (assembly GCA_051986255.1). Lineage (GTDB taxonomy): Bacteria > Actinomycetota > Thermoleophilia > Solirubrobacterales > Solirubrobacteraceae > Palsa-465. The sequence goes on along the minus strand of JBPYDM010000222.1, from coordinate 2,312 downwards.
GCGCCGGTCAGATCGGCCCTCGCGCTTTCTAGCGCCGCCTCGACCTCCTCGATCCGGACCTCCGCTCGATCGAGCTCATCTCGCCGCTCCCGGCAGCGCTCGGAGTGGTCCAGGACCGCCTGCACCGACCCGCCGTATTTACGCATGAGCCGCGAGAGCAGGGCCAGCCGCTCCTCGACCTCCTCCAGCTGCCGTGGTGCGGCCTCGATGTCCGAGCCGTAGCGGCGCAGCTCGGCGGCGATGTCCTCGGCCTCGTAGCGGACAGACTGCATCCGGGCCAGAAGCGGCGCAAGCGCTGGGTCGGTGCCGGCCGCGCCCTCGAGGGCGAGCAGAGCGCGGGCCAGTGCGTCGCCCGCACCGCCCTCGCCGCCGAGCGCCTCCACCCCAGCGCCGGCGGCCATCTGGAGCGAGTCGAGATGCCGCAGGCGACTCCGCTGCTGGGTCAACTCCTCCCATTCCGCCTCATCCGGGCCTGCCGCTTCTATCTCCCGCAGCTCGAAATCCAGCAGGTCAAGCTCGCGGTCCCGCGCCCCGACCAGCTCAGCCAGCGAATCCTTCTCCCCCTCCAGCTCACGGACGCGGGCGTGCAGCTCGCTCACCTGATCTCGCAGGGAGAGAGCCTCACTGCCGCAGTGGCGATCCACGATGTCCAGCTGGGCCGCTCCGAGCATCAGCTTGCGGTGCTCGTGCTGACCGTAGAAGGACAGGAGCCGTTCTCCCAGGTCGCGGAGGTCGGCGACACCCACTGACCGGCCGCAGAGATAGGCCCGGGTGCGGCCGTCCGGCCACACCCGGCGCCCCAGGACGAGCTCGTCGGCATCTTCCGGGATCCGGTCGAGAACCGGATGCTCCAGGGTGGCGGGCCGGGCGAAAACGCCCTCCACGTATGCCTCTGAAGCGCCAGCGCGGACGATGCCGCTGCCCGCCCGGCCACCCAGCAGCAGGTCAAGTGCCCGGGCCAGCATGGTCTTGCCGGCCCCTGTCTCGCCGGTGATCGCGTTCAGGCCGGGAACGAGAAGGAGCTCGGCCCGCTCGACCAGCAGGAGGTTCTCGACACGCAGCTCGTGGAGCACGCCGCCTGTCTACCACCCGCCGGGGACGGATCCGGGGGTTAAGGCACGTTGGCCAGGCGCCCGAACTTCTCTCGCAGCCGGAGGTAGAAGCTCGAGCCGCCGAGCTGGGCCAGGTGACCTTGCCGGGGCACGAAGCGGATGTGGATGCGCTCGTCGGGCGACAGCAGACACACGGGCCGTCCGTCGACGACCACGTCCACCGGCTCCTCCCGAGAGCAGTTGCACACGCAGAGCACGTCGTGGGGAGCCACCACGAGCGCCCGGGCGGTCAGCGAATGGGGCGCGATGAACGAGACCACGAAGCCCTCCACCCCCCAGGCCATCACGGGTCCTCCATTGGCCAGGTTGTAGCCCGTCGAGCCGGCGGGAGTGGCCACGGCCAGCCCGTCGCAGCGCACCCGCCCGATCTCGTCCCCGCCGACTGAGTACTGGAGGTCGGCCACCCGCTTTCCGGGCTGACGGTGCATCGAGACGTCATTGATGGCCAGCCAGCGCCCGCTGTGCCCAGTGAACTCGATCCCGGGCAGGGGCAGGACGTCGAAATCTCCTGCGAAGGCCCGCTCGAATCCGGTGTCGGTCTGGTCGCGTTCCACGGTGGCCAGGAAGCCGATCTCTCCGAAGTTGACCGCGAATACGGGGACGCCCGTGCCGGCGTAGGTCCGCAGCGCGGTCAGAATCGTGCCGTCTCCACCGATGGCAAAGCAGAGATCGACATCCAGCTTCAGCTCGGCGTCGAGTTCGAGTCCGGGCGCCGGTGTGAGCCCGTGCTTCTCGGTCTCCTCGGGGTCAAAGCGCAGCGTCGCGCCAGCCCGGGAGGCCGCCCCCCTCAGGCTGGCCAGCGCAGGCGCCGTCTCCGCCGGCCGGCGAAGGGTCATCACGGTGGCGCTGCGCACCGGATTCAGGGCTCGACCTCCCGGGCCGCCGCCTGGAGATCCTCGACCCCTCCCCGGCCAATCTCGGCCAGCCAGACGAACGTCTCGCGGTTGCCTTTTGGCCCGGGAAGCCCGGAGCTCGCGTAGCCCATGACGGCGACCCCGAGTGCCGCGGCCGCCTCGCCCACCCGAACGAGCGCTGAGCGGCGCAGCGCGGCGTCCCGGACGACACCCCCCTTCCCCACCTCTTCCCTGCCCACCTCGAACTGTGGCTTGACCAGGGCCAGACAGTCGAAGCGCTGAGCGGCGCAGCCCAACACAGGCTCAAGAACCTTGCCCAGTGAGATGAAGGAGACGTCGATGACGA
>JBPYDM010000221.1:0-2034 GCA_051986255.1 Solirubrobacteraceae bacterium | reverse complement strand
ACATCCACGGGAAGAATCACGGCATCGCCGGGAGCTTCGGCTCTCACGTCGAACGTCTCGGCCTTCTCACCGCCGCGGGCGAGACGCGCGAGCTGAGCCCAGGCGCCCCGCTGTTCGAAGCCACGGTGGGCGGGATGGGCCTGACGGGACTGATCCTCTGGGCGACGATCAGGCTGCGTCCCATCTGGGGGCCTCTGATGTCGGTCGACACCGACCGGGTGTCGGACTTGGACGAGGCGTTTGCGGCGCTCAGTCTTACTGGCGGCTCCTACCGCGTGGCCTGGCTGGACCTGCTCGGTTCACCGGCGGGCCGAGGCGTCGTCACCCGGGCCGAGCACGTGGCTCAGGATGCGGCATCGAGCGGCTTTGGACGCGACGGGGCGACGGTGAGATCGCGCCTCACCGTTCCCGAACGCTGGCCTCAGTGGCCACTTCGCCCAGCCACGGTGCAGGCGTTCAACGAGCTTCGCTTCCGCCGCTCCCCCGCCCGTCAGCGCGCTCACATCGAGACGATCGGCAGCCACCTGTTCCCCCTCGACGCGCTCGATGCCTGGCCGCGGCTGTACGGGCCAGACGGCTTTCTTCAGTATCAGCTGGTCGTGCCCTACGGAGAGGAGGCCGTGGTCAGGCATGTGATCGAGGGCCTTCGCCGCGCGGGGATTCCCTGCTATCTGGCCGTGCTTAAGGATTTCGGCCCGGCCGGCGGCCCCCCGGTCTCATTCCCCATCCCGGGTTGGACGCTCGCTCTGGACATCCCGCGCCGGGCCCCAGGGCTGGACAGGACACTCGACCACTTCGACGAGCTGGTAGCCGCCTGCGGCGGGCGGGTTTACCTGTCAAAGGATGTGCGTCTGGGCTCGACCGCGCTCCAGGCCATGTACCCCCGCCTCGACGAGTGGCGGGAGGCCCGCGAGCGCGCCGACCCCGAGCATCTTTGGCGGTCTGATCTTGGCCTGCGCACGGGGCTCATCGCCGGGGAGGACGGATGACGGCCGGGGATGGGACACCGGGTGTGCGGCGCGTCCTGCTGGTGGGGGGCACGTCGGAGATTGGGCTGGCCATCGTCCGGCGGCTGGCCGTCGACAGACGCGTGCGGCCGTACCTGCTCGGACGGTACCCAACCCGGCTCGAGTCGGCCCTGGCGGACCTCGAGCGCAGCGGATGTGAGGCCGGACAGGTGGATGCGGTGGATGCGTCCGCCCTGACCACCCATGAAGAGGTCGTAGGCCGCGCGTTTGAGAGGGCCGGAGGCTTTGACGTCGTGATTCTGGCGGTCGGGATCCTGGGGGGTCAGGCTGGCCTGGACGCGGACCGACGCGAGGCGCTGGAGGTGATGGAGGTGGACTTCCTGGGCGCCGGCTCACTCCTGTTGGAATGCATGCGCCGCCTCCGCGATCAGGGGCGAGGCCAGGTCGTGGTGCTGTCCAGCGTCGCCGGCGAGCGGCCTCGGGCCAGCAACTCGATCTACGGTGCGGCCAAGGCGGGACTCGATGCCCTCGCCCAGGGATTGGCCGACGCCACCGCCGGGACCGGCGTGCAGGTCCTGGTGGTCCGCCCGGGATTCGTGCGCACGCGCATGACCGACGGACTTCCCCCAGCCCCCATGTCCACGGGCCCCGATGAGGTGGCGGAGGCGACGGCGCGCGGACTCGCCTCCGGCGCCCACACCGTGTGGGTGCCTGCCAGACTGCGAGTGGTGTTCTCCGTCCTGCGCCACCTCCCCCGGCCGGTGTTCCGGAGGCTGCCCCTGTGAACCGGCGCCTGCTCCTCACCGATGTCGCCATCGCCGCCGTGGTGGCCATCTTGGTGCTGGTGCTGACGCCGGGGCTGGCGATCGCCGGCGTCCTCGCCCTGCTCGTCCTCCTGGTCTACGGAGTGAGCTTCGGCATCGGGCGGTGGCGGCGGCGCTCCAAACAGGAGCGGGCGCTCCGACGGTTTCCCCGCTGAGCCCGGCTCGGCCGGCCGGCGCTACCCGGGCTGGGCGGTCACTGTCCCGCTTGCCGCCGCCGACTCCCCGCTGAGCTGGAGCTGGAT
>JBPYDM010000220.1:0-4689 GCA_051986255.1 Solirubrobacteraceae bacterium | reverse complement strand
ATGGATGAGCTCGACTCGGTATCGGACGCGGAGGCGAGCCCCCGGGAGCTCCAGATGGCCGAGCAGCTGATCTCGTCGCTCTCAGCCGAGTTCGAGCCCGAGAAGTTCCACGACGAGTACCGCGAGCGGGTCCTCGACCTGATCGAGCGCAAGGCCGCCGGAGAGGAGATCGCGGTCCAGCCCGAGGCCGAGGAGCCGGCGCCGGCCCCCGACCTGATGTCCGCTCTGGAGGCAAGCCTGGCCGCGGTCAAGAGCGGGGACAGCGACAAGGCGGAGAAGCCAAAGACGCGCGCTCCGGCTCGCAGCGGGAGCGGGACCAAGAGCCGGTCCAAGGCCGCTCGGTAGCTCCCGGCGCGCCGATTGCGACACATGCTGCCCCAGGGCATGATCCTGGCGCTAACGGTTCGCTAACAACCACTGGTACTCTTCGCGGTCCCCGCTGTCCGCGCCCGCTTTCCCGAGGAGCGGACCTCTCCTCATGAACAAGTATTCCATCGCCCCCAGGGCCACTGGCCTCTACGACCCCGCGAACGAGCACGATGCCTGCGGCATCGCGCTCGTAGCCAAGCTGCGAGGTGAGCCCAGCCACACCGTGGTGGAGAAGGCGCTGGACGCGCTGGGAAACCTGGAGCATCGTGGCGCCGAGGGCGCCGACCCAAACACCGGCGACGGGGCGGGCATCCTCCTCCAGATCCCGGACGCATTCTTCCGGGGGGCGGCCGCCGGGGTTGAGCTTCCGCCCCTCGGCCGCTACGGCGTGGGCGTCTGCTATCTGCCCAGCGACACCGAGCGGCGGGTAATCCTGGAGCAGTTGATCGAGGAGACGATCGCCGCCGAGGGGCAGCGGGCGATCTGGTGGCGCGACGTTCCGGTGGACGACCTGCACGTGGGAGAGACGGCCCGGCTGTCCGCGCCGGTCATCCGCCAGGTGCTAATCGAGGCCTCGGACGAGGTCGTTGACCAGGACGCGTTTGAGCGCAAGCTCTACGTGATCCGCCGGCTCATCGAGGGCAAGGCCGGCCGCGAGCTAGCGCTACCCAGCTTCTCCAGCCGGACGCTGGTCTACAAGGGCATGCTCACCGCGCCGCAGCTCCCGCGTTACTTCACCGACCTGCGCGACCCGCGCCTGGCGTCGCGGCTGGCGCTGGTGCATTCGCGGTTCTCCACCAACACCTTCCCCAGCTGGGAGCTGGCCCATCCCTACCGGATGGTCGCCCACAACGGCGAGGTCAACACTCTGCGGGGAAACATCAACTGGATGCGGGCACGGGAGTCGCAGCTGGTATCGGAGCTGTTCGGCACAGATCTCGAGAAGGTCGTGCCCGTAGTCCGGGAGGGGGGCTCGGACTCCGCCATCTTCGACAACGTGCTGGAGCTGCTCGTGCTCAGCGGGCGCCCGATCCCACACGCCGTGATGATGATGGTGCCCGAGGCCTACCGGACGCGGAGCGACCTCGACCCGGACATCAAGGGCTTCTACGACTTCCACTCCTGCCTGATGGAGCCGTGGGACGGGCCGGCGGCGATCGTGTTCACCGACGGCCGCGTGGCCGGAGCAGTGCTGGACAGGAACGGGCTGCGCCCCGGCCGCTGGATTCAGGACACCGAGGGCTACGTTGTCCTGGCCTCGGAGGCCGGCGTGATGACCGTGGCCCCCGAGCACATCCAGCGCAAGGGCCGGCTGGCGCCGGGCAAGCTGTTCCTGGTTGACCTCGAGGAGGGGCGGATCGTGGGCGACGACGAGCTCAAGCGCGGGGTGGCTCGGCGCAAGCCCTACGCCGACTGGTACGAGCGCTCGGTCATCCACATCGATGACCTGCCGCCGCGCGAGCCGCGCGCGCCCAGGATCGAGCCGTTGCGCTCCAAGCAGCTAGCCTTCGGCTACTCCCAGGAGGACCTCAAGCTGATCATCGCGCCGATGGCCGCTCGGGGCGAGGAGCCGGTGGCCAGCATGGGCAATGACGCGGCGCTGGCCGTCCTTTCCGACCGTCAGCCGCCGCTGTTCTCGTACTTCAAGCAGCTCTTCGCCCAGGTGACCAACCCGCCCATCGACCCGCTGCGCGAGTCCGTGGTCATGAGCCTCCAAGCGTGCGTGGGCGCCGAGCTGAACTTGCTGGCCGAGGTGCCCGAGCAGGCCCACCAGCTGGTCATGAACCAGCCGATCCTGCGCAACCACGAGCTGGAGAAACTCCGGCAGGTCTCCCACGACGTCTTCGATGCCGCGACGCTCGACCTCACCTGGCCCATCGAGCAGGGTCCGGACGGACTGGAGGTGCGCCTGTACGACGTCGCCGCCGAGGCGGCCAACTACGTCGACCACGGAGCCAACATCCTGATCCTGTCGGATCGCAACCTCGGGCCCGAGCGGGTGGCCATCCCCTCGCTGCTGGCGGTGGCGGCGGTCCACCAGCACCTCGTGCGGCGGGGCACGCGGACCCGAACTGGACTGGTGATCGAGTCCGGCGAGCCGCGGGAGATCCATCACATGGCCACGCTGATCGGCTACGGAGCGGCGGCCATAAACCCCTACCTGATGTTCGAGTCACTCGACGAGCTGGCCGACCGGTCGCTCCTGCCCGTAGAGCTGAGCACCGATGAGGCGGAGGCGAACATCGTCAAGGCGATTGGCAAGGGACTGCTCAAGACGATCTCCAAGATGGGGATCTCAACCATCCAGTCCTATTGCGGCGCTCAGATCTTCGAGGCGGTCGGGCTGGACCAGAACGTGATCGACAGCTTCTTCGCCGGCACGTCATCGCGGATCGGCGGCGTGGGCCTGGAGGAGCTCTCCACCGAGGTGATGGAGCGCCACTTCCGCGCCTATCCCCGAACCCACCGCGAGCTCCTCCCTGTCGGCGGTGTGCTCCAGTGGCGGCGGGACGGCGAGCTGCACGTGTGGAACCCGGACACGGTGGCGAAGCTCCAGCACGCCGCCCAGCAGACCAACGGCAACCAGCTGGCCGACTACTCGGAGTTCTCGCGGATGGTCAACGAGGAAGCGGTGCGCAAGGGGCTGCTGCGCGGGCTCATGAGGCTCCGCCCCGTCGGGCCGGCCGTGCCCTTGGCCGAGGTCGAGCCGGCCAGCGAGATCGTCAAGCGGTTCACGACCGGGGCCATGAGCCTCGGCTCCCTCTCCCGGGAGGCCCACGAGACGCTGGCCATCGCCATGAACCGGATCGGGGGGCGGTCCAACACCGGCGAGGGTGGTGAGGACCCGTCTCGATACGTGCCCGACGAGAACGGCGACATGCGGCGCTCGGCCATCAAGCAGGTGGCCTCCGGGCGCTTTGGCGTGACCGTCCACTATCTGGTCAACGCCGATCAGATTCAGATCAAGATGGCCCAGGGCGCCAAGCCCGGAGAGGGCGGTCAGCTGCCCGGCCACAAGGTGGATGGCTACATCGCCCGGATCCGCAACTCCACCCCAGGCGTGAGCCTGATTTCGCCCCCGCCGCATCACGACATCTACTCGATCGAAGACCTCAAGCAGCTGATCTACGATCTGCGCTGCGCCAATCCGGAGGCTTCGGTGTCGGTCAAGCTGGTGTGCGAGATCGGCGTGGGTACGGTGGCGGCGGGAGTGGCCAAGGCCAACGCCGACTACGTGACCATCGCCGGGCACGACGGCGGAACGGGTGCCTCACCCCAATCCTCGATCCAGTCGGCCGGGATCCCCTGGGAGATCGGGCTGGCAGAAACCCAGCAGACGCTCTTGCTGAACGACCTCCGTTCTCGGATCACCGTCGAAGTGGACGGCGGGATGAGAACCGGGCGGGACGTGGTGGTGGCTGCGTTGCTGGGGGCCGACGCGTTTGGCTTCTCGACCGCGCCCCTGATCGCCATGGGCTGCATCATGATGCGGGTCTGCCACCTGAACACTTGCCCGGTGGGCATCGCCACCCAGGATCCCGAGCTGCGCAGACGCTTCCGCGGCCTGCCCGAGCAAGTAACCCGCTACCTCACCCTGGTGGCCGAGGAGGTCCGCGAGCTGATGGCCGGCCTGGGCTTCCGCCGCTTCGAAGACTTGGTGGGCCGCACGGACGTGCTCGAAGCCGAGGAGGCGATCGATCACTGGAAGGCCCAGCACGTGGATCTGTCGTCGGTGCTCTCCATGCCCGAGCTGCCCCCGGGAGCGCCCCGGTCCAGGACCCGGGCCCAGGTCCCAGTCCTTGACGACGCCCTCGACTGGGAGCTGGTCCGCAGGTGCGAGCCCGCCCTGGCCCAGGGGGACGCGGTGAGAATCGGCCCCGTGCCGGTGCGCAACGTCAACCGGACGGTGGGCGGGATCCTGTCCGGGGAGATCGCCCGCCGCCGAGGCGCCCGAGGCCTGCCCGAGGGGACGATCGAGATCTCCTTCTCCGGCTCGGCCGGCCAGAGCTTCGCCGCCTGGCTGGCCCCGGGGGTGACGTTCTCGCTGAGGGGCGAGACCAATGACTACGCCGGCAAAGGGCTGTCCGGCGGGATCGTGGCGGTTCGTCCGCCCGAGAAGGCTCGGTTCCTGGCCGAGGAGAATGTGATCGTGGGCAACACCGTCCTGTACGGTGCCATCGCCGGGCGGGCGTTCTTCCGAGGTCTGGCCGGCGAGCGCTTCGCCGTGCGCAACTCGGGTGCGGTGGCCGTGGTCGAAGGGGTGGGAGACCACGGGTGCGAGTACATGACCGGCGGGGTGGTGGTGGTGCTGGGACCCAC
>JBPYDM010000219.1:0-2973 GCA_051986255.1 Solirubrobacteraceae bacterium | reverse complement strand
ACGCTTCGTCGGTGATCCCGCCCGCTGACCCTCCGCCCGCTGCCGCCCCGGCCCCGCCGCCTGCCCCCGCGCCGGACGGAACGGATCTGAGCGACAGCATGCACAGTGTGGCCGCACCCACCCCCGGCTTCTTCTGGCGGGCGCCGAGCCCCGGCGCGCCACCGTTCACTGAGCTAGGAGAGCGCGTGGAGCGCGGAGCAGCCTTGTGCATCATCGAGCTCATGAAACTCATGAATACGCTGTCCGCGGCCGTGACCGGGACAGTGGTCGAGATCTGCGTGCGCAACGGCGAGCGGGTGGACGCGGGCCAGATCCTGTTCCGGATTCGCGCCGAGGAGCCGTGAGGTGCTGGCCAGGGTGCTCGTGGCCAACCGCGGCGAGATCGCCATGCGGGTCATCAGGGCCTGTTTCGACGAGCGAGTGACCAGCGTCCTTGCCGTGTCAGCGGCTGACACCGAGAGCCTGCCCGCTCAGACCGCCGACGAGGTGGTGGTCATTGGCCCGGCGAGCGCGCCGCTGAGCTACCTGAACCTCGGCGCGGTCATGTCCGCGGCCTTGCTGATGGGCTGCGACGCGATCCACCCCGGCTACGGGTTTCTTTCCGAGCGCCCGGAGCTCGCCGAGCTGTGTGACCGTCACGGCGTCACATTCATCGGGCCGCCAGCTGATGCGATCCGCCGCGGCGGCGACAAGATCGCCGCCCGCGAGCTGGCGCGCAGCCTGGGGATTCCGGTCGGCGCGGGCTCGGGCAGCGTATCCACGGCCGCCGAAGCGGAGGCAGTGGCGGCCCAGGTCGGCTACCCGGTCCTGCTGAAGGCCGCGGCCGGCGGCGGTGGGCGGGGGATGCGCAAGGTGGCGGACAGCCGCGAGCTTGCCGGAGCGGTCGCAGCCGCGCGTGCGGAGGCCGAGGCCGCCTTCGGTGACGACCGGCTGTACGTCGAGCACTACGTCGAGCGCGCCCGCCACGTCGAGGTCCAGGTGCTGGCTGACCGGCTCGGTTCGGTCGTTCACCTGGGGGACCGCGACTGCTCTTTCCAGCGCCGCTACCAGAAACTCGTTGAGGAGGCCCCCGCTAGCGCCGTGCCGGCCACGGTGCGGAACGGGCTCGCCGAGGCCGCGGTGACGTTGATGAGATCCCTCGGCTACGTCGGAGCCGGGACGGTGGAGTTCCTGGTCGACATCGAGCACGGCACGTTCTCGTTCCTTGAGGTGAACACCCGCATCCAAGTGGAGCATCCGGTGACGGAGATGATCACTGGGATCGACATCGTCCGCGAGCAGCTACGGATCGCGGCGGGCGAACCGCTCTCCTTCGGGCAGGATGACGTGCGCATCAGCCGGCATGCCTTCGAGTTCCGCATCAATGCCGAGGCTCCGGCCCGTGGCTTCGCACCGTCGCCCGGCACGCTCCGGACCTGGGCGCCCCCGGCCGGCGCCGGTATCCGCCTCGACACCCACTGCTTCGCTGGTTACCGGGTCCCGCCCGACTATGACTCGCTGCTGGCCAAGCTGATCTGCTGGGGTGAGACCCGGGCCAGCGCCCTGGCCCTCGCCGCCCGGGCGCTTGATGCTTTCGGCATCGCGGGCATCGACAGCACTCTCGACCTGCACAGGACGCTCGTGCGGCACCCGGACGTGGCCAGCAATGAGATCACGACTCGCTGGGTGGAGAACAGCTTCCTCAGCGCGTGGGCCGCGGGCCAGGGCTTCGCGCATCCGGCAGGAAAGGCCGCGGCGGTATGACTCACGTCGATTTTATCGACCAGACCCTCCGGGATGGCCAGCAGAGCCTGTGGGGCATGCGGATCCGCACCGGGATGGCCGCCGCGGCGGCGGAGGACATCGACCGGACCGGGTTCCGCTGCGTCGACGTCACCGCCAGCTCGATGTTCGAGTGCGTGCTCCGTTACTCGCACGAGGACCCCTGGCAGGGCCTCGATCTGTGGCGCAAGTGGATGCCGACCGCCCGCCTGCGCGCGGGCAGCCGCCACAACTGCATCGCGAAGTTCGGGCTCACCCCGGACTCCCTGATGGAGCTGTGGATAAAGACCCTGGTGCGGCACGGGATCCAGTCGTTCTGGATCTACGACTGCCTGTACAACATGGAAAAGATGCGGCGGATGTGCCACATCGTCCGTGACGCGGGCGCTGAGGTCGCACCGGCGATCATGTTCGGCATCAGCCCGGTCCACACCGACGAATGGTTCGCCGCCCGGGTGCGGGAGATGGTCTCGTGGGGGCTCGCCTCGTCGGTCTATGTCGAGGACGCCCCGGGGATCATGTCCCCGGAACGAGGCGCCACGTTGATCCCGGCACTGGTGGAGGCGGCCGGGGACATCCCGATCGAGCTGCACTGCCACAACACCATCGGCGTAGCGCCGCTGAACTACCTGACCGGCTTGCGCAACGGCGTGCGCATCCTGCACACCGCGTCCAAGCCGCTGGCGAACGGGCCGTCGCTGCCGTCGACCGAGGCGATGGTGGAGAACTTGCGGTGGCTCGGCTATGAGCACGTTCTCGACACCTCGCGGCTTGATCCGGTCGCGACTCATTTCGCCCGGGTCGCCGCGCAGGAGGGCTGGCCGACCGGCTCGCCCAGTGAGTTCTCCACCTTCGCCTACAAGCACCAGATTCCCGGCGGCATGATGGGGACGCTGAAGGCACAGCTGGCCCAGTATGGGATGGAGGACCGGCTGACCGAGGTGCTCGAGGAGGTCGTGCAGGTACGGGAGGATCTCGGCCACCCGATCTCAGCGACCCCGTTCTCCCAGCTGATGGGGATACAGGCGGTGCTGAACATTGTCACGCGTGACCGCTACTCCATGGTGCCCGACGAGGTGATCATCTACACCCTGGGCTTTCTGGGCACGCCCCCGGCCAAGGTCGATCCCAACGTACGGGACCGGGTGCTCTCCTCCGCCCGCGCGCGGGAGTTCCTCAACTGGACTCCGCCACAGCCCTCGCTGCGCGAGC
>JBPYDM010000218.1:0-21499 GCA_051986255.1 Solirubrobacteraceae bacterium | reverse complement strand
CCCCGAACGAAACGGCGGCCGCCTCCGCGGGGATGTCGGTCTCGGAACGGCGCACCACGCCGATCGAGCTCCTATGGGACCTGGTATTCGCGTTCGCGATAACCCGAGTCACCACGCTCCTCCTGGGCGACCTCTCGTGGCGAGGATTCGGCCACGCCCTGCTTACGCTGGCCCTGGTCTGGTGGGCCTGGTCAGCCTTCGTCTGGGTTACCAACGCGCATGATCCGGATTCCGCCGCTTTTCGGGCGGTCCTGCTGCTGGCCATGGCCCTCATCTTCCTCACCGGGCTGGCCCTCCCGCAGGCCTTTGGATCCGAGGCCGTTCTATTCGCCGCCACCTACGCGGGCGTGAGGCTGCTCCATCTGGCCCTGTACGTGGACGCGTCGCGACGCGGCAACGCGTCGCTGGCCGCCATCAGCGGGTTTGCCGTCACCGTGATGATCGGGATCGCCCTGCTGCTGGCCGGGTCGCTGGCCAGCGAGCCCATCCGGGGGGCCCTGTGGGTGGCCGCCGTGGTCATCGATTACGCGGGACCCGCCTGGCTGACTCGTCAGCGCCTGCGCCAGCTCCAGCGGGTGGCTGTGGCGCACTTTGCCGAGCGGTACAGCCTGTTCATCATCATCTGCCTGGGTGAATCGATCGTGGACATCGGCGTGGGAGCAAGCAGCCGCCCGCTCACCGTCGCGTCCGTGGGGGCGGTCTTCCTCGCTCTGCTGATAACCATCGGGCTGTGGTGGACCTACTTCGACCGCTTCGCCAGTGAGGCCGAGGAGCGGCTGCACCACCACGGCGACCCGGTGATCGCCGCCGCGGACGCCTACAGCTACATCCACCTCGTGCTCGTAGCCGGGATCATCGTCTTCGCCGTGGGCGCACGCACCACGGCGGCCGACGCAAACGCGGTCCTGTCAACCGCTGAACGGCTGACCCTGTGCGGTGGCGTGGCGCTCTATCTCGTGGGGCATGCGGCATTTCGCCTGCGCATGGTGCGCCGCATCCACTACCCCGAGCTTGCGGCCGCGGCGGCTTGCCTGATCGTGTTCGCCGCGGCCGGAGGGCTGGCGGCGTGGGCTACGGCCGGGCTGATCACTCTGGTTATCGCGTTCCTGGTGGGCTGGGAGGCAGTCGACCAACGACTGCCCAGACGGGCCGATTGAATGTCGGCCATCCGGACGACGGTCCTGGTCGGGTGGCTGGTATTCGGCGCCTACTGGTTCATCGCCGCCTTCTTCTCCAAGCGAGGCTCCCGAAGCAGGCCGCCGGGACTGCTCATCGTGATCCTGTTCGTGATCCTGCGGACCCATCGGACCAGACACGCTGGCTGTGCATGCCCTGGCGGTTCAGATCGTGGGGCTGGTCCTGTTCCTGGCCGGCTTGGGGCTGGCTGTGTGGGCACGGATCTACCTTGGGCGGAACTGGGGATGCCCATGACCCGGAAGGACGAGCCGGAGCTGGTTACCTCGGGTCCGTACCGGTTCGTTCGACACCCGATCTACTCGGGGCTCTTGCTGGCCATCCTGGGCACGACCCTGGCCACCAACCTGTACTGGCTGATCGCGTTGGCTGCGCTTGGGGTCTATTTCGTTTACAGCGCGAGGGTCGAAGAGCGACTGATGACGGCGTCGTTCCCGGGCGTGTACCCCGAGTACCAAGCCAGAACGAGGATGCTGATTCCGTTCCTGCTCTAGACGCCCGGGCACGCGGCCTCGCGTGACTCGCCCAGAGTTATGGTTTGCCCTGCTCCTCTCCCGGATATAGGCTGACCGTCAGTCCCCACCGCTTCAGAGAGGAGAGCACATGGCAGACAGCGTTTACCGGGTAACCGAGGTAATTGGGACGAGCGGCGAGTCGTGGGAGGCGGCCGCCCGGAACGCAGTCGAGACTGCGGCCAAAACCGTGCGCGACCTCCGCGTCGCCGAGGTGATCCGGGAGGATGTGACGATCGAGAACGGCGGGATCGTGAACTTCCGTGTCCGGCTGGGCATCTCGTTCAAGTACGACAGCGGCGACTAGGCAGCGTAGGTTTAGCGGAGGGTCAGGGCACCCACCGCTCGCCCGCGGGTGTGACCACGAGCTCATGGGTCAGTGCCCGTGAGCCCTGCCGGGCGAGGAACGAGACCGCCTCGGCGATCTGGCCCATATCACCCAGAGCCTCAGGTGAGGAGCCGCGCGTGAACTCGGCCGTCCTGGGCGACTCGATCGTGGCGTCGACGGCCAGCAGCGCGACGTGGATCCCCTCCCCTTTCAACTCCTGCGCCGCCGCCTGCACCAGCGCCCTGGTGGCGAAGGCGCCCGCCGCCCACAGCCCCTTGTCCGGCATGGCCCGCCGTGAAGACCCGCCGGTGATCTGAATCAGCGCACCGCCCCCTGCCTCGCGCAACGCGCTGGCACCCACCGACAGGAAGACGAACGCCTGCTGCGCCACAGCCACCGTCCAGCCGTTGAAGGCGGCCAGGTCCGCGCCGGCGAGCGGCCCTCCGCCGAACGGACCCGTCGAAGGGGGACGCGCTGCGCTCACCGCGTTGACCACCGCGTCGAGCGAGCCAAGCTCGCGTTTCGCAGTCTTCAGCACCTCGCTCAGTGAGCCCGCGTCCGTGGCATCGGCCTCAATGGCCAGCGCCCCCCTCTGCCGGACCCGGTCGAGCGTGTCCTGACTGCGGGCCACCCCGGCGGCGTTCCAACCCAATTCGAGAAACCGATCGATGACGGCGCCCCCCAGGTTCCGTGCCCCAAGTACGACTGCTGTCTGGGCCATGTCTCACTCCTTGCTGTCGGTCGTGAAGTCAGGGATGACGCTGGCTGGGATCACGGCGCCTCGCGGTCTGTGAGCCACTGTTCGAAATCTGCGGCGACGATGCGTTGATCGTTCACACCCCGGGCCTCCGGCGAGGCGAGCCACACGATGGGTGGGCCCATGATCGCGGGGTCCAGGAGTCTCGCTCGCACCTGCGCGGGCGCGTCGTCCGGAACCATTCCCGTGGCCGTAGCCCCCCCGGGGAGCAGCAGGTTCACCGTCACGGGTGTCCCGGCGAGATCGGCTGCCATGACCCGCGAGACGGCCTCGACCCCCGCCCCAGCCGGGCCGTAGGGGACAAACCCCTGCCTGGTCATGGTCCGTGTGTTTATCGTGATGTTGATGATCCGGCCGTCGCCGGCGGCGAGCATCCGGGGCGTCGCCTCCCGGGCCACGAGAAACACCCCAGTGACCTTCGTCTCCAAGACGTCGCTAAACCCGGCGGGCGAGACGTTCCAAAAAGGCTGTGGGTCGGTCATGAACCGAGGGTTGACGGTTCGCATTCCGATCCCGGCGTTGTTCACCAGCACGTCAAGGCCGCTGAGGCGCTCGTACACCTCATCGACGCAGCGCATCACAGAGGCCGCGTCACGAACGTCCAGATCGAGACCGAGCGAGGGCGGACCGAGCCGCCGCGCCGCATCCTGGGCCCGCCTGAGACTGCGGCTGGTGAGCGCAACCGTGGCGCCCGAGGCCACCAGTGCCTCGGCCATGGCCCACCCCAGACCGCTGCTGGCGCCGGTCACCAGCACCCGGATGCCCTCGAGCCGCTTCACCCGGCGAGCCTACCGCGCCCCTTGTAAGCGCCGGGAAGAACCTAGACTCGCGCCGCGCTCGAAAGTGAGGCGCAAGTGAGCTATCCGGAAAGCGTCCCCTCCGCTCCCAGATTTGTGGGTACGGTCTACACCGTCGGTCACTCCACCCGGCCGGTCGAGGAGCTCGTGGCGGTACTGGAGGATCAGGACGTGGGGCTCTTGGTCGATGTACGCACCGTTCCCCGGTCCCGCCGCAACCCGCAGTTTGAGGGTGGAGCGCTGTCCGACCGGCTCTCCGGCCACGGGATCGGATGCTCGCACGAGGGGGCGCTGGGAGGATTTCGCCGCCCACAGCCTGGCTCACCCAACCGCGGCTGGCGCCATCCCGCCTTTCAGGGCTATGCCGACCACATGGCCACCCCGGAGTTCCACGAGGCACTGGATCGACTCCAGGCCATGGCCGCTGAGCAGCCGACCTGCGTCATGTGCGCCGAGGCCCAGTGGTGGCGGTGTCATCGCCGGCTGATTTCCGACGCGCTCACCGTGCGCGGCTGGCGAGTGCTTCACCTGGGCCTGGGCAGCAACCCCGAGGAGCACGAACTGACGCCCTTCGCGGTGGTCCTGAGGGATGGGCAGCTCACGTATCCCCCGGCCCAGGGAGAGCTGGACGTCGGCTGAACGCGCAGGCACGTCATCTACGGCGGGCCCGCTCGGTCCGGCTCCCAAGAACTCGGGAGAGGGAGGGGCGAGCCCCTCGTTCGAGGCGTTGCTCTCGAAATGAGGCTCAGCCGGCCCTGCGAGATCGCGATGCCGCCCAGCAGCACCAGCGCGCCCACCGGCTGGTTCCAGCGCAGGGCCTCACCCAACACAACTGCGCCGAGGACCGTCGAGACCACGGGGATCAGATAGGTCACAGTGGAGGCCACGGCTGAGCCACGGGCACGCACTACCGCGTAGTTGAGGGCGTAGGCCACCCCCGATCCCAGAGCGCCCAGCGCGAGCAGGCTGCCCCAGCCGTCCAGGCCGATGTGGGCGGTGGGCGCTGGGGCCAGGAGCAAGAACGGAGCCATGACGAGTACCGCGCAGCTCAGCTGACAGGCCGACAGCTGCACCCCACTCTCTCCCCGGCTGGCCAGGTAGCGGCGGGTGTAGGGGAATCCGATCCCGTAGCACAAAGCAGCCGCAGCGCAGGCCACATCTCCGATCCACTGCCCCCCGGCCAGCCCCCGCCATGGTCCCAGCAGAATGACCACTCCCACGAATCCCGTCCCGATGCCGACCAGCCGGCTGCGTGTGGGGCGTTCCTCGGGAAACGCCAGAAGCAGGACCACAAGCACCCACAGCGGGGTGGTGGCGTTCCACAGTCCGGCCACGATCGAGGAAGCGTGCTTCTCGCCGAACGCGAACAGGGTGAATGGGGCAGCGTTGAACAGAACAGCCGCCACCGCGGAGTGCAGCCACAGGCGCCGGTCGGTCGGGAAGCGCTCGCCCCGCAGCGTGACCAGTAATGCCAGCGTCGCGGCTCCCAGCACCACTCGCCCGAACGCCACCCAGAGCGCGGGCCAGTGTCGATCCAGAACCTTGATGAACAGGAAGCTCGACCCCCAGATGGCCGAGATGAGAGCGAATTGGAGCTTCCAGGCGTGAGGGTTGCGGGACACGGGGATAGAACGATTGTGGCGGGGGCCAGTGTGATACCGGCCACAGAGGAAACCCGGCCGTCTAGCCGTGATCCCTTCCGACCAGTACGATCGGCCGACAAACAATCCAGGGCAGCGAGGGACTCATGACCGCAACCAGCCGTGACGTCGAAAACGTCGACCTCGACAGCGTAGGTGTCGGAGAACGCGAGCTGTGGCTGGATGGGCCGCCACACGAGCTGTTCAAGCGCCTGCGTGACGAGTGTCCGGTGCACTGGACCTCGGAGATAACCGAGTACCCCAACGAGGCCGGCTTCTGGTCGGTCACGCGCGCCGAGGACATCCACACCGTGAGCCGCGATTGGAAGAGCTACTCCTCCGAGCTGGGCGGGATCACCGCGGTCACCGAGGGTTTCCCGCTCGAGCTGCTCAGAGCCATGTTCATCGGCATGGATCCCCCCAAGCACGACCGCCTGAAGATGCTCTTCCAAGCTGGGTTCACCCCCAAGCGCATCGCCGCCCATGAGCCGGCGATCCGACAGATCGTCACCGATGTCCTGGACCGCCTGGACGGCGCCGACACCTGCGACTTGGTGACCGCCGTGGCCCAGCCCGTGGTCTCACGGGTGATCGGCAGCTTCATGGGGATCCCCTCCGAGGACGACGTCGTATGGGCCACGCTGATGAACGCCGCCCTGGGTACGGGGGATGAGGACCTCAACCCGTACGGGGTCGAGGGGATTTCCGAAAAGGTCATCCCAGAGATTTTCGAGCGCTGCCGGAAGCTGATCGCCGAGCGGCGCGAGCACCCTACCGACGATCTGACCTCGGTCCTGGTTCACGCGGAGATCGAGGGCCAGAGGCTCGAGGAGCACGAGATCGTGATGGGCTTCTTCCTGCTGGTAGCGGCGGGCAATGACAGCACCAAGGCCACGTACTGCTCCGGGATGCGCGCGCTGATGGAGCACCCGGATCAACGGCGCCTGCTGCTGGAGGATCCGTCATTGATCCCTTCGGCCGTCGAAGAGTCCCTGCGCATGTTCCCCGCCTTCGCCCACTTCCGGCGCACGGCGACGTGCGACGCAGAGCTGGCCGGGCAGCAGATCCGTGAGGGCGAGAAGGTGGTCATGTGGTACGCCTCGTCCAATCGCGACGGGTCGGTCTACGAGGACGCGGACCGCTTCGACGTGACCCGCAACCCTGAGCACCAGGCGTTCGGGGCGGGCGGCCGGCACTTCTGCCTGGGTACGGCGCTGGCCCGCCTTGAGCTACGGGTGCTGTTCGAGGAGACGTTGGCCCGCTTCCCGGAGCTGGAGATGATCGGACAGCCAGTCATGGCCGAATCGGCGTTCATCAACCAGCTCAAGACACTGCCGGTGAGGCTGGCGCCGTAAGGAGCTCGCCGGGCGGGGCCTCGCGGGGCGTGGTCGTTCGCGAGGCGCGCGTGGCTCGAGGCCGGTGGACGAGCGTGTGGCGTCACAAAGCGCTCACCAGCGCCGGCGCTTGGTGACGTTGGTGGGTCTATAGCCATGTAGCGTCACTGCGCGCCGCTCGGGGCGCGGGCTTTGTGACGAAACGCGAGTCGATCGCCTGGTCAACAAGCGCAGAACGGCGCTTCGAGGCCCCCGGGCGAGGCCGGGGCTCGCATCGCGCCCGGCCTGCGAGGCCGGGGCGGCGCTCACATCGCGCCCCGGAAACAGCCCAATCCCCGGCGGGCGGCGGCCGCGTTGGGTTGTTGACGGCACAGAGGGCGGTAAACGTCCCAGCGGCGCTGGTGCGGATGAGGCTTGGGACGTTGACGGCCGGCGACGCTCGGGACTCCCGCGCAGCGCCGGAGCGCCCGCGGGTAGACCGTCAGTCGTGGTTGAGCCAGGCTGACCGCTCAGTGGCTCGCTTTTCGTCGGCCTGGATCACGTGGATGATCGCGTTGATTTGGGCCAGATGGGTGAAGGCCTGGGGAAAGTTGCCCAGGTGCCGGCCGGTTCTCGGGTCGACCTGTTCGGCGTACAGGCCTAGCGAGCTGGCGTGTCCGAGCACCCGCTCGCACAGGTCGCGCGCTCGGGGTAGCTCGTCGATCAGCACGAGCGCAGCCACGAGCCAGAACGAGCAGATGAGGAACGTTCCCTCGGTTCCCCTGAGACCGTCGTCGGTCTCTTCCGGGCGGTAGCGCAGCACGAGTCCTTCCTCGGTCAACTCATTGGCGATCGTCAGAACGGTGTTGCGAATGCGCTCGTCGGCGGCAGGCAGGAAGTGGACCAGGGGCATCAGGAGAACCGAGGCGTCGAGGGCGTCGGTTTCGTAGTGCTGGACGAACACGCCGCGGGAGTCCACGCCGTGTTCGCATACGTCGGCATGGATCTCGTCAGCCACAGCCCGCCATCGCTCCGCCCGCGCCGCGTCCTCGCGCAGCACCGCCAGCCGAGCGCCGCGGTCGCAGGCCACCCAGCAAGACATCTTCGAGGAGGTGAAGTGCTTGGGCTCGCCTCGGACCTCCCAGATGCCGCGGTCGGGCTCGCGCCAGTGCTCGACCGCCGCCTCGACCTGGTGGACCAGGATCGGCCACACCCTCTCCTCGAGCGAGTCACGCGACCGGGTGTGAAGGTAGACCGAGTCGAGCAACGCACCCCACACGTCGTGCTGGCGCTGCTTGTAGGCGGCGTTGCCGACGCGGACCGGCTTGGCCCCCTCGTAGCCGGTCAGCCACTCGAGCTCGCGCTCGTCGAGTTCCCGTTCTCCATCCACGCCGTACATGACCTGGAGGTCCTCCTCGCCGCTGGCTACGTCGGCGATGAAGTGGAAGAAGTCGTTCGCCTCCCAGTCAAAGCCCAGCGTATACAGCCCCCAGAGCATGAAGGTCGAGTCACGAATCCAGCTGTAGCGGTAGTCCCAGTTGCGCTCCCCTCCCGGCGTCTCCGGGAGTGAGGTGGTGGGGGCGGCGATCAGCGCTCCGGTGGAGGCGAACGTGAGGCCTTTGAGGGTGAGCGCGCTGCGCTGAAGGAACTGCCGCCACGGGTGGTCCGGGAACTGGCCGCGGTCCAGCCAGTGCTGCCAGTGGTGAGCCGTCCACACGAGACGGCGGTAGGCCTCATCGAAGTCCTTGGGTGGCTCAACGGCACTCCACGAGAGGGCGCAGTAGCGCTGCTCGCCCTCCTTCATACGGTGGCGACCCGTGGCTCTCGGGCCCTCGATCCCCAGGTTGAGATCGCTAGTCAGAGTCAGCTCGATCCCCACCTCGTCACAGCTCATGACTGCTTGGTGGTAGCCCTGGCGGGGGTATTCCCAGTGCTTCCGGAGCCGGCCGTAGTCAAAGGCGGGTTCGCAGTCGAGAGTGATCTCCACCTCGCCGTTCACGCAGCGCAGGGTCCGGAGCAGGACGTGCTCGGCGTCGTAGTCCGTGGGGGTGCGCCGGTGGGCGCGGGAGCGGTCCTTCTCGTGTCTCCACGGTCCCATCAGGAGCACATCTCGAACGATCACCCACCCCGCGCCGGTGGCCCAGCTGGTCTCCAGCACCATCGTGCCAGGGAGGTAGCGTCGCGAGGCGGGCACGTTGACGCCCGACGGGCCGATCCGGAAGTACCCGGCACTGCGGTCGAGCATGGCCCCAAAAACGCTGGGTGAGTCCACCCGCGGTAGGCACATCCACTCCACGTTTCCACTCGGGGCCACCAGGGCCATCGACTCGTTGTCGGACAAGAAGCCATAGTCGGCGATGGGCGGGAACGGGCTGCCCCCGAGCGTCACGTCCGGAGTCAGCTCGCGCGGAACGGTGGTGGTCTGGCCGGGGCCAGCTCCGTTTGGGTCTTGCATGCTGGCTGGGAGTATTCCGGTCCGCGCGAGCACCGGCAACCGTTGCACGCGGGTTGGCGGCGCGACGGAGTCGTGTCATCCCTCGATCCGACCGGGAATCTGCCAAGCGTGCGTCATCATGGACTGAGAAACATGAGCAGCTTTCGCGGACAAGGAACGGGCGCGACCCACGGCGCCGCCCCCGGCTCGATGCGGGCACTGCGGGGTCCCGATCGCGAGCCACCGCCGCTGATGGACCCATCCCGGCGCCGCGACAACCGGCGGATCCTGGCCCTGTTCAGGCCCTACCGGATCCGGCTGACGGCGGTGCTGGTGCTGATCGTGGTTTCTGCCGGCGTCAGCATGCTCAACCCGTTCTTGCTCCGGGCCGCGCTGGACCAGGGGATCTTCAAGCACGACAGCACCGTGCTGACGCTCACGGTGCTGGGCATGATCGCCGTCGCCATCTTCTCTGCCGCCACCAGCGTGTGGCAGACGTACATGTCAAATCAGGTCGGCCAGCGCGTGATGCACGACCTGCGGGACGCCGTCTATCGCCGCCTCCAGCGGATGTCGCTGGCCTTCTTCACCCGCACCCGGACCGGCGAGGTTCAATCGCGGATCGCCAACGACATCGGGGGGCTCGAGAGCGTGCTGACCAACACGGCCACCTCGATCGCTCAAAACGTGACCACCGTCATCGCCGCCGTGGTGGCCATGTTCCTGCTGGACTGGCGCCTGGCCGCCATTTCGCTCGTGTTCGTCCCCCCGTCGGTGTGGATGGTCCGCCGTGTGGGCAGGGTTCGACGCCGGATAACCTCGCAGCAGCAGCGACAACTGGCCGACATGAGCGCGCTGGTGGCCGAGTCCCTGTCGGTGTCCGGCATCCTGCTGGGCAAGACGATGGGGCGGGGCGACGATCTGGCTGACCGATTCACCGGTGAGTCCCAGGACATTGCCGATCTCGAGGTGCGTTCGCGCATGGCCGGCCGGTGGATGATGGCCACGATCCAGTTCGCCTTCGCCGCCCAGCCCGCGATCATCTACTGGCTGGCGGGCCAGAGCTTCATCGGGTACATCTCGATCGGGACCGTGGTCGCGTTCACCACGCTCCAGACCCGTCTGCTCTTCCCGATCCAGTCGCTGCTCGGGGTCCAGGCGGACGTGTCGGCCTCACTGGCCCTGTTCGACCGGATCTTCGAATACCTCGACCTCCCCGTGGAGATCGAGGAGGCCCCCACCCCGGTCCAGCTGCGCTCCGACGAGGTGCTGGGCAACGTGGCCTTCGAGGATGTGTGGTTCCGCTACGCCGCCACCGAGGAAGACGATGAGTGGACCCTTCGGGACATCAACCTCGTGGTCCCCGCCGGTACCCGCACGGCGATCGTGGGCGAGACCGGAGCGGGCAAGACCACCCTGGGCTACCTGGCGGCCCGGCTATACGAGCCTCAGCGGGGCCGGGTGACGATCGACGGCGTGGATGTCCGCGAGGTGTCCATGCAGTCGCTGGCCGCGACCGTGGGCGTGGTCTCCCAGGAGACGTACCTGTTCCATGCCAGCGTGCGAGAGAACCTGCGCTTCGCCTGTCCGGAGGCCACCGACGAGGAGATCGAGGCGGCCGCTCAGACGGCGCATATCCACGAGCTGATCAGCTCGCTGCCCGAGGGGTACGACACGATCGTGGGCGAGCGGGGTTATCGCTTCTCGGGTGGCGAGAAGCAGCGCATGGCCATAGCCCGGACGATCCTGCGCAACCCGCCGGTGCTGGTGCTGGACGAGGCCACGAGCTCTCTCGACACCCAGACCGAGGCGGCGATCCAGGCCGAACTTGAGCGGCTGTCAGAGGGCCGCACGACGATCACCATCGCCCACCGCCTGTCCACGGTCAGAGACGCCGACCAGATCGTGGTCGTGGATCGCGGTCAGATCGTCGAGCGCGGGACGCACGAGCAGCTGCTCGATGAGGGCGGACTGTACGCCGCGCTAGTGTCGCGCGACGTGGCCGAGGAGCATGTGTAGTTTGCGCATGGCGACACCAGACCAGACCCATCCCGCCCGCGGCTCACGGCAAGCCCGTAGCGCCGGCATCCTCCTGTACCGCCGACGTGCCGGCGCGTCCGCAGAATCGGCCGCAGAGCGCGAGCTAGAGGTTCTGCTCGTCCACCCGGGCGGACCCTTCTGGGCCAAGAAGGACCTGGGGGCCTGGTCTATCCCGAAGGGGGAATGCGGCCCCGAGGAGGATCCGGAGGCCGGGGCGCGACGAGAGTTCGAGGAGGAACTGGGGACGGCGGCGCCGCCGGGTCCGGCTCACGATCTGGGTGAGGTGCGCCAGAAGGCCGGCAAGCTCGTACATGGCCTTGCCCTGGAGGGCGACCTCGACGCGGAGGCGATCACCAGCAACACCTGCGAGATCGAGTGGCCGCCCCGGTCGCGCCGGAGCATCGTCATCCCTGAGGTGGACCGGGCCGCGTGGTTCACCCTGGAAGAGGCCAGAAAGAAGCTCAACCCGGCGCAGGCCGAGTTGCTCGACCGGCTGGCTGAGCGGGTATGAGCTTTCCGTGATCGGAACCGGCGACCCCGTCAGCCCCACCGCCCACTACACCGGGTACGTGTGGGCCCGCAACGGCCTCTCGCCGCCCGAATTCCAGACGCTGGAAGGCCGGTTCCTGTTCGAGTCGCTGCGTCCGATCATGACGGTCAACTCGATCCTGGGCCGCGGGAGCCTGGAGCAGCACCTGCTGTCCCGCCATCGGGCGATCGACCTCCTGCTGGAGCGGGCGATCGAGCAACACGACGTCTCGCAGGTGCTGGAACTAGCCGCTGGGATGTCCGCCCGAGGGTGGCGCTTTACCACCCGTTATCCCCAGATCCGCTACATCGAGGGCGACCTGCCGGACATGGTGGTCCGCAAGCGCCAGTCACTGCAGCGAATGGACGGCCGCTCAGACCAGCACCAGGTAGTGGAGCTGGACGTACTGCGCGAGTCCGGCCCAGGCAGTCTGGACTCCGTCGCGGTCAAGCTCGAGCCCAGCCGCGGGTTGGCCATCATCACCGAGGGGTTGCTGGGCTATCTCCCCACC
Source organism: Solirubrobacteraceae bacterium (assembly GCA_051986255.1). Lineage (GTDB taxonomy): Bacteria > Actinomycetota > Thermoleophilia > Solirubrobacterales > Solirubrobacteraceae > Palsa-465. The sequence goes on along the minus strand of JBPYDM010000218.1, from coordinate 9,444 downwards.
GAACGCGTCGACGGGATCTGGCGCCACTGTGCGCGGACGCTGCGCGACTTCGCCCACGGGCACTACATCTCCGACATCCACCTGTCCTCGCTCCAGACGATCGAGGTCCGGGCCTTCCGGTTGCTCCTGTCGGCATTCGTCCGCGGTCGGGTGTACATGCACTTTCGTGATCCTGGGGAGGTGGTGGACGCGCTCACCGCCGCTGGGTTTGTTCGGGCCGAGGTCTGGCCGGCCGTCGCCATAACCGGGATGGCGCCCTCGCCCGGTACGCGGCTAGCCTACGCATTGGTGGCGGAGGCGTGATCCGGACCACGCTGTTCAGCGACCCCGCCTGTCCCTGGGCGTACTCCGAGGCTCCCGCCCTGCGGGTCATCGAGTGGCGCTACGGCGAGCAGCTGAACTGGCGGCTCGTCCTCATCGGGCTGACCGAGGACGCCTCGCAGTACGCGTCTCGTGGCTACACCCCGCTGCGGGGCGCGCTGGGACATGCTTTGTTTCGCGGCCGCTACGGCATGCCGTTCGCCGCCGCGCCCAAGCGGCGACTAAGCGCCACCGCGCGGGCCTGTCGGGCGGTGATCGCCGCCCGGATCGACCACCCCGGCAGCGAGTGGCGAGTGTTCCGCGCCCTCCAGCTGGCCAACTTCACCACCCCCACGGTCCTGGACGACGACGGCGATCTTCTGGCGGCGCTGCGCGGCGTGCCGGGGATTGACGCCGAGGCGATCGTCGGCCGAATCGACGCGCCCGACGTGTTGGAGGCGTACCGCGGCGACCGGACTGAAAGCCGCGAAGCGGCGGGCTCGGCGGCCGAGCTCCAGGGAAAGACGCGGGTCACGGACGGTCCCGTGCGCTTCACCGCGCCATCGGTGGTGTTCGAGCGCGACGGCCTGCGCCTGGTGGCCGGCGGTTTTCAGCCGGTCGACGCCTACGACATCCTGCTGGCCAATATCAACCCCACGCTCCACCGCGAGGGGCCACCCGAGAACCCGGAGCCGCTGCTGGAGCGCTTTTCAGATGGCCTGACCACTCAGGAGGTGGCCGCGCTGCTGGCGGGCAACAACGAAACGCCTGACCGGCCGGCGGCCGAGGCCGCTCTGCTCGAGCTGGTGGCCGAAGGCCGCGCCAACCGCCAACCCCTTGGGGACGACGCGCTGTGGACGCCCGCGCGATGAGTTTTCGGCCAGACTTGCGTCCTACCTGACAGAAAGGAGGGTCGTATGGCCCAGCCGGTGGTGCATGTCGAGGTGATCGGACAAGACCCGGACGCGCTGCGTCAGTACTACGGCACGCTGTTCGGTTGGCAGTTCGGTGACACGATGGGCCCGACCAACTACTCAACGGCCCAGGACAGCGACGGGATCGGTCGCGGTGTGGGCGGAGTCCCCGAGGGCTACCCCGGACACGTGACGTTCTACGTACAGGTGCAGGACGTCGAGGACACGCTAGCTCAGGCCGTATCTCTGGGCGGCCAGCGCATGATGGGCCCGGAGGATATGACCGAGGTGGGCATCACAATCGGTCTCCTGTCCGACCCGGAGGGCCACGTGATCGGCGTCATGTCACCTCTCGGCGCAGAGTGAGCTCGAGCCGATCCACGCCGTAGATCCCCGAGGGGGTCCCGAGTTCCGGGGCCCCCTCTAGCCGGATCTCCTCCACGTGCTTGGCCAGGAAAGCCACCGCCTCCTCCATCTCGGCTCGAGCCAGGTTTGCTCCCAGGCAGTAGTGGATGCCCGCGCCGAAGGTGAGTACCCGGGCGCGCGGCCGGTCGGCCAGGATGTCGAATGAGTCGGGCTCAATCCCTTCCCGGTTGGCGCGCCAGGCCGACACGAGCACGATCGAGCCGGTCGGAAACGTGACACCCCGGTACTCGACATCCCCCGTCGTGATTCGAGCAGTGAACGGCGTAATCGGCTCGTAGCGCAGCGCCTCCTCGACCGCGGCCAAGGCCAGCCCGCGTGGATCAGCCCGCAACGCCTGCCACTGCTCCGGATGCTCGGCCAGCAACCTGATCGTGTGCACGAGCTGGCTCTGGCTGGTGTCCACGCCCCCCACCAGAACGTTCAGTATCAAGTTGCGTAGCTCATCGTGGCTCAGGCGGTCGCCCTCCTCCTCCGCCTGGATGAGCACCGAGATCAGATCGTCACCCGGACTCTCGCGCCGCTGGGCGATCAGCCCGTCCTCGTAGTCATAGAACTCCCTCACCGCCTGCTCGATCTGCTCGCGCTCGGTCATGAGGCTGGCGGCGTCGAACTGGCGCTGGATCATGTTCGACCAGTGGTGCAGCCGCGGGGCGTCGGTCAGCGGCGCACCCATCACCTCGGCGATCACCAGGGACGGATACGGCTTGGCCACGTCACCCACGAACTCGCAGCGGCCATCGCCGGGCAGCTGATCCAGGAGCTGGGCTATGAACCCGTGCATGGCCGGGCGGAAGCGCTCGACGGCGCGCGGGGCCAGCGCCGGGTTGACCAGCTTGCGCAGTCGGCTGTGGTCGGCGCCGTTGACGTTGATGATGTTGCGGACGATCTCCTCGTGCAGCGGGCCATCGTTGATCTCGAACAGCTGGGCGATGGTCAATCCGGGAAAGACCGCTTCCCGGGTGCGCAAGAAGAACTCCGCCGCCTCGCGCTCGAGAACCGTGTAGCCAAACGGGTTCGCCGCCAGCCAGCCGTCGTACCCCTCGAGCGAGGACATGGCCGACCTGTAGCGCTGACCGCGCAGCACCGGGTCTGTGTGATCCAGCGCGGGCAGCTCAAGTTCGCTGACCAGCGGCATCGGGGCAGCGTATTCCATCGCCGGCGAGCCTCCCGACGTGGCTCCCTACACTCGGCGGGGCATGCCCGGGCCCTTGATCAGCCGCACGCTCAGCCGCGCCAGTGCCCTGCGAAAGCTCCCCCTGCTTCGCCTCCTGGCCTTGGCCGAGGTGATCGTCGTGGCCCGGGAGCACATAAACAAGCTGGAACCGGACGAGCGGCGGCGGCTGGTTGAGCTCATCAGGCGCGGCCGCGCGCGACCGAGCAACCTCAGCGCCCGCGAGCGGCGCGAGCTGTCGGCGCTGGTAGCCAAGGCCGAGCCTCGGGAGTTCGTGAGCCGGGCAGTGGAGAAGATCGCCGGCATGCCGCTGTGGACCAAAGAGCAGGATCGCCGCTGAGCGTCCACGGGGACGCATTGACCGGCCCACTGATTGGGCCAGACGAGCTGGCCGACGGCCTGGCCGGGACGCCTGACTCCCAGCCGATCGTGCTCGACGTGCGCTGGGAGCTCACCGGCGCCCGGCATCAGGACTACCTGGCCGGCCACATTCCTGGGGCAGCATTCGTCGACCTCGACACGGCGCTGGCTGAGCCGCCTGGCCCCGGCGGGCGGCACCCGCTGCCCACCTCCGAGCGCTTCGCTCGCGCCATGCGACGGGCCGGCGTGCGCGAGGCCGCTGGCGTGGTGGCGTACGACGCCGCCACCTCGCTGGCCGCGGCCCGGGCGTGGTGGCTCCTGCGCTACTACGGCCACGAGGACGTCAGGGTGCTGGACGGCGGACTGGCGGCCTGGGTGGCGGCTGGGTACTCGCTCCAGACCGGACCGACGCCGGTAGATCCCGGCGACTTCGTGGCCACTCCCGGCGGGATGCCGCTACTCGACGCGTCCAGCGCCTCTGAACTCCCCCGCGGCGGCCTGCTCCTGGATGCCCGAGCGCCCGAGCGCTTCCGAGGCGAGAACGAGCCGGTCGATCCGGTGGCCGGGCACATTCCCGGGGCCCACAACCGTCCGACGAGCGAGAACGTGGACCGTGACGGGCGGTTTCTGAGCGCGGGGGCTTTGCGCCGGGCCTTTGAGGAGGCGGGCGCGGGTGACGACGTTTCCGTCGGCGCCTACTGCGGCTCCGGCGTGACCGCGGCCCACGAGGTGCTGGCGCTCGAGCTGGCCGGGTTTTCGGCGGCGCTGTACGTGGGATCGTGGAGCGACTGGATCACCGATCCCTCCCGCCCCGTGGCCACGGGCGGCTGATCCTGGAGAACCCGAACTCCGTTCCGGGGCGCCAGCGTGATCCCGCGGAACACCACTTTCTCCAGCTCGGGGTCGGCGGGCCGAAGCTCGGTGCGCTCCAGCACCCGGGCCACCACGGTGCGCATCTCCAGCAGCGCGAAACTCGCCCCCAGGCAGCGCCGCACGCCGCCCCCGAACGGGATCCAGGTGTATGTGTCGGGCGCGTCTGACCCCAGGAAGCGCTCGGGGCGGAACGCCCGAGGTCCCGGATACAGGTCGGCCCGGCGGTGGACAACCCGGATGGAGGGGTTGATCTCCAGCCCGGTGGGGATCCGGTAGCCGTTCAGATCAAACGGCTGGTGGCGCACCACCCGCCCCACACCCGGGATGACCGGCCTCAACCGGAGCGACTCCTTGACCACCGCATCCAGGTATGACGGGTCCCCCTGGGCGGCCCGATCCCGGATCGCCGGAGCATGCAGCAGGAGGTCGAACGTCCAGGCTAGACCGGTCGCCGTCGTCTCATGGCCGGCCAGCAGGAGGGTGAGCAGCTCGGCGCGGATCTCCTCGTCGGACAGCCGGCGCCCGTCCTCGTCTTGGGCCAGCAGCAGAGCTGAGAACACATCCGACCGAGTTTCTAGATCCTCGTCGGCCCGCCGGTGGGCGATCTCCTCGAATAGGACCTCGTCCACCGCCCTACGCGCCGACTCGAACCTCTTGGTGGCCCGGTCCACCGTTTGGCGGCGGGCCAGGATGTTCAGCAGGACCAGGGCCCGCGGCCGGGCCACCGGCTCAACCATGGCCGTCAGCCGGCGCCCGAGCTCGTCCGCCGCGGCCCCGGGGCGGTAGCCAAAGACCGCCTGGATGATCACCTTCAGGGTCAGCGACTGCATACTCGGCCGAAGGGCAAAGGGCTCCCCCACCGGCCAGGAATCGATTTCGGCGTCTGCGGTCGCCCGCATGAGCTGCTCGTAGGCCTGGATCCGCGCCCCGTGGAACGAGGGCAACATCAGCCGGCGGTGGCGGAGGTGCTCGTCCTCGTCCAAGAGCAGCACCGACCGCTCTCCCAAGATCGGCCCGAGTAGAGAGTTGGCCTCCCCCGCGTGGAGCTGGTGCGCCGAACCCTGGAACAGCTGCTTGATCAGCTCCGGGTCGAACACCATGACAAACGAGTTGTCGAACAGGGTGCTCATCGTGACCATGTCCCCGTACCGGCGGCGGCAGGCCTCAAGAAAGCGGATACCGCCGAACACGAAGCCGAACGTCTGAAGGATCCGGGGAAGCGGCGGGCCCGGGGGCAGCTCTGTGTCCGTAGCGCTCATGGCTTTGGGGGAGGCGGCGTCGGTCATGACGTTGGAGACGCCAACGCGCCCGTCGCAGCCTGCGAGGCGGCTGCCTGCCCCAGGTCCTCAAGAGTGAGCTGATGAGCGGGCGGACCCTCGATGACGCGGGTGATCGTGGTCTTCAGATCGGGGTCGACGTGGAGCAGGTCACCCGATTGGAGCGCCCGCCACCCCGAATCTTCGTCCATTTGCTCACTGGCCACCACGACCGCCGGACAGCCGGCCAGATCGCCGGATCGAACCCGGATGGTCCCGCGGGCGCTGGCGTGCTCAAGGTGACGACCGCCGCTGGATCCACCCGCCTCCCGCTCCAGCACGTGCAACTCGTGCACGTCGGGATACCGCAGCGCCCACAGCTCTGACTCGGTGATCAGCACGAGGTTCAGCGCGAACACCGGCAGGTGCTCGGCCACCCAGCTGGCCGCGCGCCGTATCGCTTCGCCGACGTCGTGGCCCTCTTCGATCTCCCGGGTGATCAGGGCGAAGAACCGCTCGGAATCGGTCTCTCCTTTGACCCGCTGCATGGCTGAGCCCAGCTCCTGCTCCAGTGCCGGCAGATCCTCGATGACTCCGTTATGTGCGAACAACCGACCTCCCTGCTCAAAGGGATGGGTGTTCACCATGGTCAGCTCGCCCGTGGAGGCATACCGGACGTGAGCTATGAACGTGCGCGACCAGACCTCGCGGGCCTCCTGGGCGAACTGCTGGTCCTCGTACGCGGCCAGCGGCGCCTTGAACACCTCGGGGTGCCCCTGCTCGTCGTAGCAGCCTAGGCCGGTGCCATCGGGCTCGCGCCGGCTCTGGCGCGAGAGTGAGTCGGGCGCCTCGAGCAGCCAGAAGGTGGCCCGCACGCGCTGGCGGCCACCGCTCATTCCGAACAGTCGACACATCCCTGGCAGACGGTAGTGCATTGCCTCCCTCGAGCACGGGAAGCCTTTAGCAGCGCCGAACCGCCTTTAGTACCCTCAGGCACAGGACTGGTGTCAGTCCCGAAAGGTGAGACGTGAACCATTTCCTACGCACAGCCCCGACCAGCCGACTGCTCGGCGCCCTCCTGGGGGTTGTGGTGGCTATCGCCGCGGGCACCACGATCGCCATCGCCGCCCAAGGGAGCGGACCGGTCCCTCGCCACGAGCCGCTGCCCAAGGCCATCCGCCAGGCGATGGCTGCTCGCGCTCCCGGAGGCGTGTTCGCCCGGATCACGTTCACCAACAATTTGATCGACTCCTCGGAGATCCAGGGCAGCGACCCGCTCCTCAACGGCGGCAGCGGGCGTCTGTGGATCACCGGCCATCGGCTGCGCCTCGAGATCCAGGGCAGCAATGGCGACGCTCAGATCGTGATCAACGGGCGGTCGTTCTGGGCGTATGACCCAGCGTTCAAGACGGTGTATCGGGCCACGCTGCCCGCAATGTCGGGCGCACGGAAGCACAGGCAGAGCCCCGCCAGCGACACTATCCCTTCGCTGACTCAGATCCAGTCCGGGCTGAACCGGCTGGCCAAGCACCTCCACCTGAGCGGCGCGGTGCCCACTGACGTGGCCGGTGAGGCGGCCTACAGCGTCCGTGTCTCGCCGCGCCAGGACAACGGACTCCTGGGCGCAGCGGAACTTGCCTGGGACGCCGTGCGCGGTGTGCCGTTGCGCATCGGCTTGTATGCCCGGGGCAACCCCACCCCGGTGCTCCAGCTTGCCGCCACCGATATCTCGTTCGGTCCCCAGTCGGCTTCGGTCTTCAACATCAGTCCTCCCAGCGGCTCGCACGTGGTTTCGCTGTCGGGTAACACTGCGAGCAGCCATACGCCGCTCGAGTCTCGCGACCGGGATCACGCGCTGGTCACAGGCGTCAAGGCGGTGTCCGGGCATCTCCCGTTCGCGCTGGACGCCCCAGGCACCCTGGCCGGGCGACCCCGGACCGCGGTCAGCTTGGTGGGCCTCTCAGCCCACCCGGCCGCGCTCCTGCTCTACGGACACGGCCTCGGCACCGTGGTGGTGCTCGAACAACTAGCCGGCCACGCCCACGCCATTCAAGCTCCGTCAGGCGGGGACCAGCCGGGGCTCTCCCTGCCTACCGTGTCAATCCAGGGCGCCACCGCCCAGCAGCTCGAGACGGCTATCGGCACGGTACTGCGGTTCACCCGCGGCGGGGTGGCCTACACGGTGCTGGGCTCAGTCACGGCCCGCACGGCGGACGCGGCTGCCCGCGGACTGTGACAGCGGCCGGCTCGCAACTCGACACCGTTCCCGGAATGACGTCCAGCCAGGACGCGCCCCCGCTGGAAGTTCGGGGCCTGGTCAAACGCTACGGCCAGCTCACCGCGGTCGGCGGGGTTGACATCACCGTCCGGTCGGGCGACGTGTACGGCTATCTGGGTCCCAACGGGGCGGGAAAGACCACGTCGCTGCGCATGATGCTCGGGCTGATCCGCCCCGATGAGGGGCAGGTCCGGTTGTTCGGGCGGGATCCCCTCGAGACGGTCCGAGCCCTGGAGGGAGTGGCTGGGTTCGTCGAGGCGCCGACGTTTTACCCCTACCTTTCCGGGCGGCGCAACCTAGAGCTGCTGTCCGCTTACGACGGATACGGAGCCGCCTCGCGCATCGAAGCGGCGCTCGAGGCGGTGGAGCTCTCAGACCGGGGCAGCGACCGGGTAGGCGGTTACTCCCACGGGATGCGCCAGCGGCTGGGCATCGCCGCCGCGCTGGTGCGCGACCCGAGGCTGCTCCTGCTGGACGAGCCGACCACAGGGCTTGATCCCGGGGGCATGCGCGACATGCGGGTGCTCATCAAGCGGCTCGCCGCACAGGGCATCACGATAGTTCTCTCCAGCCACCTGCTCACCGAGGTGGAGGACGTCTGCAACCGGGTTGCGATCGTCCGCCTGGGCAAGATCGTCTACGAGGGAGCGATCGCCGACCTGAAGAGCGCCGCCGGCACCAGCTACCGGTTGTCCACCACTGACGAGGAGCGGGCCCTAGCGGTGTGCCGGGCCCAGCCCGGGGTGGCCGACGTCCGTGTGAAGAGCGGGCGGATCTGGTTCGCCGCAGACGAGGAGTCGGTGGCGGCGCTCTCCCAGGCGCTGGTCGAGGCCGGGGCGCTGATCCGCTCCCTGACTCCCCAGACGGCCACCCTCGAGGATCTCTTCTTCTCCCTTACCGAAGGCCAGGCCGGCGAGCCTGCGGCGCCGGAGCCGGTGGCCTTGGAGGCCGCGCCATGAGCTCGACGGCCGCTATCTCAACGGTCCAGCCGGCCGAGGCCGCGCGGCCCGGCTCGGCGCCGAAGATCCGGACCGTCTACCGCTGGGAGCTGACCAAGCTCCGCTTCCAAAAGCGCACGTACCTGGGGCTGGGGGCGGCGGCGCTGGTGCCCATCATCTTCACGGTGGCCATCCACTTCCGCCACGACCGGCACGGCGGTGACTTCGCCTTCTCCTCCTACCTGGATCGCAGCGGCCTGGCCGTACCGCTCGTCATCCTGCTGTTCGGCGCGGTCTGGCTGTTCCCCCTGATCACCGCCTTGGTGGCCGGCGACATCTTCGCCTCCGAGGATCACAACGGGACGCTGAAGACGATCCTCACCAGGTCACTGGAGCGCGGCCAGATCTTCGCCGGCAAGGCGCTGGCCGCTGCCACCTATGCCGTCGTGGCCATCCTTCTGAACGGCACCGTGGCTGTGATCGCGGGCAGCATCCAGTCGGGCTTCAACCCGCTCCAGAGCCTGTCCGGTACGGTCGTCTCGGCGCCCAAAGCGCTGGAGCTCGTGTACGTAGCCCTGGTCATCTACCTGATCCCCATCGCTGCCATCGTGTGCATCGGCTTGCTGCTCTCAGTGCTGACCCGTAATAGCGCCGCGGCGGTCGTGGGAACGCTGATGTTCTCGCTATTGATCCAGCTGATCGGGATCCTGCCCGGGATGAGCGGCGCCCAGCCCTACCTGCTCAGCACCCAGTTCAACGCCTGGCAGGGCCTCTTGCGCACGCCGATCGACTGGGCGCCGATCACCCAGGCCGTCTGGGTGTGCTCGCTGTACGCGGTGCCTGCGTTGGCCGGTGCCTACATCGCCTTCCTGCGCCGCGACGTGGCCGGGGGGTAGGCGGGCCGGTTGCCCGCGGTTGCGCGGCGAGG
>JBPYDM010000217.1:0-2779 GCA_051986255.1 Solirubrobacteraceae bacterium | reverse complement strand
TCACCCCTACGCCGCCGGCCGGGCCATTGATGGCGGCGATCACCGGTTTCTGGCACTCGAAGATGCGAAGCGTGAAGATCCCGCCGTTGTCCCGTCGAGCTACCGAGTCCTCGGCCTCTGCGCCGCGGGCCCGCCAGTCGAACGTCTCTCCCCCGCGTTCCAGGTCGGCTCCGGCGCAGAAGGCGCGGCCGGCGCCGGTAACGATCACCACCCTGACCTCATCATCGCCGTCGGCCCGGTCAAATGCCTCCAGCAGCTCCCGGGCCATGGTCGGCGTCCACGCGTTGAGGCGCTCGGGCCGGTTGAGCGTGATCGTGAGGATTCTCTCCTCGAGCTCGGTCGTGATCTGTTCCATCGAGGGCCTCCCCAAAGCTAGTATTGCTAGGGCAAGCAATATGGCAGCTTCCTCCCCTTCGGCCCCGCCTACTGAGCCCGGCGCGAAGCCCTCAGAAGTCCCTCCGCAGACCGGCGAAACTGAGCGTGGCGCGAAGCCCTCAGCGGGCCCCAGCTCGACGTGCGCGTACGTACTGGGCGACGACGGGCTGGCCAGGTGGTCAGATCTTCACGCCGAGGCCTGGATCGGGCTGCTGGACACCCATAAGCGCCTGACCCGGGCCCTCGACGCCGAGCTCGAGGCCGAGCAGGGGCTGACTCTCAGCGCACTCGAGGTCCTGGCCCGGCTGGCCGGGGCTGCACGGAGGAACCTCCGTCTGTCGGCCCTGGCCGATGAGTGCGGTCTCAGCCTGAGCCGCATCTCGCGCATCATCGATGCACTCCAAGAGCGAGGCTTGGTGGAGCGGCGCTATGTCCAATCCGACGCCCGAGCGGTCCACGCCCACCTGACCAAATCCGGGCTCAACTTGATCAGACTCGCGCAGTGCAGCCACTTCGCCGCGGTTCAGCGCAGTTTCTTCGAGCGCCTGACCGACGATGAAGTGGCCACGCTGGCGGAAATCTTCAGCCGTTTCGTGCCGCGAGCAGCCGATGCCTGCGCCGCCTCGGCCGTATCCGGCGCCGGTCCGGACTCCCAGTGACTGGTCCACAGATTGGCCTGGCCGTCTCGGTCTTCCTGGCCTGCGCGGTCGAGGCCGTCGAGGCATTGACGATCGTGCTGGCCGTGGGCGTCACCCGCGGCTGGCGCTCAACCCTTATCGGGCTGGGGAGCGCCGTGGTCCTGCTGGCGGCGGTGACGGCCGCTCTCGGGCCGGCGCTCACCACGTTGCCCATCAATGCGCTGCGCCTGGTGGTCGGGGCGCTGCTGCTCATCTTCGGGCTGCAGTGGCTGCGCAAAGCGATCCTCAGGGCCGCCGGGCTGAAGGCGCTGCACGACGAGCGCCAGACCTTCGAACACGAGCGCCAAGCGGCGCTGGCTGCGGGGGGCACTGTCGGCGCCTTCGATCCCTACTCGTTCACGATCGCCTTCAAGGGGGTGTTCCTCGAGGGCTTGGAGGTGGTGTTCATAGTGCTCACGTTCGGCGCCAACCAGCACGACGTTGGTCTCGCGGCCGCCGCTGCGGGAGTGGCAGTGGCCGTCGTGGCCGTGGTCGGGGTGGCCGTGCATGCGCCGCTGGCCCGTGTCCCGGAGAACACGATGAAGTTCGCGGTCGGGGTGATGCTCACCTCGTTCGGCATGTTCTGGGGTGCCGAGGGAGCGGGCGCCCACTGGCCGGGGGGCGACGCGGCTCTTCTGGTGCTCATACCGGTGACAGCGCTGGTGTCCGCCGGAATCGTCCTCCTGCTCCGCCGACAGCGGGCCGCTTCATTGGCCCGACAGGTGGTCGCCGGCGCATGACTCGGGTCGAGGCACTAGTGCGCTTCATCTGGGACTTCGTCGTTGGAGACGACTGGCGCATCGCGGTCGGGGTAGTGGCCGCCCTGGGCCTGACCGCCCTGGTTGCGGGTGCGGGCACGATCGCTTGGTGGATCCTGCCGGCGGCCGTGGCCGCGGTGCTGGCGCTATCCGTCTGGCACGCCGCCCGCTGACGGGGAACGGATCGGTTTTTTGCCGCCTGCTGACGCCGGAAAACCGCCTGTTTTAGGGCTGACCGCGAAGCGGTCTGCGCGCTGACCTTAACCGCCTTTTCATGGGCGTGGCGGCCGTCCCCCCCTTGTGCATCCCCGCCTTGTTGTATAAGCTGATCATACGAGGAGGGTGGGTCGTTTCGCGGCCCACGTGAGGAAATGAGTGCCCTAACAAAGCGAGTCATCGCGACTACCGTGGGTTTGCTCGTCGTATGCGCGGCGATCGGCCTCTACATCGGCCTCTACCTGATCAACGTGCCCGGCTCGGTGGCCGCTGCTCGGACACCCACCGGAGCGCGGCTTTACCTGGCCAGTGTGCCCTCGGCAGAGGCCAGTGATCCGCATAACACGTGGGTTTCCTTCTATGCGGTGAACGCCACATCAACCAAGTGGCAGCACCAGACGACGTACGTGCTGCCGGCCCACACCCTGGTGCACGTCACGATCTACAATTTCGACAGCGCCTCAGGTCTTCGTAATCAGTTCATCAGCCAGGCCTCAGGGACGCTCGGCGGGGTGATGACGCTTGACGGGACGGCGACCAAGGCGATCAATCCAGCGGATGCCTCGCACGCCTTCGCGATTCCGCAACTCGGTTTGTCGGTGCCCCTGCTAGGAGTATCGACCAACGCCAAGAACCCCTGCAGCCAGGCCCCGTGCTCGCTGAGCAACGATCACCACACGACCTCGTTCACGTTCCGCTCGCCCGGCACAGGTCTATACCGGTGGCAGTGCTTCGTGCCCTGCGCGGCCGGGT
>JBPYDM010000216.1:0-4736 GCA_051986255.1 Solirubrobacteraceae bacterium | reverse complement strand
CGCGGGCAGGCCTGCATGTCGCTGCCCAGAGGACGCGGGCAGGCCTGCAGGTCGCTGCCCAGAGGATGCGGACTTGGCTCCGAATCACGAACGACGTCGTGCAGAAGCTGGCGACGGCATCTCTGCGCATGCTCAAATCGATGCTGGACAGGCATAGGCCGGAGCGCTCACGCACGGACAGCAGCAGGCCGGAGCGCTCACGGACCGATCGGAGCAGGCCGGAGCGCTCACGGACCAACGGCAGCGGGCCGGAGCGCTCACGCACCGATGGGAAAAGACCGGAGCGTTCACAGGCCGATGGGAAAAGGCCGGAGCGCTCACAGACCGATAGGCGGAGGGCAAACCAACCGAAACGAGCGGTTACGCGGCACTAGGCCCGTTTACCTGCCGGTGAAGGGCCGTTTACCAGCCGGTGACATGACTCCAGTCCGGGCGGCGAATCTATGAACTTGAAATGCGCCGTCCGGCCAATCTGGATCTGTTGGGGTGTCTGCGCGCGCTCCTGTTCACCCTGTGGGGCATCTCCGGTTCCGGAGACCCACCCCCCCGGGTGCTGATCGAGCGCTGAGCCCAGCGAAGCCTTCTCACATCCGCGCGGCCAGGAGCGCGGCAGCGGGAGCCGTGGCCGCGGAGAGCGCAAGCGTGCGCAGATTGGGCGCCGGCAGTGCCAGGAAGCGGCGCAGCGGCGGAATGCCGACAGCCGAGGCCATCACCCCGCCGGTGCCGGCCAGGGCGCCGACCACCGGGCGGCTGAGCGTATTCTCACTTCGTCCAGCCTCCACGGTCTGGGCCAGCTGAGTGAGGATGATCGACAGGAAGGCCACGGTTGGCGGGGGCGCACCCAGAGGGCCGGCGGCCAGAACTGCCGCCACGGCAGGCACCGAGGTGGCCACGCCGCGCCGCACCACGTCGTGGGCCAGCCGGCGGTCGAAGGACTCGATGCCCTCCCGCCGGATCTCGTGCAGATTTCTCTCCCGCGGAGGCTGCACCGCCACGGCCACGGCGGGCAGGACATCGGTGATCAGGTTGACCATCAGGACCTGCCTGGCCGCAAGCACGGTGCGGCCCCCGGCCAGCGCCGCGCCGGCCATCAACCCGATCTCTCCCAGGTTGCCGCCCAGGAGCAGGCCGAGCGACCGATGCAAGTTGTGCCACAGCGACCGACCTTCCAGCAATGCGAGGGTAAGGGTCTCGAACCGGTCGTCGGCCAGGACCAGATCGGCCGCCTGGCGGGCTACCTCGGTCCCGCCGGCCCCCATGGCCACGCCCACGTTGGCCAGTCGGAGCGCGGGCGCGTCGTTGACGCCGTCCCCGGTCATGGCCACCGTGTGGCCGGATTGCTGAAGCCGGTCAACGATCCGGAGCTTGTCCAGCGGAGTGATCCTGGCGATCACTGACGCCCGTTCGAGCCGGGCGGGCAGCTCACCGTTCTGGGCCGCGGTCAATTCGTCACCCGTGATGACCGCCCCCTCGCCCAGCGGGAGCCCCGCCTCGCGGGCGATGGCCTGGGCGGTGGCCGGGTGATCGCCGGTGAGCATGATCACTCGTACCCCCGCCTCGTGACAGCGCCTGATGGCCTCGGCCACCCCCGGGCGGAGGGGATCGCTGATGCCCACAAAGCCCAGCGGGCGCAGACCATGCGGATCCTCGACCAGTGTCCCAGCGCGACCCTCGGCCACCATCAGGACCCGCAACCCATCCGAGGCCAGCGTCTCTGACCGCGCCAGCAGGCTCTCCCGCGTCTTCTGGTCCAACGGCCTGCCGTCGCGTCTCACGCAGCGCCGGAGGACCTCCTCGGTAGCGCCCTTCACGCATATGCGGTCCTCCACGGCGGTGGCGTGCAGGGCCCGAGCGGGGTCGAACGGAGCTTCCGCCAGGCGAGGAGCTCGCAGCTCTATGTCAAGCCCCGCCCGCTCAGCCGCGCTGAGCACGGCCGCATCCGTGGGATGAGCCTGGGCATCGTGATCATCTGGCTCCGGGCTGGCCAGCGCCGCTGTCAGGAGCACGCGTGTCCTGGCGGCGTCCAGCGTGCCGTCCAATCGCGCCGTGTGTTGCAAATCGTCCACCACCGTGACTGCCAGCTTGCCTTGGGTGAGCGTGCCCGTCTTGTCACAGCAGGCGACGTCCACCCGTCCCAGCGACTCCACCGACGAGAGCCGGCGGACCAGCGCGGAGCGTTCGGCCAGCCGCCGGGCCACCGAGGCTTCGGCCACTCCGGTCAGCAGAGGTAGTCCCTCGGGCACTGCGGCGACGGCCACGCTGGCCCCCACGGCCAGCTGGCTGACCGGTGATCCGCCCCAGGCCATCCCAGCCAGCGCGACCAGCGCCCCGCCGGCCAGAACCACCGGGATGCCCTGGCGGAACAGCCGGTCCAGCCGCTTGCTCAGCGGCGTCTCCTCCACATCCTCGATTGCCAGCGCAGCCGCCGTGGCCCCAAAGCGCGTGTCCTCGCCCACCGCCACCACCACGGCCCTGGCGGTGCCCACCGTCACGTCGCTGCCCTCAAGTACCACCCGGCCCTCTGGCGCCTCAGCCTGGGGATCCTTGACCACGGGAAGGGACTCTCCGGTCAGCGCCGCCTCGTCCACCTCGAGCGCCTCGGCCTCCAGAAGCCGGGCGTCGGCCACGATCCGGTCGCCGCTGCTGAGGAGGAGGATGTCTCCGGGCACGACTTCCCCGGATTCCACCTGGTGGGGCTGGCCGTCGCGCAGCAGCGTGGCCTGTGCTGCACCCAGCTGTTCGAGCGCCTCCACCGCCTGGCCGGCCTGACGGCTCTGCCACGTGCCCACGCCGGCGTTGGCCAGGATCACACCCCCGATGATGCCGACATCGGCCACCGCGCCCACAGCCAGCGAGGCCACCGCTCCGGCCCCCAGAACGGCCATGAGCGGGGACTCGAACTGCTCAGCCAGGGCGGACACCATCGCTCCCCGGCCCGTGCGCTCCGGTCGATCCCGGCGCCGCTCTCTCGCCTCGGCGCTGGTCAGGCCGTCTGCCCGGCTGCTCATGGACGCGAGCACACGACCCGGGTCGAGGCGGCCCCAGCGCTCGGGATGGGGATCAGTGAGCCGGCTGATGACCGCTCGGGCGCGGCGACCTCCCCGCAGCCGCTCCCAGCCCACTCCGATGGCGCCGAGCGCCCCGAGGTACGTGGCGTGCGAGGCGCGGTGGACCGCTGGGTCGCCCTGGAGCCCCCAGATCGCTCCTGCGACGTTGAACACGACAGAGAACGCGACAGATAGGTCTGACGCCTCATCCCGCCGGGCCGCGGTTCTGATGATCGTGGCCACGGCATCGAGTCCAGGAGCCAGCAGGTCGGCCCGAGCCTGGAACACCGAGCTACGGCCAGAACTGAGGGCAATGGCCAGGTCGCACGCCTCGAAGGCCTCGGCCGCGTCTGGGGTGTCCGAGAGCACCGCCACGCGCTCTCCGGCGCGCTGCCGGGTCCGGACCAGGTCGGCCAGATCCGCCTCGAGAACCAGTGGGAGCTGCGCCCGCTGGGCCACGCGGCGTGACGCCCGGCGGTCCTCCCGCTCGAGCACCGCGATCTCAATCCCGTGCTCCTGGCAGTGTTCGCGCAGGTGATCGATCCCGGACGCCAGGCGCGGCCGCAGGTGTACGTGCCCAATCGTCTCCCCGCGACCGAGGTCCTCGAGCACCAGGGGCTGTTCGCCGACCTCGATCGCGCGCCTGACCTGGGGCTCGTCTTCCTGGCTGGTCTGCGGTGGGCCGAGGCGCACATGAGATCCGCCAACGGTGGCCGTGACCGCCGTCCCGTCGAACGCCGCCTCCTGTGCGCGCACGTGATGGGACAAGGGCAGGCCAGGCCCCCAGGGAGATCCCGAGGCCGCCATCACGGCCGAGACCAGCTCGGCCACCCCGGCTCTGTCCTGCCCCGCTCCGGGCAGGACGCGCGCCTGTTCCAGCCCATTCGTGAGGACGCGCGGGCCGTCGATCAGCAGCACGTCGGGCCGCCGGATCTGACGCTGAGGTCGCGTTCCCACCACGGTTACGCCGGCACGAAGCACTCGAGCTGAGGCGCCGGTGTCCGCGGCTTCGCTGCCGATCACAGCCGCCCGGGGGTTGACCAGCAGCAAGCCCGTGAAGGCGGCCCGCAGCGACCTTAGCCGGACGGCATGGACCGCGGCGTACAGCACGGCCGCTGGGGCCAAGACGAACAGATAGCGTTCCAGCATGTCGGGCCGCGGCTCGTTCGGCCGAGGCACGGGCTCCCAGGCCTGACCGCCCGTCAGCTCGCACACCAGCGGGCCGGACACGACGCGGGCTCCCGCCCGCAGCTCGGCACCGGGGCGAATTCCGTCGGGCAGGCCGTCGGCGCCGAGGACCATCCCGTGCCCCTCCAGAACGCGCGCGTCCAGCGGGACCCGGGCGCCGGCCTCGAGACGGACGACCGCGCCGGGCTGGCCCCACTGCACCCGGCTCACCCGCTCCTCATACTCCCGCCAGGAGTCGCGCCTGGCCCGGGCCTCGGTGAACAGGCGCAGTGCGCCGGCGCCGCTGACCAGCAACCCGAGCGGTGATCCCGAGAGGGTCAGGGAGGCGATCGTCGCGCCCCCCATGATCAGTTGGGCCTGGTCGCGTCCCATCAGTTCGCGCAGGCGGTCGCGGATCGGCGGCGTGCCGTCGATGAGTCCGAGCGTTCCGGCCAGCGCCGCCGGCGCCTGAAGTGCGGCTCCGGACGGGGCGGCACCGAGCAGTCGCTGAACGGCCAGCAG
>JBPYDM010000215.1:0-2095 GCA_051986255.1 Solirubrobacteraceae bacterium | reverse complement strand
GCCGCTCCTCGACCACCCGCTGGTGGCGGGCGTAGGGGAGACGTACTGGGCCGAGTTTCTGCGCGGCCACGCCCGCACGGAGGGGCTGGTGGAAGCGGCGTTCGAGCGGGATCTGACCACAGAGGGGCACGGCGCCGGTGCGCGGGCATCCTCGCTGGCGGCGCTGGCGGCGCTGGGCGCCGCGGCCGACCACGAGGGCATCGACGCCGCCGACCTTCGCGCCCGGCTCCGGCTCGGCTTCTGGGCCGAGGCCCGGCAAGGTGCCACCCGGCAAGACCTGGAGCAGATCGCGCCACTCTGGCAGGACGGTGGCCTGGGGCTGCGGCGTCTGACCCTGGTCACCGACAGCGTGGAGCCCGAGGACCTGGTGGCCGGCCGATCACTGAATGCGGTGGTGGAGCGGGCGCGTGATCTCGGCCTGCCGCTGCCGGTTGCGCTCCGGATGGCCTCACTGGGCCCCGCTGAGCGCTTCGGCGTCGGACGCTGGCTGGGCGCCCTCGCGCCGGGCGCCTTCGCCGACCTGATGGTGCTGCAGCGCGAAGGCCCGGTGTGCCCCGACCTGGTGCTGGTCGGAGGGCGGACACCGGCCTCCCCGGCTCCGTTCACCCGCCTTCCGCTGGCGAGCGGGATCGGGGCTGCCACGCTTCACGAGTGCCATCTGACGCCGCTCGGGTCTGGCCCCCACCGAGCGATGCGTCTGACAGGGCCGACGGTGACCCGCGAGAGCGAAACCGACGGCTCGGGCGCGACCTGGGTGATCGCCCTCGACCGGGTGGACCCAGCCCGCGGCTTCCGGGGTCTCCTTCTCGACTTCGGCCTCGCTCGCGGCGCGGTCGCGTGGTCGAGCGGCTGGGAGGCGGCGGGGCCGGTGGTGGCCGGCACCGGGGCGGCCGACCTGCGCCTGGCGATGGACCGGCTGCGCGCGCTCGACGGCGGCGCGGTGGTGGTCGCGGGCGGGCAGGTGCTGGCCGAGTGGGGTGCGCCGATCACCGGGCTGCTGTCACCGGCGCCGTTGGGGGGGGTGGCGGACGAGGTGCGGGCAGTGAACGACGCGCTCAGAGCGCTGGGCGCTGCGACGCCGAACCCGCTGCTCACGCTGGAGACGCTGACCACGACCGCCATCCCCTTCCTCCGGATCACGCCGGAGGGCTACTACCGGGCGCGCGACGGCTCGCGAGCGCCGCTCTGGGACGCGGCTCCGGCGGCCCGGACCTAGACTTTGGTCCCGTGGGAACTGGAGCGACGTCCGGTCTGACGATCGTCGTCCTCGTTTTCGTGGCGCTGGTGTTCATCGTCATCAGGCGCATGCGTCCACAGCCGGTGAACCCGACGCGGGTCGCGATCACCGGCGCGGTCTTCATCGTGCTGCTGTTGCTCGCCCTTGGAAGTGACTTCAACCCCTTCATCCGCGACATCCCGGCCATCATCGGGGCGCCGTTCGCCCTGGCCTTGGGCTGCGTGCTGGGGTGGGTCATCGTTCGAACCATGACGTTCTGGGTCGATGGCCAGACCGGTCTCTTGTGGATGCGTGGCGGGATCCTGTTCGCGATCATCTATGTCGGCGCGCTGGTGCTGCGCGTGGGCACCACCTACCTGGCGCAGGCTGGCGCCCACAACTCGACGCTCCAGCAACTGCCCTGGCTGCGCGGGCTCAGCGCCGACTTCGTGTTGCTCTCGATCGGGATGCTGGCGGTGCGCGCGGGTCTGATCTTCAACCGCTACCGGCAGCATGTGGCCCAGGGGGGCGTGCCGATCGCCGGACCGGCCCGCTAGTCGGGGTCACATTGCTAGCGATATGCCGCTAAGAGCGTCCTGATAACGTCCGTTTGCTAGCAATGTGACCCGTGGGTCGGGGTCAGGCGAGGTGCGGCATGACCTCCGTAGCCAGCAGCTCCAGCGCCGCGCTGTCCATGTGCAGCCAGTGCTGGAACAGGAACAGCTCCGCACCGGCGTCGACGAAGGGCCGAAGGCGCTCGACGGCCTCGTGGGGCGTGCCGACGGCCGGCCAGTGCTGGCGGGCGGAGGCGATGATCTCGTCCGGCGTGTCACCGTCGAGCCAGAACAGCACCTTCTTGATCCCCAGCGCCCGCTCGCG
>JBPYDM010000214.1:0-20780 GCA_051986255.1 Solirubrobacteraceae bacterium | reverse complement strand
TTGGTCAGATCTGGATCGCCGAGCGCGCCCTGGGCGAGCTTGAGGCGGATGGGGTGGCGGTGCGCGTGGCGCCGCATTCGCTGATCGGCTTCGAGAACACGTGGTGGAAGCGACTGCGCGGCGACCTGGTCTACGTGTACCGCCACGCAAAAGTCAGCGCGCGGTCGGCGGCGTTGCTGGGGGCAGGCCGGAGGGGCGGGTAGGGTGCAGTCGGGGCGGGCGCGCGCCATGGAGCGCAAAGACTCCCGATCACCCCTGCAGCGGCAGCCTCCCCGCCTCCTGGGTGACCTCGCGCAGTCGCCTGGCCAGCGAAGCGGCCAGTGCGCCCGAACGCATCCGCCACTCCCAGTTGCCGCTGGCCCGCGAGGGGTGGTTCATCCGAGCCTGACTACCAAGGCCGAGGACGTCCTGGACCTGTATCATGGCCACCCGGGCCGGCGAGGAGAGAGCCAGGCGAATCAGGCCCCACCAGGGCTGGCGGGCCAGGCTGATCCCTCGAGCGTCCGCAACCGCCTTCACCAGGCGCTGACGATCAGGATCCAGCGACTCCCACCATCCCCGGGCGGTGTCATGGTCGTGAGTCCCGGTGTACACCACCCGATGCTCGGAGTGGTTGGCGAACCGGTGCGGGCTTCGAGGTTTGCCGGGATCAAATCCGAACTGAAGCACGAGCATCCCCGGGAGCCCCAGGTCATCCCGGAGCCGCTGCACCGGAGGCGTGATCACCCCCAGATCCTCGGCCACGAAGGGCAGCCGTCCGGGTGCCCCGGGCAGCACCTCGAGCTGCCCAGCGATCGCGTCGAACAGGGCGCGCCCCGGCCCGCGCCTCCAGCGACCCAATCGGGCGGTGCGGGAGCCGGCGGGCACGGCCCAGTAGGCGACAAAGCCGCGGAAATGGTCGATCCGGACCAGGTCGAAGAGGTCGAGCGTCCGGGCAATCCGCTCCCCCCACCAGCCGTAGCGACGCCGCTGCAGGGCTGGCCAGTCGTAGAGCGGGTTGCCCCAGAGCTGGCCGCTCGAGGAGAAGGCGTCCGGCGGGGCCCCGGCCACCACGCCCTCCTGGAAAAGCTCCGGGTGGGCGCGGTGGTCGACGCTCCCCGGCGCCACGTAGATGGCCATGTCACCGAACAACCGGATTCCCCGCTCACCCGCGTAGCCCCGAAGCGCCTCCCACTCCCGCTGGAAGCGCACCTGGTCCGCCACCGCGCCCGCACCCGAGAAGCGCGCCCAATCCTCCACCCACCAGACGTTTCGCTGACGGAAGTCGAGCAGCTCGGCTGAGCTCACCGGGGCCCGCCGGTTCTCCACCAGCCCAGGCCAGGCGGCAAAGGCCGAGCGGGCCTTGTAGGGAGAGTGGTGACGATCCGGCGGACCCAGCGGGAGCACCTGCCACCACGATTGCCCCGCCGCGGCCAACCAGTCCACGAACCGGTACGCCTCTCGGCCCAAAGTCCCGCTCGGGAGCGACGTTATGTGGACCTGAACGCCACTGGAGCGGGGAAGCTCGCTCATGGGCAGCGATGATCCGCGCAGTTTTGCCTCTCCGCCGGTTGGATACTGTCAAGGTATATGGCCAGCCCCGCGACCGGCCAATCCGCGCGAGCACCCGCGACCCGCCCGGAGGCTGCGCGCGGATCGGGCTCGTGGCCGCAGCCGGGCACGCCGCTTCCCCCCCGGATCGTCGTCCAGTACCCGGCTCCGGCGGTTGACGACGGCCGCTATCCGGCCAAGCGCTGCGTGGGCGACCGGGTCGAGGTCCAAGCCGACGTATTTCGCGACGGCCATGACCTGCTGCGCACGGTCATCCGCTACCGCAAGCCCGGTGCCCGGAACTGGCAGGAGACCGACATGCACCGAATCGACGCGCACTTGGACGGCGTGCGCTGGGCCGGGAGCTTCGACGTGGGGCAGACCGGACGCTACGAGTTCACCGTCCAGGCCTGGACGGACGTGTTCGGAACCTGGCGCGATGAGTTGGCTCGCAAGGTCGCGGCCGGCCAGGACGAATTGGCAGGGGAGATCCGGGAGGGGATTCTGCTGCTCCAGAGCGCGGCTGAGCGGGCCCGGAACGACGGTGAGCGCAAGCTGATCGAGCACGCCATCGCCACCCTGACCGACCCGGAGACGCCAGAGCCGGCCAAGCACGACCTGGCCCTGGGCCCCGAGCTGCACGAGGCGGTGGAGCGGACGCAGGAACGCCATGGGCGCGTGTCGCTGGAGCAGCCCCTGCCGATCGACGTTGATCGGCTCAGGGCTCGCTTCGGATCCTGGTATGAGCTCTTCCCCCGCTCGTGGGGAGGACTCAAAGGAGTGGAAAAACGGCTGCCGGAACTGGCCGAGTTGGGGTTCGACGTCGTCTACCTCCCCCCCATCCATCCCATCGGGCACACGAACCGCAAGGGCCCTAACGACGCGCTACGCGCGCAGCCGGGAGACCCCGGATCGCCCTGGGCCATTGGCGACGAGACCGGAGGCCACGACGCGGTCCATCCTGACCTGGGAACGGTCGATGATTTGCGCTCGCTCACGGCCACGGCCCGGGCTCACAACGTGGACATCGCGATGGATTTCGCGATTCAGTACTCGGCCGATCACCCCTGGCTGAGGGAACACCCCGAGTGGTTTCACCGCCGGCCTGACGGCACCCTTAAGTACGCCGAGAACCCGCCCAAGCGCTACCAGGACATCTACAACGTCAACTGGGAGTCGCCGGAATGGCCGGCCCTGTGGCAGGCGCTGCTGGAGGTCGTCCTGCACTGGGTGGACTGCGGGGTCAAGGTGTTCCGGGTGGACAACCCCCACACCAAACCGTTCGAGTTCTGGTCCTGGCTGATTGGCCAGGTGCACGCACGCGAGCGCGAAGTGGTGTTCCTATCCGAGGCTTTCACCCGCCGGGCGGTCATGCGTCACCTGGCCAAGGTGGGGTTCAGCCAGTCCTACACCTACTTCACCTGGAAGAACTCCCGCCATGAATTGACCGAGTACGTGTCAGAGCTGGCCTATTCCGGAGAGCAGGAGTACTTCCGGCCCAACTTCTTCGTCAACACGCCCGACATCCTGCACGCCTACCTCCAGCGTGGCGGCCGGCCGGCATTCGAGGCTCGCCTGATTCTGGCCAGCACACTCAGCCCGAGCTACGGCATGTACTCGGGATTTGAGAACGTCGAGAACGTGCCCGTGCGCGAGGGCTCCGAGGAGTACGAGCACTCCGAGAAGTACGAGATCAAGACCCGCGCGCTGGCCGGCGAGCTGCTGCCCCTCGTGGCTCAGATCAACTTCATCCGCCGCGATAACCCAGCGCTCCAGCACTTCTCGAACGTCAGCTTCGTGGACGCCGCCAACGATGCCCTGATGGCGTACGCCAAGCGGACGCTCGGCAACATCATCATCGTGGTGGTGAACCTCGACCCGCACCAGCGTCAGGAGGGGGCGGTCACCGTGCCGGCCAGCCTCGGGCTGGCTCCCAGCTTCACCGCCCACGACCTGCTTTCCGGCGACCGTTACCAGTGGCGGATCGGACCCAACTACGTCCGCCTGGCTCCAGGCGTCCGGCAGGCGCACGTGATCCGGGTGGAATCGTGAGCGCAGGGAAAGCGACGGCCCGAAGCACGCGCGGAGCAGCGGCTTCATGAGCTTCGGACCCCCGACCCTCACGCACCTACTGGCCGCTGAGCATCCCGGTCAAGACGACGGAGCCGTCGAGACGAGCCCGCACGCCAAGACCCGGCAGTGGTTCGAGGCCGAGCCGCTGTGGTTCAAGCGGGCCGTGTTCTACGAGATCCATGTCCGCGGCTTCTACGACGCCAACGGGGACGGGATCGGTGACTTCCGCGGGCTGACCGAGAAGCTTGACTACCTCCAGTGGCTCGGGATCGATTGCATCTGGCTTCTACCCTTCTACCGGTCACCCCTGCGCGACGGGGGCTACGACATCTCGGATTTCACCGACATCCACCCCGACTACGGGACCGTCAATGATGTCCAGGAGCTGATCGACGCGGCCCACGCTCGACGGATCAGGGTGATCGCCGACCTGGTCATGAACCACACGTCTCATGATCATCCGTGGTTCCAGGAGTCCCGCTCGAGTCCGGACAATCCCAAGCGCGGCTGGTACGTCTGGTCAGACACCAACGACCGCTACCAGGACGCCCGCATCATCTTCCTCGATACCGAGGCTTCCAACTGGACCTGGGATCCGGTGGCCGGGGCGTACTACTGGCATCGATTCTTCTCCCACCAGCCCGACCTCAACTACGACAGCCCCGAGGTCCAGGACACGATGATCGGCGTCCTGCGGTTCTGGCTGGACCTGGGGTTGGACGGCTTCCGGCTCGACGCGGTGCCCTACCTGTTCGAGCGCGAGGGCACCAACTGCGAGAACCTGTCCGAGACCCACGAGTACCTCAGGCGCATCCGCCGGGAGGTGGACGAACGCTATCCCGACCGGGTGCTGCTGGCCGAGGCCAACCAGTGGCCGGCCGACGTGGTCCAGTACTTTGGCGACGGCGACCAGTGCCACATGGCCTTTCACTTCCCGGTAATGCCGCGCATGTTCATGGCCCTGCGCCGTGAGGAGGCTGCGCCCGTCTACGAGGTGCTCGAGAACACGCCGCGGATCCCCGAGAGCTGCCAGTGGGGTCTGTTCCTGCGCAACCACGACGAACTGACCCTGGAGATGGTCACCGACGAGGAGCGGGACTACATGTACGCCGAATACGCCAAGGACCCAAGGATGAAGCTCAACCTGGGGATCCGCCGGCGCCTGGCTCCGCTGCTGGACAACGGCCGGGACGAGTTTCAGCTGCTGCACGCAATCATGTTCTCGCTCCCGGGGTCGCCGGTCATGTACTACGGGGACGAGGTCGCCATGGGAGACAACGTCTTCCTGGGCGATCGGGACGGCGTGCGCACGCCGATGCAGTGGACTGGCGATCGCAACGGGGGCTTCTCGCGGGCGGATTTCGCCCAGCTGTACGCGCCACCGCTGATGGACCCCGTGTACGGCTTCCAAGCGGTCAACGTTGAGGCCCAGCTGCGCACCCCGACCTCGCTGCTGCGCTGGCTGCACCGGTTCATCTCTCTGCGCAAGGAACACCCAGTGTTCGGCTTCGGCACCTACGAGCCGATCGAGACGTCCAACCCGACGATCTTCGCCCACCTGCGGCAATTCGAGGATGATCTGGTCCTGTGCGTGCACAACCTGGCTCGCTCCGCCCAGGCTGTCGAACTCGACCTGCGAGCGTATGAGGGCCGCTATCCCGTCGAGCTGTTCGGGCGCTCACGATTCCCGCGCATCGGCCAGCTTCCGTACCTGCTCACCCTCGCTCCCAGGGGCTTTTACTGGTTCGAGCTAGTCCAAGACGGGGAATCTCAGCGGAATGACTGAGCGGGTGATTCCGGAGGTGGAGCTGGCCGAGCTGCTGGACGATGAGAGCCTGCGCGACTGGATCGTCGCGCAGCGGTGGTACGGGGCCAAGGCGCGCTCGATCGCCGGTGTGGAGATCGTGGAATGTCTGCCCGTAAGCCAGGACCCCCCGGTGCTGCTCACCCTGGTCCAGACGCGGTTTGCCACGGGGACGCACGAGCTGTACCAGCTGCCGCTGGAGCTGGTGCGGGAGGAGAGACTCCGGGACAGAATCACCGCCAACGGGGCCGAGCCGATCGTCGCGGCTGGCGAATGGTCGGTCTACGACGGCCTGGCCGACGCGGCCCAGGCGCGGGCACTGCTCGCCCTGATCGTGGCCGGTGAGGAGATCGAGACGAGCCACGGCCGCTTCAGCTTCACAGCTGCGCTTGAGGTTGCGCCCGCCGATGCCGACGTCGCGGTCCGGGCCATAGCCGGGGAGCAGTCCAACTCCTCGGTCGTGTTCGACAACCGGCTGGTGCTCAAGGTGTTCCGCAAGCTCGAGCCAGGGATCAATCCCGAATTAGAGATGCTGCGCTTCCTCTCCAGCCACGGTTTTGAGCACATCGCTCCCCTGCAGGGCTTCTATGAATACGACGGGCAGCTTCTGGCGGCCACGCTCGGCGTGGCCCAGACGTTCCTGCCCAACGCTGTGGGAGGGTGGGAGCTGGCTTTGGACGAGATCCCGCGTGATCCCGAGCGCTTCCTGGCCCGGTTGGCCAGCCTCGGGCAGGTCACGGCCGAGATGCATACCGCCCTGGCCCGCGACGCCGGCGATCCCGCCTTCTCGCCCGAGGAGCCAAGCCAGGAGGCTCTGGCGCTGCTCACGGCCACGGTGGATGAGGACATCGAGCGGATTTTCGTCCGGCTTCCGGACTCCGACGCGGTAGCGCCCATCGCAGGCCGCGGTCAGGACGTGCGGGAGCGCCTGGCCGCCCGGGCTCAAGTGGGGACCGGAGGGCGGGTCATCCGGACCCACGGCGATTACCACCTGGGCCAGACCCTGAGTACCCCCCGGGGATGGGTGATCATCGACTTCGAGGGCGAGCCCGCCCGCGCGCTGCCCGAGCGGCGCCAGAAGCGCTCGCCACTGCGGGATGTCGCCGGCATGCTGCGCTCCTTCGCTTATGTGACCTCGGCCGTGGAGATGATGGCTGACCGGTCCGCGCCGGAGGGCTTCGAGCAGCGGGCCCGTCAGGTGTTCCTAGACGAGTACCTGGCCCACGTCGAACCCACGCTGCTGCCCGCGGGTGAGGCGGCCATCGTCAATCTGCTGTCGATATACGAGCTCGAGAAGGCGATCTACGAGCTGCAGTACGAACTCAACAACCGCCCGGGTTGGGTGCCCATCCCGGTGGCCGGGATCAGGAGGCTGCTGGAGGCGGCGTGACCACCCTGGCCACCCCAGAGCTCGGTGCGCTCCTCCGCCGCGAGCACTCCAATCCTCACGCGATCCTGGGCGCCCATCCCAGTCCGCAGGGCGTGCTGATCCGCGCGCTGCGGCCGGCGGCGTGCGCCATCACGGCTCACCCCGAGGGCGGGGCCCCCGTCGAACTGGAGCAGATTCACCCCGGGGGCGTGTTCGAGGGGCTGCTCGAAGGAGGAGAGCTGCCGCTGCGCTACCGACTGGAGGTGGACTACGGCGACGCGGGGAGCTACACGATCGACGATCCCTACTCGTTTTCGCCCACGCTGAGTGAGTACGACCTGTACCTGATCGCCGAGGGGCGCCACGAGCAGATCTACGAGAAGCTGGGCAGCCATCCCCTCGAGCACGAGGGCGTCCAGGGGACCGCCTTCGCCGTGTGGGCACCCTCCGCCCGCGCCGTCAGCGTGGTGGGTGACTTCAACTCCTGGGACGGCCGCCTACACGTCATGCGCGCGATGGAGGCCAGCGGCGTCTGGGAGATCTTTCTGCCCGACGTGGCACCGGGCGCGCGATACAAGTACGAGATCCTGGGCGCCGACAGCGAGTTGGTGCTCAAGGCTGACCCCTATGCCCAGGAGGTCGAGGTGCCGCCCAAGACAGCCTCGCTCGTGTTCCGCTCCGGCCACGGCTGGACCTCGGGCGATGAAGACTGGCTGACCCGGCGCGCCCAGGGGCAGCCCCTCCACAGCGCCGTATCGATCTACGAGGTCCATCTCGGATCCTGGCGGTTGAACACACTGCAAGACAACCGGTCGCTCACCTACCTCGAGCTGGCCGATGAGCTCTCGGCCTACGCGAAGGACATGCGCTTCACCCATGTCGAGCTGCTTCCCGTCATGGCCCATCCGTTCACTGGTTCTTGGGGCTACCAGGTGACGGGCTACTACGCCCCCATGCCTCGCTACGGCCGGCCGGATGACCTGCGCCAGTTCATCCAGCGGATGCACGAATCGGGGGTCGGGGTGATCCTGGACTGGGTTCCGGCCCATTTCCCGCGGGACCAGTTTGCCCTGGCCCGGTTCGACGGGACGGCGCTGTACGAGCACTCCGACCCCCGCCGGGGCGAGCACCAGGACTGGGGCACGCTGGTGTTCAACCTGGGTCGCCACGAGGTGCGCAACTTCCTCATCTCCAACGCGTTGTTCTGGCTGCGCGACTACCACGTGGACGGGATCCGCGTCGATGCCGTGGCCTCGATGATCTACCTGGACTACTCACGCCGGAAGGGCGAATGGGTCCCCAACCAGTTCGGCGGACGCGAGGACCTGGACGCGGTGGCGTTCCTCAAGGAGCTCAACGAGGTCGTCTACAGCCACGAGCCCGGCATCATCTCGGTCGGCGAGGAGTCAACCGCCTGGCCGGGCGTGTCGCGACCCACCTACCTGGGAGGTCTCGGTTTCGGGTTCAAGTGGAACATGGGCTGGATGCACGACACGCTGCGCTACTTCCAGCAGGACCCGATCTACCGGCGCTACCACCACCACGAGCTGACCTTCTCGCTCATGTACGCGTTCAGTGAGAACTTCATCCTCCCGCTGTCCCACGACGAGGTGGTGCACGGTAAGGGGTCGCTGCTGGGCAAGATGCCGGGCGACCGGTGGCAGAAGCTGGCCAACCTGCGCGCCCTCTACGCCTATATGTGGGCCCACCCGGGCAAGAAGCTGCTGTTCATGGGATCGGAGTTCGCCCAGGAGAGCGAGTGGAGCCACGAGCGCTCGCTGGACTGGCACTTGCTCGAGCGGCCCGACCATTCCGGCATCCAATCGCTGGTCCGCGACCTCAATCGCCTCTATCGGGATGAGCCGGCCCTGTGGGAGCTGGACTCAGAGCCGGCCGGCTTCTGGTGGATCGAGCCCAACGACACGGACTCCAATGTGATCGCCTTCGCCCGGGCGTCGCGCGACGGCGAGCGGGTGCTCGTGTTCGCCGCGAACCTTTCCCCGGTCCCTCGCGAGGACTACCGGCTCGGCCTGCCTCGGGCCTGCCGCTGGGTCGAGGGGATGAACACGGACTCGACCTTCTACGGCGGCAGTGACATGGGCAACCTGGGGGGAATTGTTGCCGAGCCGATCCCCTGGCACCGGCAGCCGGTGTCGGCCCGCGTGACGCTGCCGCCGCTGGCTGCGGTATGGCTGGTGCCTGAGTACTAGTGCCGGCCCCGGAGTACCCGTGGGAGCGGCCGTTGGGCGCGCGGCCGCTGGATGAGGAGCGCACCGAGTTTCGGGTCTGGGCGCCCCGGCCTGATCGGGTGGCGGTGGAAGTTAGCGGTCGCCAGGTGGCGATGGACGAGGTCGGGTTTGGGGTCTACGTGGTAGTCGTACCGGCTCACGCCGGCGATGACTACTGGTTTGTTCTCGATGGGCAGCGCGTCCCCGATCCGTGCTCCCGCTGGCAGCCTGACGGCCTGCGGGGTCCCTCGCGCGTCGTCCGGGCCCGGCCGCCTGCCACGCTGGCCGGAGAGCTGTCACTGCGCGACCTGGTCGTCTACGAACTGCACGTGGGGACGTTCAGCCAGACAGGGACGTTCGAGTCGGCCATCCCGTTTCTGGGCCAGCTGGCCGAGCTAGGCGTGGGCGCAATCGAGATCATGCCCGTGGGCGAGTTCCCCGGCCGGTGGGGCTGGGGCTACGACGGCGTGTACCTGAGCGCTGCCCAGTCCTCCTACGGCGGTCCGAGCGGGCTGCTCGCGCTGGTGGAGGCGGCGCATCGGAAGGGCCTGGGGGTGATCCTGGACGTCGTCTTCAACCACGTGGGCGTGTCGGGGATCGAGGCGCTGGAGGCCTACGGTCCCTACTTCACTGACGTGTACGACACGCCGTGGGGCAGGGCGATCAACTACGACCAGGCGGAGTGTGACCCGGTGCGCGAATGGGTGCTCCAGAGCGCCGAGGGGTGGGTGCGGGACTTCGGAATCGACGGGCTGCGGTTGGACGCCGTCCACGCCATCTTCGACTCCAGCGCCGAGCACATCGTGCAGGCCGTGGCCCGCCGGGTGCACGAGGCACGCCGGGACGCGCTCGTGATCGCCGAGAGCGGGCTCAACGACCCGCGGGTGATGCGGCCCGTGGAGCTGGATGACGTGCGCGCCGCCCAATTAGGCGAGGCCGGATGCCGAGTGGGCGCCAAGCGCACGGGCTATGGATGCGACGGGGCCTGGGCCGATGACTTCCATCACGCCCTGCGCACGCTCGTGACCGACGAGCAAGACGGCTATTACGCGGAATTCGGAAGGGTGGCCCAGCTGGCGAAGGCCCTAAACCGGCCCCACGTGCACGACGGGACCTATTCGACGTTCCGTCGGCGGCGCTTCGGCGCTCCGGCGCAGGACGTCGCGCCCGAGCAATTCGTGGTCTTCTCCCAGAACCACGATCAGGTGGGCAATCGCGCTTTCGGGGATCGGATGCCCCCGCAGGCCCGCCCCCTAGCCGCCCTGTGCACGCTGCTCAGCCCGTTTGTCCCGCTCCTGTTCATGGGCGAGGAGTACGGGGAGTCGGCGCCGTTCCAGTTCTTCTCCGACCACATTGACCCGGAGATCGCGCAGGCCACTCGCGAAGGCCGGCAGGCCGAGTTCGGCTCGTTTGCCTCCTTCTCCGCGGCGGAGATACCCGACCCGCAGGATCCGGTCACGTTCGAGCGCTCCAAGCTGACCCGGGAGGAAGATCCGGCGCTGCAGCAGCTCTACCGGGAGCTGTTTGAGCTGCGGCGCTCCCTGCCGGCCGACGAGGCTCGCGATATCACGTTTGACGAGGGCGCGCGGTGGCTGCGCTTCAGGCGGGGAAGCTACGAGGTCGTGTGCAACTTCTCCGGCCATGACCTGGCGCTGCCCTCGAGCGGACGGGCGGTGCGGCTGGCCACTGCGCCGGCTACGCGCCTGGTGGATGTCTCGCCAAATGGACCCAGCCTCTGCGTGGCAGGGCTTTCAGGCGTAGTGCTGGAGGAGGTCCGGACCCAGGTAGGAGTTTCGTCGGGCAGGGATGCCGACGCATGACGGAGATTTGGCCCGGCCGGCCCTTCCCCCTGGGCGCCACTTGGGACGGTTCGGGGACCAACTTCTCGCTGTTCTCCGAGCACGCCGAGGCGGTGGAGCTGTGCTTGTTCGACCAGGACGGGTCCGAGCAACCGATCGAGTTGACCCAGCGGCGCGCGCTCAACTGGCACTGCTACCTGCCGGGTGTGGCACCCGGGCAGCTCTACGGCTATCGCGTCCACGGCGCGTACGCCCCGATGGAGGGCAAGCGGTTTAACCCGAACAAGCTCCTGATCGACCCGTACGCCAAGGCCATCGAGGGCGTGGTGGACTGGGCCCACGATGCCAACGTCCTGCCCTACGTCCCCAACGGGACCGAGGACGACTCAGACCTGGAGTTCGATGACGAGGACGACGCTGCGGCCATGCCCAAGTCGGTGGTCATCGACGACGCCTTTGACTGGGAGGGCGACCGCCGGGTGAGGACCCCGTTCGCCGACACGGTCATCTACGAGATCCACGTCAAGGGGTTCACCATGCGCCATCCCGAGATCCGCCAGGATCTGCGGGGCACGTACGCCGGCCTGGCCTCGGACCCGGCGGTGGCCTATCTGCGGGAGCTGGGGGTGACGGCAGTGGAACTGCTCCCGGTGCACCACATCAGCGACGAGGCTTTCCTCTGGGAACGGGGGCTGCACAACTACTGGGGCTACAGCACCATTGGCTACTTCGCGCCCCACTCGGAGTACGCAGCTACCGGCCGCCGCGGTGAGCAGGTCAGAGAGTTCAAGGGGATGGTCAAGGCCCTTCACCGGGCGGGCATCGAAGTGATCCTGGATGTGGTCTACAACCACACGGCTGAGGGCAACCACCTCGGGCCAATGCTCTCCTTCAAGGGGGCAGACAACCCCTCCTACTACCGGCTGGTTCCCGACTACCCCCGCCATTACATGGACTTCACGGGCACGGGCAACTCGCTCAACCCGGTTCATCCGAGCGTCCTGCGGTTGATCATGGACTCGCTCCGCTACTGGGTGATGGAGTGCCACGTGGATGGGTTCCGGTTCGACCTGGCCGCCGCGCTGGCTCGCGAGTTCTTTGACGTCGACCGCCTCTCGGCGTTCTTTGACGTCATCCACCAGGACCCGGTGCTTTCCCAGGTCAAGCTGATCGCCGAGCCCTGGGACGTGGGGCCCGGCGGTTACCAGGTGGGGAACTTCCCCGTCCTGTGGTCGGAATGGAACGGGGTCTACCGCGACGTCGTGCGCGACTATTGGCGCGGCCAGGCCAACAGCGGGGCGCTGGCCTCTCGTCTCTCCGGCTCCGCCGACCTGTACGAGGCCGACGGACGTGACCCGTTTTCATCGATCAACTTCGTCACCGCCCATGATGGCTTCACGCTGGCCGACCTGGTGTCTTACAACGAGAAGCACAACGAGGCCAACCTGGAGGGAGGCCGGGACGGCACCGACGACAACCGCTCCTGGAACTGCGGGGTGGAGGGCGAAACCGACGATCCGGAGATCCTGGAGCTGCGCGCGCGGCAGCAGCGCAACTTCCTGACCACTTTGTTGGTTTCGCAGGGCACTCCGATGATCCTGGGTGGCGATGAGATAGGGCGCACGCAGCGGGGCAACAACAACGCCTGGTGCCAGGACAACGAGCACTCCTGGTATGACTGGAGTGAGACTGCTCGCTCGCGCGAGCTGCGGGCATTCACCCAGCGCCTGATCCGCCTGCGCAGCGAGCACCCGGTCCTGCGCCGAGGGAGCTTTCTCCGCGGGCAGGAGGTGAAGGAATCGGGGCTCCCCGATGTGTGGTGGTTCCGGGGCGACGGACTGAAGATGACCCGTCGGGACTGGCAGGGCGGCGAGCACGTGCTGGGGATGTTCCTGAACGGGCTGGAGATCGACACCCCGGGCCCGCACGGGGAGGACGTCGAGGATGACTCGTTCCTGATCCTCATCAACGCCCACTACGAGGACCGTGAGATCATGGTGCCCCGACGCCGCTTCGGAGCCCAGTGGACGCTCGAGCTGAGCACCGCCGACCCCGCCGCCGCGGCAGGTAGCGCCAGCTACGGGGCGCGCACCAACGTTCTGCTGAGCTCGCGTTCGATGATGATCCTCAAGCGGACGACGTGAGCAACGCGCAGTCCGGCGCTAGATGGGAGTCCGCCTCGGGCGACGAACTGCGGGCCACCTATCGCCTCCAGCTCACCGACCGCTTCGGGTTTGCCGCGGCCAGTCAGCTTGTCCCCTACCTGCGGGACCTTGGCATCTCCCACCTCTACCTCTCCCCATCGCTCCAGGCACGGCCGGGCTCGGGACATGGCTACGACGTGATCGACCCGGCCCGCATCTCGGAGGAACTGGGCGGTCGGGAAGGATTCGAGCAGCTATCTCTGGCCGCCGCCCAAGCAGGGCTGGGGCTACTGCTGGACGTCGTCCCCAACCACATGGCGGCCGATCCATCGAACCGCTATTGGTCGGATCCCGATCTGCGCAGGCGGTTCTTTGACGTGGACCCGGTGACCGGCCAGCACCGGCGATTCTTCGACATCGATGACCTGGCCGGGGTGCGCCAGGAGGATCCGGACGTGTTCGCGGCCACGCACGAGCTCGTGCTCTCGCTGGTTCGGGAGGGATGGGTGGATGGCCTGAGAGTTGACCATCCGGATGGGTTGGCCGATCCGGCCGGCTACCTGGAGCGTCTGCGTTCCGGGGGCGCTGAGCGCGTGTGGGTGGAGAAGATCCTCGACCCCAACGAGAAACTGCGCGATTGGCCGGTCTGCGGGACAGTGGGCTACGAGTTCCTCAACGACGTGTGTGCGCTGTTCGTCGATCCGGCGGGCGAGTCCGCGCTGACCTCGCTCTGGGAGTCCGTTTCGGGGGATCCGCGTCCGTTTGCCGACGTCGCTTTCACGGCGAAGCTCCAGCAGGCCTCGGGCACGTTTTCACCCGAGGTGGAGAGGCTGGCCCGAGAGCTCGAGGACCAGAAGGACGGCGATGAGCGTCCGCGTGCGTTATGGAGATCGCCAAAGTTTTGTGAGCGGCTGGCGCGAGCGCTCTCGTCGCTGCCCGTGTACCGGACCTACGTGGACCCCGAGACGGGTCGCGTGGAGGAGGCCGACCGGCGCGCATTGGCCCAGCTGGACTCGGAGATCCGCTCGCATCTGCTGCTGACACAGCCCACCCCACCCGCGTTCGTCATCCGCTTTCAGCAGACCACGCCGGCCGTGATGGCCAAGGGCGTCGAGGACACGGCCTTTTACCGCTACGGCCGCCTGCTCGCCCTGAACGACGTGGGCGGTGACCCTTCCCGGTTCGGGATCGGGGTCGAGCAGTTCCACGCCAGATGCCTGGAGCGGGCCAAGCGCTTCCCGCTCAACCTGCTGACCACGATGACCCACGACGCCAAGCGCTCGGCCGATGTCAGGGCGCGCATCGCCGCGCTGTCCACGCTGGCCTCCGAGTGGCGCGAGGAGGTGGAGCGCTGGTTCGAGCTGGCTGCGCCGTTGCGGGAAGGGGACGCGCCCGACGCGGTGGAGCAGTATTTCCTTTTTCAGACGCTGGTCGGGGCGTGGCCGATCGAGATCGAGCGACTCGAGTCCTACATGGAGAAGGCCCTTCGAGAGGCCAAGCGCAACACGGCGTGGGTTGACGGCGATCCCGACTGGGAGTCGGCGGTCAAGCGCCACTGCCGCGCGCTCTGCTCCCATCCCCAGTTCCTGGAGCGCTTGGAGCCATTCGTCCACCGGGTCTCCGCCGTGGGCGAGCGGGCGGCACTCCGTCAGGTGGCGCTCAAGCTGACGGCGCCGGGAGTGCCCGACATCTACCAGGGCGACGAGCTGCCCTACCGCGCCCTGGTCGACCCCGACAACCGCCGGCCGGTGGATTGGGACTGGCGCCAGGCCATGCTCAGGCGGTTGATGGGCGGCGCTCCGCCCACTGACGAGACGTGGAAGATGTTCCTCATCCTGAGGCTGCTGGGGCTGCGGGCCCGCCAACCGGTGGTGTTCGCCACCGGTTCCTATCAGCCGCTCGAGGCGGGCGAGCGCGTGTGCGCGTTTCTGCGCGGGGACTGCGTGCTCGTGGCCGTGGCCTTGAGCGACACCGCGCCGGCGGACGAGGTGGCAGTTCCGCAGGGACGGTGGCACGACTTGCTCTGGGGCGAGGAGCGCTCGCTCGGATCCCCGATCGCCGCCGACAAGCTGCTGGACGAGCGGGGGATCGTGGTGTTGGAACGGGCTTCGCGGGGACCCCTTCTTCACTAGTCCTCCGCTTCGCTCCGGACCGACCGTTCCGAAGGGATCCCCGCTTCGCCAGCGTTTCCCAGCTGTGTGGGGCATGTCACGGTGCGCATTGCCCGCGCTTCCTACGGTGTTAGACATGACCGGCTTTGAGACAGTCACCATCGTCGTCACCGTCGGCTCGGCGGTGGTCGGGGTCCTGTCCTACCTACGCTCGGGCGGCCCGCTGGCCCAGCTCGGGCGTCAGGGCACGCTGTGGTTTGACCACGTGATGGACAGGCCGTTGTCGGAGGCGCCCTCCGAGGACGAGGCCGACCTCCCGATCCCGCGTCGTCCCCTCCGGGGCCGGCTCGACTAGCCGCGCGGGCGGGACCTGAGGCCCACAACCCTTCGTTCTAGGCCATACTCGGCGCGTGTTCGAGTCACCAAGCCCGCGGCTTCGTCAGGCGGTGATCGCCGCCCGGGACCTGGACGCCGTGGCCGGCGAGTTGCGCTCCCGTCTCGAGCTGGGCGAGCCGTACGCCGATCCGGGCGTGGGCCATTTCGGGCTGCGCAATGCGGTCTTCGCCCTGGGGGACACCTTCCTCGAGGTTGTCTCCCCGGTCGAGGCGGGTACCTCAGCCGGCCGGCTGATCGAGCGCCGAGGCGGGGATTGCGGCTACATGGTCATGTTCCAGGTCGATGATCTGGACGGCGCGCGCGATCGGGCGCGTGAGCTGGGGATCCGTGAAGTCTTCGAGGTCTCGCGGCCAGAGATGGCGGAAGTCCACCTGCACCCCACCGACATGGCGGGAGCGATCGTGTCGTTGAGCGACCCCCGGCCACCGCGGAGCTGGCTGTGGGGCGGACCGGACTGGAAGGCGCGAAGCGCTCCGCGAGCGGTGACCGGAGCAACCATCGCCGTGGCCGATCCGACGGGTACGGAGGACCGCTGGGCAATGGTCCTAGGCGCCTCGCCGCTGGATGCGGGCGTGCGGTTTCTCGCCGATGAGGGGGAGCGTGGGCCGGTCCAGGTCGTTCTCGACGGACCGCCATTCGTCGCCTTCGAGCTGGCAGGCGTACGGTTCACACCGTCCGACTATGAGGAGGAGTGATGAACGCGTCTGTCGTTCTATTCGAGGTCAGCGACGATGTTGCCCTGCTGACGTTCAACCGTCCGGATCGGCTGAACGCGTGGACGCCGGAGCTGCAGACCCGGTACTTCGACCTGCTGGACGAATGCGCCGCCCGCGAGGACGTGCGGGCGATAGTTCTCACCGGAGCCGGTCGTGGGTTCTGCGCGGGTGCCGACATGGAGAACCTCTCGGCCCTGGCCCAGGGGGAGGTCGAGCACAACGGCGGCGCCGGGGATACCCGCCCGGTCACATACGCGCTGGGCATTCCGAAACCGGTCATCGCCGCCGTCAACGGGGCCTGCGCGGGCCTGGGCCTGGTGCACGCACTCATGTGCGACCTGCGCATCGCCGCCGCTGAAGCCAAGTTGACGACCGCGTTTGCCCGTCGCGGGCTGGTGGCCGAGCACGGGCTGTCTTGGATGTTGCCGCGCCTGGTGGGTCCCGCCCGCGCGCTGGACCTGCTGCTGTCGGGGCGGATCGTCCTGGGAGCCGAGGCGGCCGAGCTGGGACTGGTCAACCGGGCGGTAGAGGACGGGAGGGCACTCGATGCCGCCTTGGAGTACGCCCAGATGCTGGCCCAGGAGTGCTCGCCGGCCAGCATGGCTCTGATGAAGCAGCAGGTCTATGCCGACTATGAGCACACCCTGGCGGAGAGCCTGGAGGAGGCCAACCGGCTGATGGTTGAGTCCTTCTCCGGTCCGGACTTCGGCGAGGGGGTGCAGAGCTTCGTGGAGCGGCGGTCCCCACAGTTCGCGCCGCTCTCGGCGGCCGCGATTTCGCGCTAGATCTGCCGTGCGCGTCCTGCTGGTTTCCTGGGAGTACCCGCCGGTGATCGAGGGCGGGTTGGGACGCCACGTGCGAAAGATTTCTGAGCATCTCACGCTGGAGGGCGTGGAGGTTCATGTGCTGACGCGCGGCGGTGGCCACCTGACCGCCCACGAGGAGCGGCATGGGGTGTTTGTCCACCGGGTACGCGAGCCCGATTTCCCGCGTGATGTCAATGCGTTTGTCCACTGGGTGCAGGCCATGAATCGGGACATGCTGGCCCTGGGCAGCGAGCTTTGGCACCGACTCCAGTTCGACGCGGTTCATTCGCATGACTGGCTGGTGGCCGAGCCCGGGCGCCGCCTGGCTCGCCGGTTCGGGCTGCCCTGGGTGGTCACCGTGCACGCGACCGAATACGGACGACACCAGGGCTGGGTGCAGAATCACCCCCAGACTCACATCCACGCTGTCGAGCGCCGGATGGTCCGCCGGGCGGACGCCGTCATCACGTGCTCGCGCTTCATGCAGGAGCACGTGGCCACGGTGTTCGGCATCTCCTCCGGGCGGATCACCGTCATTCCCAACGGGATCGATCCGGACGACCTCGAACCGGTCGTGGATGATCTGCCGTCATTGCGACGGCGGTTTGCCCGGTCGGATGAGCACCTTGTGCTGCTGGTCGGGCGCCTGGTGTACGAGAAGGGCTTTCACCTGGCCCTCGACGCGCTCGCGCCGGTGGCCGCCCGGCTGGGGAACGTGCGCTTCGTGGTGGCGGGGACCGGGACCGCCGAGACCGAGCTCAAGCGCCAGGCGCGGCGACTCGGGCTCTTGAAGCACGGCACCTTCCTGGGCTGGGTTGGCGACGACATGCTCCACGCGCTGTACCGGGTGGCGGAGCTGGTGATCGTGCCCTCGATCTATGAGCCGTTCGGAATCGTGGCGCTCGAGGCCATGGCCTCGGGGTGCCTGTGTGTGGTGGCCGATCCAGGCGGGCTCCGCGAGGTGGTGCCGGGCGATCGAACCGTGGGGCTGCGATTCCCCTCCAAGGACGCCCAGGCGCTGGAGGTGGTGCTGGAGCAGGTTCTGACGGACCCGGACGCTTGGTCAGGGGTGTTAGCTGACGCCCGTGAGCATGTCCTCCAGTTCGACTGGTGTGAGGTGGCGCGGCGGACGCGGCAGGTCTATCGGCGGGTACGGACCGAGGTCGAGGTCACCCGCCCGCGGGCTGCCGCTCCGGGGGGGCCGGATCGCCCAGCATCGGTCCCTCTCCGGAAGGATCGATGATCCCCTCCTCCAGCCACGCGTAGCGGCCGTCCAGGACCTGCGCGGCCAGCGAATGATTGGCGTCATCCTCGTTTGCCCACAGCTCGGTGAAGCGCGCCTCGATCCGGCGGCGGGCCTGGCGGCAGAAGACGTCGGCCAGCTGGCACGCCTGCTCGGCCCGCTCCGGGTGCTCGCGCCCCAGCGTGTTCGCGTATACGCAGGCTGAGCTGACTACGAACAGCTCGGCCCCTATGTCCACGATCCGCCCCAGGAAGGCCTGGCGCTTCTCCAGCCCGGCCTGCCAGCGGGCCATGGCGTAGAAGATCGACCGGGCCAGCTTGCGCGAGGCGCGCTCGGCGAACCGGGCGTGCCCGGCCAGGCGCCCCAACTCCTGGTAGGAGCCCGGACGCTGGCCCTTGCCCAGCGTCAGCTCGGGCAGCCAACGCGAGTAGAACAGGCCGGCCTGGACCGCGGCCCGCGCCCGGTCGGCCGGCTTGGTCTCGGGCTCGAGCAGGTCACCCGCCACCTCCAGGTGGGTGTCCACGGCTTCGCGGGCGATGAGCAGGTGCATGATCTCGGTCGAGCCCTCGAAGATGCGGTTGATCCGCATGTCGCGCATCGCCTGCTCGACGGGGACAGGCCTCTCGCCCCGCGCCCTGAGCGACTCGGCGGTCTCAAAGCCGCGGCCGCCCCGGATCTGCATGAGCTCGTCCACCACCCGCCAGCTCATCTCCGAGGCGTAGAGCTTGGCGATCGCCGCCTCGATCCGGATGTCGTTCTTCTTGTCGTCGGCCAGGCGGCTGGCCACGTCCAGCATGGCCTCCAGCCCGAACGCGGTGCCGGCGATGAAGGCGATCTTCTGGGCCACGGCGTCGTGCCGGCCGATTGGCCGGCCCCACTGGACGCGCTCGTTTGACCACTCACGGGCGATCTTGTTGGAGAACTTGGCCGTCGCCAGGCAGATGGCGGGAAGGGCCAGGCGCCCGGTGTTGAGCGTGGTCAAGGCGATCTTCAACCCTTCGCCCTCGTGGCCGATGACGCTTTCCGCGGGGACGAACACGTTGTCCAGGCGAGTCACCGAGTTCTCGATCCCCCGAATCCCCATGAAGCTGTTGCGGTGCTCGACCGTCACCCCCTCGCTGTGGTAGGGGAGGATGAAGGCGGTGATGCCGCCCCGGTGACCCGATCCCTTGGGCACCTTGGCCATGACCACGACGACGTCGGCGATAGCCCCGTTGGTGGCCCAGAGCTTCTGCCCGTCCAAGACGTAGCCCGAGCCGTCCTGGGTGGGAGTCGCCGTGCAGGACAGGCGGGCCGGATCTGAGCCCACGTCGCGCTCGGTGAGCAGGAAGGCCGAGATGTGGGTTCGGGCCACCAGTGGCAGCCAGCGCTGCTTCTGCTCCTCTGAGCCAAACAGCCGCAGCGGCTCCGAGACGCCGATCGACTGATGGGCGGACAGCAGCGCACCCAGGGAGGAGTGGGCCGAGGAGGCGAGACCGAGCGCCCGGTTGTAGTAGATCTGAGAGAGACCGAGCCCGCCGTAGCGCTCGTCGATCTTCATTCCCAGGGCGCCGAGCTCCTTCAGGCCGTCGATGACGTGCTCGGGGATACGCGCCTCGCGCTCGATCTCGAGCGGATCGACCTCCCGCTCCAGAAACTCCCGCAGCTGCGCAAGGAAGCGCTCCCCCTTCTCCACCGCGGCGGCGCGGAGCGGCGGTTGGGGATGGATCAGGTCCAGCCGAAGGCGACCCAGGAACAGCTCCTTGCCGAAGCTGGGCAGCAGCCACTCGCGCTCGCGAGCCTCCTCGGCGACCTGACGCGACTCGCGTTCTGAGACGTTCACCGACACGGCGCCTTGATAGCACGTTCCGGGAAAGAGGAGTGGGCCCGGCTGACGCCGGGCCCACTGACACTCGCCTGTTGGAAGGGATTACACCAGGCTGTGGGACGTTTGCGTCACATATCGGGTCAAATCACCCAAAGCGCCCGAGGCAATGCCGCCGGCTCCCAAAAGCACGAGGGCCCGGCGTGCGCCGGGCCCTCGTCAAACGTCTGCTTGTCGCAGCCGATTACATCATCCCGCTCATGTCGGGCATACCAGCGCCCGCGCCAGCGGCCTCCTTCTCCGGCACCTCGGCCACGATCGCCTCGGTGGTCAGGATGTTCTTGGCGATCGACGCCGCGTTCTGCAGCGCCGAGCGGGTCACCATCGCGGGATCGATGATCCCGGCCTGGACCAGGTCGACGATCTCGCCGGTGTCGGCGTTCAGGCCCTTTCCCTTGCCCGCGTTGCGGACGTCGTTGACCACGACGGAGCCCTCCAGGCCGGCGTTGTCGGCGATCTGACGCAGCGGCTCATCGAGCGCACGGCGGACGATGCCCGCGCCCGTGCGCTCGTCGGGAACCGACAGGGCATCCGCCTTGATCGCCTCCTGCGCGCCAAGCAGCGCCACGCCGCCGCCCGGAACGATGCCCTCCTCAAGGGCCGCCCGGGTCGCCTGCAGAGCGTCCTCGACGCGGTGCTTCTTCTCCTTCATCTCGGTCTCGGTGGCCGCGCCGACCTTCACGACCGCGACGCCGCC
>JBPYDM010000213.1:0-8438 GCA_051986255.1 Solirubrobacteraceae bacterium | reverse complement strand
ATCTGGGACATGATGTCCCCGACCGAGCTGGGCGAGTGCGGCAGCAGGATCGTGTTGGTGTTCGAGGCCTCGCCGAGCGCCCGGACCATGTCCGTGTACTGAGTCAGCGCGACGAGCGCCATCGCCTCCTTGGGGTCTAACCCGTGCTGGGCGATGATCTCCAGCGACTCGTGCAGGCCCTCGGCGATCGCCTTGCGCTCGGCGGCGACGCCCTCCCCCTGCAGCCGCATCGTCTCCCGCTCGCCCTCGGCCTTTTTGACCGCGAGCGTCTTCTGGGCGTCGCCCTGGGCGGCGGCGGCGACCTGGTTGCGTTGGGAGGCGTTGATGTTGTTCATCGCGTCCTTGACGCGCTGGTCGGGCTCGATGTTGGTGATCAGCGCCTTGACGATCTCATAGCCGTAGTCGGCCATCTGGCTGTGCAGCGTGTCCTGGATGTGCTTGGCGATCGTGTCCGCGTCGGCGTAGGCCTCGTCCAGATCCATGCTCGGGATGTGCGAGCGGACCACGTCGAAGGCATAGGCCTGCATCTGGACCTCGGGGTCCTCGAGCTTGTAGTAGGCGTCCTGGACCTGCTGATCGGACGCCCCCACCTTGTACTGGACGGCGAGCTTGACTACGACGAAGACGTTGTCCCTGGTCTTGGTCTCGATCTGGGCGTTGAGCTGCTCGACCTGGAGACTGACCCGGCCGGCCACTCGCTCAACGAACGGCGTCTTGCCCTGAAGACCCGGCCCGCCCACGCGCACGAACTTGCCGAAGCGTTCAACGATCGCCCGTTCCTGCTGTTCGACCGTGAAGAAGAAGACCGGCATGGCTCAATCGTAGTTGACCGAGCATGCGTTTTCCGATCTTTTTGGCCGGGAGGTGGCGCCAGACGGAGACGGCTGCGAGATCCTCGCCAGTCACCGCCACCGGCGTGGAGTACCGTCAGAACCAAGGAAATGAGCCAAGAACCCGATCCCGCTGAGCTGCTGGGGCGCACGGCGGCGCCCGAGCTTCTGGCCGAGCAGGAGGAGGCGCTCCCGGAGGCGGTGGGACGTCCCATCCCGATTCCGCCGAGTCGGAC
The DNA here is from genome assembly GCA_051986255.1 of Solirubrobacteraceae bacterium. GTDB lineage: Bacteria > Actinomycetota > Thermoleophilia > Solirubrobacterales > Solirubrobacteraceae > Palsa-465. The sequence continues at coordinate 7,372 of JBPYDM010000213.1, read as the reverse complement.
GCGGGCCAGGATCGTGGGCGTGGGCGCCACGATGACCGGCCTGACGCTCGTGGGCGGGATTGCTCTGATCGTGGCCGGGATCGTAGACGCCATCTCCAGCGGGTTCGGCGGCGTGGCGCTGATCGCCGTGGTGCTCGGGCTGGTCCTAGTGCTCACACACTGGGGCTGGGTGCACGTGGCCGAGTTCACCGCCAACGGGATCGACAACCGGCGCAACGTCGAGATCTCGGCCAGCCGCGACCAGTGGTTGGCGGCAATTGCGCCCTACACCCGATACGAGGTGGCGACCCACGTCGAGGACGACGGCTCGCTGACTATCACCACGATCAGGTACCGACCGGTCTCCGCCGATCAGAATCGGTTCACGTTCGTGCGGGAGGTCCTCGACTCCGAGCGCCACTCGGACGAGGAGCCAGCCGCGCGGATCGCCGATCGAGCGGAGCATCTGCGCCGCCAAGCCGCGCTCATGACCGAGCGGGAGCGCTCGCGCTTCCAGGTCGCCGCCGACGCCTATCAGGAGGAACTTATCGCCGGGAAGGATGAACAAGAGCGGCTGAACGCCAGGCGCGCCGCGTCCGAAGCCCTGTCCCGGCAGATCAACGCCAATCTGCGGGATCCGCCGCTGATCGAGTAGCGGCGGTCATGCCTACAGCGCCAGCACGCGCCGCACCGTCCCCAGCCCCTCGACCAGACGATCGACGTCGGCGCTCGAGTTGTGAACGGCGAACGAAGCCCGCGTGGTGGCCGCCACCCCCAGACGGCGCATCAGCGGCTGGGTGCAGTGGTGGCCGGCCCGAACGCAGATTCCATCCCGGCCCAGGATCTCCGCCACGTCGTGAGGATGCGCCCCGGCCAAGGCAAACGAGATCACCGCCCCCCGCTCGGAGGCGTCCGCCGGGCCGTGGATCTCCAGGCCCTGGATCTCGGCCAGACGGTTCAGTGTCTCGGCCACCAGCGCCTCCTCGTGCGCGCGCACTCGATCCATCCCGATGGCCCGAAGCCATCGCACAGCGGCTCCCAGGCCGATCGCCTCGGCGACCTGCGAGGTCCCCGCCTCGAACTTCCAGGGCAGATCCGTCCAGGTGGAGGCGCTTTCCAACACCTGGCGGATCATGTGGCCACCGCCGATGAATGGCGGCATCTCCTCGAGCAGCTGGCGGCGCCCGTGCAGCACGCCGATGCCCGTGGGACCGTAGGCCTTATGGCCTGTCCAGGCGTAGAAGTCGGCATCGATGGCGCCCAGCTCGAGGGGGAGCTGGGGCACGGCCTGGCTTCCGTCGACCAGCACGACGGTACCGGCGGCGTGCGCCCGGCGGATGATCTCGGCCACCGGGTTGATCGTTCCCAGCACATTGGAGACGTGGACGACCCCCATCAGCTTTGGTCCTCGGGCCAGCAGCACATCCAGGGCATCCAGGTCGAGCTGCCCGTCGTCCAGAACCGGAACGTAGGCCAGCTCGGCCTGGCGCTCCTGGCAGACAAGCTGCCACGGGACGATGTTGGAGTGGTGCTCCATCTCGGTCAGCACCACCAGGTCCCCGGGGCCGATGTTCTGGCGGCCCCAGGTGTAGGCGACCAGGTTGATGGCCGCGGTGGCGTTGGCGGTGAAGATCGTCTCCTCGGGCGCCACCCCCAACCACTGGGCGATCTGGGAACGAGCGCCCTCGTACAGATCGGTCGCCTCTACGGCCAGCGGATAAACGCCGCGATGTATCGACGCGCGCGTGTGCGTGTAGTAATGCGTCATCGCGTCGATCACCGGCTGAGGAGTCTGCGAGGTGGCCGCCGAGTCGAGGTAGAACAGCGGCCGGCGGTGACGGAGGACGGGGAACTCCTCGGCCAGCTGGAGTGGCGCGGCAGTGGTGCTCATCAGGCGGCAGCGGCGGCCGCGTCGACCTCGTCGGTGATCCACCCGTAGCCGCGAGCCTCCAGTTGCTCGACCAGCTCGGGGCCGCCCTCCTTGACAATTCGGCCCCCGTACATGACGTGGACGTGGCTGGGCTGCACCAGATGGAGGATGCGCTGATAGTGGGTGATGATGAGCACGCCCATCTCGGGCCCGGCGACGGCGTTCACCCCGGCCGCCACCACGCGCAGCGCGTCGATGTCCAGGCCGGAGTCGGTTTCGTCCAGGATGGCCATGCGGGGGTGCTGGACGGCCAGCTGGAGAATCTCCATGCGCTTCTTCTCCCCGCCGGAGAAGCCCTCGTTGAGGTACCGGCTGGAGAACTCCTTGGGGATCTTGGTCAGCTTCATAGCGTCCTCGACGGCCAGGCGAAAGTCCTTCAGGGCGATGGGTTCCTCGTCTCGCGCCTCCCGATGGGCGTTGAGCACGGTCCGCAGGTACTTGGTAACGGTCACGCCCGGAACCGCGACCGGGTACTGGAAGGCCATGAACAGCCCCATACGGGCCCGCTCGTCGGGTGCGGCAGCGGTTATGTCCTCACCCCGGAAGATGATCTGACCGTCGGTGACCTCGAGCCCGGGATGGCCCATGATCGCGTTGGCCAGGGTCGACTTACCCGACCCGTTGGGACCCATGAGGGCGTGTATCTCTCCCCGGTCGACCACCAGGTCAAGACCCCTGAGGATCTCCTTCTCGCCCGCCCGCACGTGAAGGTTTCGTATCTGGAGCTCAGCCATGTTCTCGCCGCTTTCGGTCATCGGTTCAGGCCATCACAGTCGGCAGTTGCTCGCCGGGAGAGGTCGCGCGGCGAACTTCCGCCTCACTCGCGCGGGCAGCTACCGGCGCACCCGCTACCCGCTCGCTGCGGCGCGAGAACTCCACCAGTTCGGCGAGCGTGGTGGTCTGGAGCGAGCGGATGATCCCGCCCTGCACCCGGGTCCACAACAGCTTGGTGGCACAGCCCCGTCCGGCATCCGGCTGATGTGAGCACAGGACCCGCTCGGTGTGCTCGTGCATGAAGCACTCCATGGGAGCGATCGCGCCCTCCAGCGCCTGCACCACATCATCCATGGCGATCTCCTCCGCAGGACGCGAGAGCCAGTACCCGCCGTGGGCCCCGCGGGCGCTCATCACCAGCCCCGCCTTGCGTAGCCGGGCCACCACCTGTTCCAGATAGGCCAGCGGTAGGCCCTCGGCGTCCGCGATCGCCTTGAGGCTGGTGGGCTGGTCCGGAGTCTGCCGGCCGAGCTCGATCATGAGGCGAACCCCGTATTCCGCCTTGGAGGAGAAGATCATGGCTATATCCTACCAGCCTGGTCGGGAATCTCGCAGCCGCCAGCGGTTCGGGTAGGGTCAGTGCATGGCGCACTGGCGGCTCGCCACGTCAGCCGATGTGGCCGAGGCGGCAGGCGCCGCCTCCACCCATCAGCGACTTGGACTCGACACGGAATTCATGTCCGAGGGTCGCTACCGCGCGCTCCTGTGCCTCGTCCAGATCATCGTGGATCCGTCCAACCAGTCCGAGAAGCCCCAGATCCTCCTGATCGACACTCTCGGTGACGTGGACCCAAGCCCGCTGGCCCACCTCATGGCCGACCCGGCGGTGGAGATCGTCCTGCACGCCGGCCGCCAGGACGTGGCCATCCTGCGCCGAGCCTGGAACACCGAGGTCACGAATATCTTCGACACGCAGATCGCCGCAGGGTTTGCCGGGGCCAGCGCTCAGGCGGGTTACTCGAATCTCCTCTCGCAGATGCTCGGCCGCCGCGTGGGTAAGACGGCCAGCTACACCCGTTGGGATGCCCGCCCGCTCACCGATGAACAGCTCAGCTACGCCGCCGAGGACGTGGCCCACCTGTTCGAGCTGACCGATGAGCTGAAACGCCGGCTGATCGCGTCTGGCCGGCTGGACTGGGCTCGCGAGGAATGCCGGCGGTTGGAAGGCGCGAGCGACGAGCGAGATCCAGAGACCGCCTGGGAGCGCCTTCCCCGCATCGGCCAGCTCGATCCGCGCGCCCGGGCGGTGGCCCGGGAGCTGGCCGCCTGGCGGGAGCGAACCGCCTCGGCCGAGGACCGGCCCGTGGGATCGGTGCTGGCCGACGCCCCGCTGGTCGAGCTGGCCAAACGCCAGCCCAGCAAGAACTCATCGATCGAACAGATTCGGGGTATCCACCCCTCCACCGTCCGCCGGCGCGGACATGACATCGTGCAAGCCATCGCCCGCGGCCTGGGTGCGCCTCCGATTGCCAAGGAGGAGGTCACGTGGCGCTCGGATCCCGCCGACGCCCCGGTGATCGTCCTGGCCGAGGCTCTGCTCCGGGCGCGGGCTCTGGGCGCCGGGCTGGCCTACGAGCTGATCGCCTCTCGGGCGGAACTCGAGCAGATCGTGTCCGCGACGCGACGGCGCCAGCCACCCCCACCGGTGCGGACCCTCGAGGGGTGGCGGTCGGAACTGGTGGGTGAAGACCTGCGCGACCTGCTGGCCGGCCGGCGCACGCTGGGAGTAGGCCCGGATGGCCGGCTCGCGCTCGAGGATCAAGCCCAGTAGGGATGTGTACAACTGGGCCAGGCCCTAGGACGGGCCAGCCTCCAGTACGAGCAACATCGCGGGCGTCCGATTCAACATCGACCGGTCGAGGCTTGAGATGAGGGCAGGCGTGCGCGTCGCCCAACCGAAGTCGATGGCTAGGAGCTCCTGCGGTGCGCTGGCATAGATGATCCGGAGCTTTCCGCTCGGCGAGAGGGCCGAGCTCTCCTGGTTGATCTCACCTTGCTGGAGTGTCCAGCCCAGCCGCTGGAGCCTCCGCGCCTCCTCTGTCACCAGCGCGCCCGAGCTGGTGAGTTGCCTGTCGGCCACCACCATCTCCACGCCACAGAAAACGTGCTGGCCGGCGTCGCAGTTTTTCTCCTGGTAGACGACGCGAGCGCCCGAAACCAGCGGCGGGTGGGGCGAGTCCAGGGTTCCGGCGCCCCCACACGCCGACGCGGTGAGAGCAAGCAGACCGACCGCCAAAGCACCCGCTCGCCGGCGGGTTGGGCAGGCAAGGCTGCGCGCACCACGGCGGGTGGAACCCGATGCTGTGAGGGGGACCATGTCCGGTAGCCAGCGTAGCCCAGCCACATTGCGTCGGACAGCGGAGAGGCCCAGCGTCTCGGCTCAGCTAACCGGGCAGGCTAATCTCCTGGCGGTGGCCACAGCCAGCGAGAATCTGGTCGATCCGGAGCTCCAAGCGGCTGAATGGGATCTCGCGCCGCTGGTGTTCGGAGAGGGAGGCGAGGCTGTGCAGCGGATGCTGGCCGACGCCAGTTCGCGCGCCTCAGCCCTGGCCGAGCGCGTTACCGGAAAGGTGGCCGAGCTCGACTCCGACGGCCTGGCGGAGGCCATGCACGACGTCGAGTCGATCGACGACCTGATCCGCCGAGCGGCCACATTCGCGTCGCTCTCCTTTGCCACGGACACCGCGGATCCCGAGCGGGGGGCCCTGCTTCAGCGCGTGCAGGAGGGAGGGACGGAGATCGAAACCAAGCTCCTGTTCTTCGAGCTGGAATGGGCCGCCCTGGACGATGCCCGGGTCGAGGAGCTTCTGGCCGCAGACAGTCTGGATTTCTGCCGTCATTACCTGCGCAGCGCACGCCGGTACCGCCCCCACCTGCTAACTGAGCCCGAGGAGAAGGTCATGGCCGAGAAGGCCATCTCGAGCCAGCACTCCTGGGCCCGGCTGTTCGGGGAGCTGACAGCCGCAATCCGGGTGGAGCTGTCGGGTGAGGTGGTCACTCTGGACGTGGCCCTGAGTCGGTTGCTGTCGGGGGACCGGAGCGTGCGCCGGACCGCCGCCGAGGCGGTCTCGGCGGCGCTGGACCCGGGCGCGCGGACCCGCGCCTTCATCTACAACACGCTGGTGTACGACAAGTCCGTCGAGGATCGGCTGCGTTCCTACCCCCACTGGCTGGCCAGCCGCAACCTGGATAACGAGGCCTCGGACGAGTCGGTGATGGCGCTGATCGAGGCCGTCCGGCGGCGCTACGACGTTCCCCAGCGCTGGTACAAGCTCAAGGCCCGCCTGCTGGGGGTCGACCGGCTGGCCGACTACGACCGCTCCGCTCCACTGGCTAAGCAGGACCTGGCGATTTCCTACGCCGAGGCGCGCGACCTCGTCCTGGACACCTACCGTTCGTTCTCACCCGAGGCTGGAGCGGTGGCCCGGCGCTTCTTCGACGAGAGGTGGGTCGATGCACCGCCGCGCCCCAACAAGCGCGGGGGCGCCTTCTGCTCCTACGCTGTCCCGAGCCTCCACCCCTACGTGATGCTCAACTACACGGCGCGGCGGCGCGACGTGCTCACGATGGCCCACGAGTTGGGGCACGGGCTGCACGCCTCGCTCGCCCAGCCCCAGGGCATCTTCCACCAGTCCACGCCCCTCACACTGGCCGAGACCGCATCCGTGTTCGGTGAGACGCTGGTGTTCGAGCGCTTGCTGGAGTTCGCGCGGGATGACGAGGAGCGACTCAACCTGCTCGCCGAACAGATCGACGGCGCCATCGCCACCGTGTTCCGCCAGATGGCCATGAACCGGTTCGAGCACCTGGTGCACACCGGACGGCGGCGCCAGGGCGAGCTCTCGGTGGAAAGGCTGTCCGAGCTGTGGCTGGAGAGCCAGGGCGAGCTGTTCGCCGACTCGGTGGAGATGACCAAGGGCTACCGACTGTGGTGGTCCTACATCCCTCACTTCATCAACACCCCCGGGTACGTGTACGCCTACGCGTACGGACAGCTGCTGGCGCTGTCGGTGTACGGGCGCTACCGCCAGGAGGGCAGAGCATTTGTGCCCCGCTACCTGGAGCTGCTGGCCGCCGGCGGTTCACGCAGTCCCGAGGAGCTGACCGCCATCGTGGGCATAGACCTCACCGACCCCGGATTCTGGGACGCCGGCCTGGCGCTGATCGACGACCAGCTCTCGCAGGCCGAGCAGCTGGCGCAGGCGCGCTGAGCGCCCGCCCGCCGGCCGTATCCGTGCGGCTGGCCGCTACAGGCGTGCCTTGCGCGTGCGGCTGCGCTCGTCCTGGCGGTCCACCACGTTGACGATCAGCTTCATCACCTGGTCGATCCCAGTCGCTTTCGCGTCGCCGTGGGCGAAGGCCTCACGCCAGTCCTTGACCCGTCCCTTGGTGGCCAGCTCGTTGAAATGCGATCTGGGAATCGAGATCGTGACTTTGGCGTCGGCTGGGATGTCCTTGGTGACCACGGGGCCTGGTAGCTCCACGCGGTAGATCTGGACGTCGCCCCGAGCCCTGAGTTCAAGGCCAGCCACGAGCTTGAGCGGCTGGAGAGCCGGGACCTCGGCCAGGAACCGCTTGACGGCGGTCTCGATCAATGACTTGGTGTCGGAGGGCGAGGCCAGACCGTCAGTCTAGGAGACTTGTCTCGTGTGGCGTCCCAAAGCGCGCACGGCCGCGGGTGCGTGCGCC
>JBPYDM010000212.1:0-4244 GCA_051986255.1 Solirubrobacteraceae bacterium | reverse complement strand
GCACCCGGGTCGCTGGTCGCGCTGCGCATCGTCAGCCTGGCCGCGGGCGCCGGGACAGTCGTGCTGGTCGCTTTCTGCGCCCGCGAGCTGGGTGGCGGCCGTCGGGCACAGTGGGTGGCCGGCCTGGCCTGGGCGGTGACGCCCTACATTCTCGGATCGGCCAGCATCTTTCACCCCACTTGGCTCGACGCCCTGGCCTGGATGTCCTTTCTGTACGTGGCCGTACGCCTGCTGGTGCGGTGCGAGCCGCGCCTCTGGTTGGCCCTCGGTGCAATTGCGGGTATCGGGCTCGAGGCCAAGTACACGCTCGCCTTCCTGAGCCTGGCCTTCGCCGCCGCGCTGATTCTGACCAAGGAGCGGCGCCAGCTAGCCACCCCGTGGCCGTGGCTTGGCCTGCTGATCGCGCTGGCGCTGCTCGCTCCCAATCTGGTGTGGCAGGCCCAGCACGGCTGGCCCAGCTGGCACTTCCTCTCGAGTCAGACCGCCAAGACCGCGTCGGATACATCCCGGCCGGCCTACCTGACCGAGCAGCTGCTGTTCCTGGGCTCGACCAGCATCCTGGCCGCGGCGGGCGTGTGCTGGCTGTGGCGCGCTCGACTCCGCGCGCTGGCCCTCATCCCGCTCCTGGTCACCGTCGTGTTCTTCCTCGAGCGCGGCCGCGCGTACTACCCGTTGCCGGCCGACGGACTGGCCGTGGCCGCCGGCGCCGTGGCCCTCGACGGCTGGCTGCGTGGCCGCGGCCGGCTCATGCTCGTGGGCGCGGCCGTCGCGTTACAGGGGGTGGTGGTTGCGCTGGCCGGCCCGATCGTCGTGCCCTTCTACTCGACCTCCCAGCTGGTCAGCTCGAACGTGTGGAAGATCGGCTTCTTCAAGGACGAGATCGGCTGGCCCGAGATGACGGACCAGGTGCAGCGAGCCTGGGCTGGGCTGACGCGGTACCAGCGTGCTCACGGCGCAGTTCTGGCCGCCAACTACGGCGAGGCTGCGGCGCTCGAGTACTACGGTCACGGCCTGCCACTGACACTGAGCGGACATCTCAGCTGGCAGTACTGGCGTCCCCGGCACCTTCCACAGCGCTTCGTGCTCACGGTCGGGTACTCGCCGCAGTCGCTCACGTTCCTCTGCGGGTCGTGGCGGACGATCAGCCACGTCGAGAACCGGTGGTGGCTGAACAACCAGGAGCGGGGCCAGCTGATCGCGGCGTGCGCCCTGAGGCATCCGCTGGGCTGGGACTGGAGCCGGTTCATCGCCACCGACCACCTCTGAGCGCGCTGCCGCCCAGTTGGGACGGGAGCCGGGTGTGACCGGTCGGCGCTCAGCCCAGCCGCCCTACGTAGTCGATCCGCAGGGCTCGAATCTCTCCCGCGTCGATGGCCGCGCGCTCGTCGGCCTCACTCGTCTCATCGAGCTCGGAGAAGAGAAACGGCTGCCGAACGCAGGACACGCGCTGAAAGCGCTGGTCCAGTGCCCGGATCAGGTCCCGAGCGCTATGCAGGCCGTGGTGGGTCGCCCAGGCCCGCAGAGCCTCCTCCCAAGTCTGGCCCGAAGCCCTCCACTCGTCACGGCGGCGGTGCAGCCAGCTCTCTGACTCTGATCCGTCCAGCCGCTCGAAGGCCCACCGGGCGGTGGCCTCGTCGAACCCCTCCCAGTCCCATTCCACCACGACCACCACGCCCGCCGGGGCCAGGGCATTCGCGATCCTGTCCAGTACCTCGTTCGGGTCGGCCACGTGGTGCAGCGAGGTGCAGGCGATCACGGCCTCGAACCGCTGGGGTAGCTCGCTCTGCTCGAACTCAACCTGCTGGTAGCTCTCGCCCTCGGGTGCGACGGGATCGATCCCGACACCCTCGTACCCGTCGTCTCGCAACCTCGGGATGAAGCCGCCGAGCCGCCCGCACCCCAGCTCGACGACCGAAGCCGGTGGCGGCGGGAGAGGCGGGCGAACCTCCGGCCAGAGGGCGGCCAGCCACTTCTCCTGGGGCGTCGTCACGACAGTGATTCTTCACGGTAGTGGATGTGAGCGTCGGCCGGCCGAGGGGATACGGGGTGGGCTAATGCCACCTGCAACCGCTCGCGCAGACGTGACACATCAGGGCGCCGACCGGTGAAGAGCTCACAATCGTGACGCAGGTCCAGCCGGGCTCTGCGGATGACGTCCGCCATGAAAGCGTCACACGTAACGAGGTCGCAATGGCGCACGGCGGCCGCGATGGCTTCAAGGTCAGCGTCATCGCTGAGACACGCCCGACGTTCGGGGAAATCGTGCTCGATCACCCACACCATCCGCCGCCGTGCTTCCCTGATCGCACGATCAGGCCGATCCGGGAGGCGGCGTCCGCCTGAGAGATTTCGCAGGCGGTCGAGCAGCCGCAGGTCGGGGCGGGGAAGGGACTCCCTGACGTGGACCTCTGACTCGAACACCTCGACGATGCCGGTGCTGACGGCCTGACGCAGGACGGGCTCGAGCTCGCGAAACGCGGGCTTGTGCTTGACGATGCCGCTCAGGTAGTTCTGATCGAGATAGAGACTCAACGCGGAGGCCACCGGCCCACCTTACGATTCGCGTATGGAAGGGGTGGAATGAGTTTGCATGTCGGGGCCGGTAGCCCCGAGGCAGGCCTCAGCTCGACACAGGGTGCGACTGCTGCTTTGGTGCAGGCCGGCCGGGCGGTGTCGTTCGCGAAGCTCCCCGCTGACGCGCTCGAGGTGGCCAAGCACTGCCTGCTGGATTGGCTGGCCGTGACGCTGGCGGGATCACGCGAGCCACTTGTCGAGATCCTGGCCAGCGAGCTCGCGGTTCCGGCTGGCGGGGAGGCGACGCTGATCGGCCGGTCCGGCCAGGCATCCGCCCATATCGCCGCACTCCTCAACGGTGCCGCGGCTCACGCGCTCGACTTCGACGACACCCATCTGACGATGGTCGGTCATCCCACGGCCCCGGTTGCCCCGGCCGTAGTGGCCCTGGCCGAACGCCTCGACTCCTCCGGAGCCGAGTTGCTCGCCGCCTTCGTGGCGGGAGTGGAGGTGGAGTGCCGGCTCGGAGCCCTGGTCAATCCGAGCCATTACGAGCGCGGTTGGCACGCCACCGGGACGCTCGGAACGTTCGGCGCAGCCGCGGCGTGTGCCAGGCTGCTGGACCTCGACGAGGAGCGTTGGCTGGCAACGCTGGGCATCGCCGGTACGCAGGCGGCCGGGCTGAAGGGCGTCTTCGGGACCATGTGCAAGCCGCTGCACGCCGGCAAGGCGGCGGCCAATGGCCTACTGGCCGCGGTCCTCGCATCGCGCGGCTTCACCAGCAGCCCGGACATCATCGAAGCACCTCAGGGATTCGCGCGCAGTCACGGTGGCCAGATGGCCGGGCCCGGGATCCTGGAGGAGCTCGCGGACAGGTACCTGATCCGCGAGACGCTGTTCAAGTACCACGCGGCCTGCTACTTCACCCACGGCGTCATCGAGGCTGCCGTTCTCCTTCGCCAAAAGCACAGCCTCGGGCCTGACGACGTCAGGACGATCGATGTCCAGGTCAACCCGGCGGTGCTAGACGTGGCGAACATCGCCAGTCCTCGCACCGGGCTCGAGGGCAAGTTCAGCCTCCGCGCGGTGACCGCGATGGCGCTCCTGGGCGACGACACCACCCATCCGGCTGCCTACTCGGACGAGCGGATGGCCGCACCTGACCTGATCGACACGCGGGACCGCGTTCGGGTGTGCGCCGGCCAGCTGGGAATGTCCGCCGGGACCGTACGTGTGCACACCATCGACGGACGCGAGCTCGTCGCCTCAGCCGATGTGAGCACTCCCGCGGCTGATCTCGAGCTGCAACGCGCCCGGCTGACTGCGAAGTTCAGGCAGCTGGCGGGACCGGTCCTGGGTGAGGAGCGTGCCGCGGCGATCGTCGACATGGTCGACCACCTGGAGGATCTAGAGCGCGTGGCCGACCTTACGGCGGCTGCCCATTAAGAGGGCAGCCAGTAGTCGACCCACTGCTCGCGGGTCCCACCCACCCGGTCATAGACAGTCTGCGCCCGGAGGTTGTCGGGCGCCGTCTGCCAGGTGAGCTGGCCCGCGCCTCGCCGGGTGCACTCCTTCCGGCACGCCTCGATCAACCTCTCCGCCAGGCCCTGCCCGCGCGCCGCCTCGGCCACGAACAAATCGTTCATCACGCCGATCCGGCACGCACTGGTGGTCGACCAACTCCAGTACAGGGTGGCGAATCCCACCGCGGCCCCGCCTGGCTCCCGGGC
>JBPYDM010000211.1:0-3558 GCA_051986255.1 Solirubrobacteraceae bacterium | reverse complement strand
CCGCGTACAGGCGGTTGGGCCACGTAGCGCCGGGGACGGAGCTGAACCATCGATCGCAGACCGCGAACTCGCTCGCGAGGTGGTCGTGGACCGGAACATCCGCCCCGTCGTAGTAACCCATCACCCGCCCCACGTCGGCGTCCCGTAGCCCGCGGTCCGACAGCGTCTTCGCGAAGCTCGCGACGAAGCCGTTCATCGCGCCGTCGCCCAGCTGAAGGTCGACCGCGCCGGCGCTGTGATCCGGGTCGTCCGGGATCGCAGTGGTGTCGAGGTGATGGACCGGATAGGCGCGCCCGTTGTACTCGTTGGAGAGCTCTGGGCGCAGACCGTCGACGTCACCCCGTCCACCCTCAAGCGACAGGTAGCCGAGCATGTGGTCAAACGACCGGTTCTCGAGCATCAGGACCACGATGTGGTCGACCTTCTCCAAATTGGCGCTACGGGACCCCTCAGTCACGGCATGCCACCTCGATGTCCGGGACGCTCATCTCAATCGTGCGAGCCTAAGGCGACGACCGGAATCGAACCGGTGTAGACGGCTTTGCAGGCCGCTGCGTAGCCACTCCGCCACGTCGCCGCGAGGGCAAGGCTAGCGCTGAGGTTAGGTGTCCCCTCAGGCGGTGCGGAGGAGGGCGCCGTTGCCCGACGGGTCCCGGACCAGCGTGCCCTGGGCCTGCGTCTCCTGATCGAGTCCCGCCTGGCGCACCCGGCCGAGCACGTCCTCCAGCGCCTTTGGCGTGGGCAGCACGACTTCGAAGCTCCGCAATCCAAGAGCTCCAGGAGCGACTGGGGGAGCGCCCGCGCTGTGCCACGTGTTCAGGCCGATGTGGTGGTGGTAGCCACCGGCGGACACGAACAGGGCTCCGGGGTAGGCGCGGACGGTGACCTCGAAACCCAGCACCCCGCAGTAGAACTGCTCCGCCTGCTGGAGGTCGGCCACCTGGAGATGCACGTGCCCCATGCGCGTCCCAGCAGGCGCCTTCTGCTCGACTCGAGGGGAGTCGGCTAGCTCGCCCAGCAGGTTCTGCACGTCGAGCGGAAGCGTGGCCATGGCCAGGCTTCCGTCTCGTTCGGGCCATTCCTGGCGAGGTCGGTCGCGGTAGATCTCAATTCCGTTTCCCTCGGGATCTGAGAGGTACAGCGCCTCGCTAACCAGGTGATCTGACGCGCCATCGAGCGGCCAGCGCGCCGCAGCCAGACGTCCGAGCGCCATGGCCAGCTGAACTCGGTCAGGCATGAGCACCGCCAGGTGGTACAGCCCGGGGGAGCGAGGATCGCGCGGCGGTGCCGAGGCGTCGCCGGAGAGCTCGACCAGTACACGGTCACCGTCCGCGCTCAGCGACACACGGCCACCGTCCTCGCTCGCTCGCCCGAGGCCGAGCGTCCGCTCGTAGAAGGCCGCAACACCGGCGACGTCCGCCACGGCCAGACGCACCGCCCCAATCGTGGTGCCCGCGTCGATTGTGCCGGCTGGCTCGGAGGCGAGGGACTGGGCGGTGGAGTCAGCTACGGGGCGGTACATGACATGCCTCCCTGCGTACCTGGGAGGCGCCCCAGCAGCTCGGCCAACTGGGCGATCTCCTCGGGGCGGAAGTGTTCTAGAAACAGGCGGCGGATGCTGGCCACGTGCGAGCACCCCGCCAGCCGCAGCTTCTCGTACCCGGGGTCCGTGAGCTGGGCGTAGGAGATCCGTCCGTCTTCGGCGCAGGCGTTCCTCTCGACGAACCCTTCGGCCACCAGGCCGTCGACCAGCCGGGTGATCCCGGAGCGGGTGAGCATCGTCCCCGTGGCCAGGGAGGACATGGGCAGCCTCCGCTCGGGCGCGTGCGCCAGGTACAGCAACACCTCGTAATCGCGGGTCGTGATGCCCTGCTCGGCCAGGAGCTCGGCGTCGAGCGTCCGGAGGATCGAGGCATGACTCTGTAGGTAAGCCCTCCAGGCGTCCAGGGAAATGCCCTCGAGCTGACTCTCCGAAATAGTGGCCATTACCCCCAACTATAGTTGATGAGTCAAGTAAGCGTGAGCTTTGGGAACCCCAGAAGCCAGGTAGGCTGCTGGCAATGCAAGAGATCGCACCCGGACTGTGGCACTGGACCAGGCGGCACCCCCAGATTGGGGTGGAGGTCAGCTCCTACTACCTCGCCCCGGACCGGGTGTTGATCGATCCCCTGGTCCCGGCCGAGGGAATGGAGTGGCTGGAGCAGCAGGGGCCACCCGAGCACATCCTCCTGAGCAACCGCCACCACGATCGCGATGGCTGGCGGATCCGGGAGGCATTTGGCAGCACCGTGCACTGCGTGCGCAACGGTGTCCACGAGCTCGACGGGCGCGGCCCAGTGGAGCCGTTCGACTTCGGCGACGAACTCCCGGGAGGTGCAACCGCGCACGAGATCGACGCCATCTGCCCCGACGAGACGGCGCTGCACATACCCGGTCAGCGGGCCCTGGTGTGCGCAGACGGGGTCGTGCACTATGGCACCGAGCTGGGGTTCGTTCCCGAGCAGTACATGGATGACCCTGAGACCACCAAAGCCGCGCTGCGCGACGCGTACCGCCAGGTGCTTGACCTGGAGTTCGACCTGCTGCTCACCGCTCACGGCGCGCCGCTTGTGGGGGGCGCAAGAGAGGCGCTTGCCCGGTTCGCCCACGCGCAATGAGGCGCCCGCCGCTGCCCGATAGCCGATGCGGGTAGCCGTCGCCGGCGCCACGGGACTGATCGGGACCGCGCTGAGCGCAGCGCTGAGCGCCCGCGGTGACGAGGTGGTGGCGCTGGTGCGCAGCCAGCGGTCTGGCGAGCGTGTGCGCGGCCAAGTGGCGGAGGTTGAGCTCTGGCCGGAGCCGAAACTCGCGCCGCCTGCCCCGCAGGCGCTCGCCGGTGCTGACGCCGTGGTGAACCTCCTCGGTGCGCCGGTGGCACAGCGCTGGACGGAGGCCGCCAAGGAAGAGATCCGTGACTCACGCGTTCTCAGTACCCGCTGGCTGGTGGCCGCGCTGCGGGACCTGACGCCCGACGAGAGGCCAAACACGCTGGTGAATGGCTCGGCGGTCGGTCATTATGGCTCGCGGGGCGACGACCCGATTGACGAAAGCGCGGGGCCCGGCAACGACTTCCTGGCCCGGCTGACGGTCGACTGGGAAAGCGAGGCGCTCGCTGCCTCCGAGCTCCCCGGCATGCGCGTCGCGTTGATCCGCACCGGCGTTGTGCTCGCCCCTCGCGGGGGCGCGCTCGCGCAGATGCTGCCGCCGTTCCGCCTCGGTGTGGGCGGCCCGGTAGCCGGAGGTCGTCAGTACTTTCCCTGGATCCACCTGGAGGACGAGGTGGGAGCCATCCTGCGTTGCCTGGAGGATCCGCGGTGCTCGGGCCCGCTGAACCTCGTGGGCCCCAATCCGGTAACGAACGCGGAGCTGTCGAAGACGCTGGGCCGCGTCCTGCGCCGTCCGGCGTTCCTGCCGGTGCCGGCCCTGGCCGTAAAGCTCCTCTTCGGCGAGATGTCCTCCGTCGTGATCGGAGGTCAGCGGGCACTGCCCCGAGCCCTCCAGGAGGTGGAGTACCGCTTC
>JBPYDM010000210.1:0-2321 GCA_051986255.1 Solirubrobacteraceae bacterium | reverse complement strand
CTCGGCTGGGTCCTGCCGGCGCCAGATAAGGCCAACGTCCTGACGCACGTGTCCAAGCTGTTCCCGCTGCTGCACCCAGCCTCCATCAAGGGGCTGACCGGCTCATGGTGGGCGCTGGTCCTGGGCGTGGCGACCGCCCTGTGGAGCGGAATGGCCGCGGTCCGGACGCTGCAAAGCGCGTTCAACTCGGTGTGGGAGATCCCCTACAACCAGCGTCCGGGCTTCTTAGAGCAGGTCCGGCGCGGTGTTTTCGTCCTGGTCACGGTAGGCGCCGGGCTAGTGCTGACCACGTTGATCTCCGGATTTGTCACCAGCTCCGCCAGCGGGGTCCACCTGGGCATCGCCGGGCGGATCGCCGGCTACGTCATCTCGATCCTCCTGGACATCGGCCTGTTCATCGCCGCCTTCCGGATGCTCACCGACAGCGAGATCAGCGTGCGCGATGTCCTACCGGGATCGATCTTCTCCGGCCTGATCTTCTTTGTTCTCCAGCAGTTGTCCGCCTTCATCATCTCGCGGCACCTCCAGAGCGCGCAGTCCACGTACGGGACGTTCGCCACGGTCATCACGATCCTGTGGTGGTTCTACTTGCAGTCGGTGGTCACGCTGCTGGGCGCCCAGCTGAACGTGGTGCTCAAGCACCGGCTGTACCCTCGATCGCTGGTCCACGCCCCCCAGACGGAGGCCGACTACCGTGCGCTGGAGGCCTACGCGGCCGAGCGCACCTACCAGCCACAGGAAGAGATCCGGGTACACGTCCATCCGCGTGGGCAGGAGCCACAGCGGCGCTAGCCGGGTCGGGTCGCCAACCTCCGCGCTCGAACGGTTGCGGGAGCCCTGGGCGGGATGGCCGAATTCTCATTTTGCTCTTAGGAGGTGCTGCTTCCCTAGCTGGCAGATTTCGGGTATCCCGAGTAACGGATATGGCAACAGCAGGTAGCGATACACCCGGTCGAGGACCGACCGATGGCGGGGCGTCCCGTCCCTCCGTGACCACGCAGCGCGATCCCGCCTTGGCCGGCCTGGCCAGGGACGCGGCCATCGACCGCATCCGGCGCACCCGGCGCTGGGTGATGGTGGGGGCCGTGGCCCTCAGCGGCGCGCTGGCCGGCCTGGCCTCGGCGCTCCTGCCCGGCAAATCGCTGGGCGCCTCGTCGCGCGCTCAGTCCACGGGGACGTCGGGCCAGGGTTCGTCCACCTCCGCCTCGGAGCGCCGATCGAGCACCGCCTCCTCGCAGTCCGCGCCACCTCTGGCCCCTCCGGCCAACGCAGCCCAGTTGGGGATCTCGGGATCGGGAGAGCAGTCGCAGAGCTCCCCGCCTCCCGTCGCCACGCCGCCGCCCAGCACCACACAATCCTCCCCGCCGCCTCAGCCCGCACCGAGCAGCGCCAGCGGCGGGGGAAGTGTCGTATCGGGCGGCTCCTGAACCTTGCCAGAGAGCGTTCGCTTCCCCGTCTTCGGAGGCCTGGGCGTAGTGGCCGTGGCCGATCCGGCCGTGCTCGCCGCCGCCCGGGCGATCGTGGAGCGGGTGGTGGCAGACTTCGACCAGGCCTGCTCGCGCTTCCGCGATGACTCGGAGCTGTCCCGTCTGAACGCCGACGCCGGTCGCTGGGTGCGGGTGAGCGCACTGCTGCTGGGGGCGATTCAGGCCGCCCTGCGCGCCGCCCGGCTCACGGATGGGGCGGTGGATCCCACCATCGGCCAGGCGCTCATCGCGCTGGGCTACGACCGAGACTTTGAGCTGATGCGGACGGAGGGCCGCCCGGCCAAGCCCTCGCTGGCCACGGTGCCCGGCTGGCGGACTGTTCAGATCGATGAGGCCGGTCGGAGCGTCCGCGTGCCACGCGGGGTCATCCTCGATCTCGGAGCCACGGCCAAGGCTCTGTGCGCCGATCAGGCGGCCGCCGCGGCGCAGCAGGCAGTCGGCTGCGGCTTGCTGGTGTCCCTGGGGGGCGATCTGGCCATCGCCGGTGGCGCTCCGCCCGAGGGTTGGAGGATCCGGGTGACCGACGATCACCGCGCCGACGTGAGCGCCCCCGGGCAGTGGATCGCCCTGTCCTCGGGCGGGCTGGCCACCTCCAGCACGGCGGTGCGGCGCTGGGCCACCGAGGGCGGCGAGGCGCATCATCTTCTCGATCCCTCCAGTGGCCGGCCGGCGGCCGGTCCCTGGCGCACGGTCAGCGTCACCGCGGCCTCCTGCCTGGAGGCGAACATCGCCAGTACCGCCGCCATCATCCGGGGCGAGGGCGCCGTCGAGTGGCTCGAGGAGTTGGCGCTCCCCAGCCGGCTGGTCACGGTGCAGGGGCGCGTGCGGCATCTT
>JBPYDM010000209.1:0-4191 GCA_051986255.1 Solirubrobacteraceae bacterium | reverse complement strand
CGGTGACAGGCCGGTACCACGTGGTCAGCGGAATCGCGTCCACGACATGGACGACGGCCGGACGCTGATCGGGCTCGAGCAGATCGACGGCGCGGCGCAGGTCGCGTGGGGTGAGTTCGTGCTCCGGACGGAGCGTGACCGCGGCCACGGCCAGCTCGGCTGCCGACGCTTGGGGGCGCACTCCGTAGGCCACCACCAGATCCACGGCAGACAGGTCGCCCAGAGCTTCCCGGATGGGCGTGGTGAAGACGTGGCCACGGTCGGTGCGGACCACGTCGACCACCGCGTCTACCCGCCAGAAGTCCCCGTCGGCGTCCCGGCGGAACAGGTCGCCGGTGGCCACCCAAGCGTCCTGGGGAGCGAACACGCCCCGTAGCGGGACAACGCTCAGCGGGTCGCTGGGTTGCACGCGGACGAGCAGCATCCCCACCTCGTCCGTCCCGCACACCTCGGCAAAGCCGTCCCGCCCCAGGACCAGCCCGCCCACCTCGAGGTCGTAGCGGGCGATCCTGACCTCGGCGCTGCCCGGCAGCGGCCTGCCCATCGCTCCGCGCTTGGCGTCGCGAAGGTTGACCAGGATCGCTCCGGCTTCGGTGGAGGCGTAGAACTCGAGCACTCGGGCGGGCGCGAACCGCTTTTCGACCCTGCCCCACAGCCCTCGGGGCATACCCGACCCGATGAACAACCGCACAGGGTGATGGCGCTCGCCCGGCTGGGCGGGTGCCAGCAGCAGGTCATGCACCATCGTCCAGGTGTAGGACGCCACCGTGACGCCGTAGCGCCTGACCTCCTGCCAGAAGGTGGCGGCGTCGAACTGTCGGGCCATGGCCAACCTGGCGCCGCCGGCCACAGCGCCGCCCAGGCTGGTCATCAGCCCTGAGGGGTGATAGGGCGGCGTGACGCTGTACACCGTGTCGGCCTCCCCCAGCGCCGCGGACGTGGCGGTCCCGAAGGCCGACAGCGCCCAGCGCTGGTTGGTGATCCGGTTGATTCGCGTGTTCTCGCCCTCGCCGCTGAACAGGATGAAGGCCAACTCGGCCGCCCGGCCGGGATTTGCCCGGTACCAGCGGGGCAGCTGTACGGCTCCGGGGTCGATCTGCTCCATGTCGGTGACCAGCGGTATCTCTAGGTCACGCGGGCCGCCGCCACCCCCGAGCACCAGTGCCTGGACGCCCTCCAGCTCGGCCGCCAGCGCCGACCGCTCGGGATCGGCGATCACCCGCTCGACCTGGCCCAACCTGGCCTCCCGGGCCACGTCGCCGTCGGGGCGCATGAGCACTCCGACGGCGCCCAGGCGGCTCATGGCCACGGCGACGGCAAACGCGCTCGGACGGGTGCCCATGAGCACCCCCACGTGCTCGCCCTGCCGCACCCCGACCTCGATCAGGCCACGGACCACGTTGTCGATGCGCTGGTTGAAGTCGCTGGTCGTGTAGGCCCGGTCCTCGAACAGAAAGAAGACCTCGTCCGGGTCCCGCCGGGCCCGCTCGTACACGAGCAGCCCGAGTGAGATCCTGGTGCCAGGTTGGATCTGCTCCAAGCGGACAAGCCGGGGCAGCTGCCCGGCGGCCTCCCGCCCCAGCTCGACCACGGTACGCGCCGCTCGGCCAGCGCCGGTGGTCAGCGACCTGGCCATGCCGCCGCCCGCGCCGAGGGCAAGCTCGAACCCGTATCCCACACGGTTGCGCACGGGCCGGCCCAAGTCGGAGGTCTGGACGTCGCTTATCCGCACGATCCCCTCCGGTGCGCGGTCCTCGCCGTCTCGCCAGCGCGTCCACTCCGCCACGGTCGGCCAGCTTGATGAGGTGGCGGCGCTTCCCACCACGAGGCCAAAGTGACCGGCGTGGAGATTGAGCAGGAACGCCTCAGCGCCGGGCGCGGCCTGCGTGATGGCCACCACGCCGGCTGCCGGCGCCAGCTGATCGACCGCGCCCACCACGACCAGGATCGGGCAGGTGATGTCAGCCAGAGTCACAAGCCGGTCCTCGATCACAAATCCGCCCTCGAGCATGCGGTTGTGGGCGATGAACTGGCGCAGGAACTCTGCCATGGCCGGTCCGGGCCAGGCCACCCAGCCCTCCCCCTCCAGGAAGCGACGCTGGCGTTCATGGGGCAGCAGCGCCTCTCGATTGTGCAGCTCCAAGAGGAACTCGATCCGGTGGCGCGCGGACTTGACCGGGTCGAGCAGCCGAAAGCCAATCCGGCTGGCCCAGGCCGGGAGGGCCCGCCCGCTGAACGTGTCTGCCAGCACCTCGGCCAAGTCCCCGGCGATCCGCTCGGGCAGTCCCAGGGGCATGCCCTGGCGAGCGTCCACCGGGCTGCCGAAGGTGATCAACGAGCTGATTCCGGCGCCGCGCCGGTACGCCGCCGTCTGGTAGCAGAAGAGCCCACCCTGGGAGTAGCCCGCTAAATGGACATCGCGCCCGCTGAGCTCCCCCACGCGGTCAACCGCGTCCGACACGGCCAGGACGTGGTCGGTCAGCGTTCGCCCGAGACCTCCCTTCTCGTGTTCGGGGCTGCCAAAGTCCACGACCCACGGATCGACGCCGCGCTCCCGGAGGATCGACACCCCACTGGTGCCGGGCCCAACGTCATATACATCGGCCGCGAGCATCATCGGGGGCACCAGCACGATCGGAGGCCCTTGTCCCTGCTGAGGGTAATAGTGGCGGAGCCGATATACGCGGTCCTCGGCCGCGAGCTCGAAGGGTGAGGACTCCTCGTCGGTGGATAATCCGCCGAACCGCGCCAACTCCAGCGTGTTCTGTGCCGCCGCTCCCAGCCGACTCACCGGCCGGGTGATGGTGTCGGGAATGATGGTCACGCGATGCACATCTTCGCCGTTTCGGCCGGGGGCCGCTATCTTGCTCCACCCTTGAGCCCCCAGGTCACGATCCGTCCGGCCCAACCAGCCGACTGCGAGCTGATGTTCTCGATGATCGTGGACCTGGCCGCCTACGAGCGGGCGGCCGACCGAGTGACGGGTAGCGTCGAGCTGCTGGCGCAAGCGCTGTTCGGGGCTGCTCCCACCGCGGAGGCGCTGGTGGCCGAGGTGGAGGCGACGCCTGTCGGGTTCGCCCTGTTCCACGGCACGTTTTCCACCTGGGAATGCCGCCCCGGCATCTGGCTGGAGGATCTGTTCGTCCCCGAGGTTCACCGGCGGGGCGGCGTCGGCTCGGCCCTCTTGCACGAGCTCGCCGCGATCACCGTCAGGCGCGGCTGCACCCGGCTGGAGTGGGCCGCGCTCGACTGGAACGAGCCGGCCCTGCGCTTCTACGAGCAGCTCGAGGCCAAGCGCCTGGATGACTGGGTCATCCACCGGCTGGACGGAGCGGCCCTCGAGCGTCTGGGGGCGGAGCTGGCCGGACCGGGCACAACCGGCCCCTGATCCAGCTCCTTACCCGTCGCCGGGCGCGTGGCCACCGAAGCTCAGGATCTGCTGGATCCCTGTGGGCCGGTTCGTGTAGCGCATCTTGTAGCTCAGTAGCCCCGGCACAAAGGTGATCTCCTCGGCGGTGGCGCTCTGGCGCCAGTTCGCGGGATTGGGTCCCTGCTGCTTGGCCAGCTCGTTGCCCGCCTGGTCCATGGCCTTCCACAGGAGCTTCCGGCACTGGCTGGGGTTGCCCGCGCCGCAGTACCGGATGGCGAAAGGCCCTCTGACGTGATCGCCCAGCATGGTCCGCAGGTCCTTATCCATCCAGATGTGCCAGCCCGCGTACTGCCCGCCCGTGCCCAGGCCGTTGTTGGGATAGTCGTAGATGCTCTGGAACGAGGCCAGCTGGTTGGTCAGCGACGTGCCGAGCACGGCCGAGGCCCACGCCTTGGCCATAAGCGGCCAAGCCGTGTCCATGATCATGGCGCCCGGCGCGGTGATCTCGCCGTCGCCCGTCCGATCGAGCCGGCTGCCTCCCTGGCGGTGCCACTTGTCGAGCAGCGCCAGCATCTCGGCGTCGCGCGCGCTGGGGGCGTGGCCGCCGTGCAGAAGCCTGGACAGGATGGGCTCGATCGTCATCTCACGGACGTCCTGCGTGGCCGCCTCGTTCATGGCCGAAACCACCTTGGCCGGCGTG
Organism: Solirubrobacteraceae bacterium; assembly: GCA_051986255.1. Lineage (GTDB taxonomy): Bacteria > Actinomycetota > Thermoleophilia > Solirubrobacterales > Solirubrobacteraceae > Palsa-465. Next base: position 121 of record JBPYDM010000209.1, on the reverse strand, counting down.
ATGTTCTTGCCGTGGCCCAGGTTGTTCAGGAGCAGGGTGACGCGCTGGATCGCTCCGAGCATCCAGTTGTCGTCCGGGGCCTCGTACCCAGCTTCGGGCCGGTTGTTCCAGTTGACGATCT
>JBPYDM010000208.1:0-9356 GCA_051986255.1 Solirubrobacteraceae bacterium | reverse complement strand
GCGCCGGCAGTGGCGCTCCTACGCCGCCGGCCGAGCCTGGCTGGCCCGGCGCTATGAGGGCTTTGAACCCGAGCCGGCAGTGGCCCGATGGCTCAAGCGGGCACTGGCCCGGGTCAAGCGGCCCGGCCACCCGCCCGAGCCAGGCCGGTCCGAACCAGCCCGTGCCGCCGCAGAGCCGTCGTTCCGGGCGCTGGACGTGATGCTGGGCCTCGAGGAGCTCGCGGGCTTCGTCCTCCCCAACCGGCCCGCCAACGCTCCGATTTCGGCTCCGGGAAGCGTTGACGTGGTGCTGGTGGCGGAGGAGTTCCCCCGGGACGGAGATCCCCTGGTCGAGCTGGCGGGCAGCATCGAACGGGCGCGTATCGAGGCGGTCTCTCGCCCCGAGACTCCCGACTCGGAAGCGGCGCGCGGCCTGTCCATCCGCTATCTGGAGGACGAGGGCGTAGCCAGTAGGACGACCGCCGCACTTAGCCTGGCGCTCCGCCACCCGGTGCGAGTGGCCACGGATCTGATGGGCAGAGGACCGCGGGAGCCGGGCATGTGGGAGCTGGCACCGGCCGTCCGCCGATTGGAGGGGGACCCGCAGGCCCGACTGCATCCTCTGGGGGGCAGGGCGGCCGACGCGCTGGCCCAGCGCCTGAGCCGTCTGGCTGGCCGCCCGCTGGAGCGCTAGGAGCGACCGGAGTGCGTGTAGATGTCGTCGATCCCTCGGCCTACACGCCTCCCTACGACCACTCGCTGTGTGCGGCCCTGGCCGAACTGGGGGCGGACGTCCGGCTCATCACCTCGCGTTTTCCCTACGGCTCGGTGCCTGCCCCCACCGGCTACCTTCGGCGGGAGCTGTTCTATCGCTTGGCTGCGGGCCGGCCCGGCTCCCGGGTTAGGACGGCCACCAAGCTGCTTGAGCACGGGCCGGACATGCTCCGCTACCGAGCGGTTTCCAGCACTGCCCAGGTGGTCCACTTTCAGTGGCTGCCGGTGGCCTGGCTCGATCGGTTGCTGCTGCCCACCCAGCCCACCGTCCTGACTGCCCACAACCTGTTGCCCACCGAGCCCCACCCCGGCCAGGTGGCCGGTCAGCGCCGTCTCTACCACGCGGTCGACGCGGTGGTCGTGCACTCCCGGTTCGGCAGAGGGCAGCTGGTCGAGCAGCTGAAGCTCCCTGAGGACAGGGTCAGCGTGATTCCGCATGGCGCGTTTGACTACCTGACCCGGGTCGCGCCCTCTGGGCTTCCGTCAGGGCTGCGCGCCCCCGAGGCGGGCAGCGAGCCGGTCGTGCTGTTCTTCGGTCTGATTCGTCCGTACAAGGGGATCGATGTGCTCCTGGCCGCCTGGCGCGAGGTATCGGCCGGGCGCGAGAACGGGCCGCAGCTGTGGATCGTCGGCCGCCCCCGGATCCCCCTGGATCCTTTGAGGGCCCAAGCGCCGCCGGGCGTGAGCTTCGTCCCGCGCTTTGTCTCAGATCCCGAGTTGGCCGCGTGCTTCCGGCGGGCAGACGTAATCGTGCTCCCGTATCGATGTACCGATAGGTACGACTTCTCGGGCGTGCTGGCCACCGCGCTGGCCTTCGGCACGCCGGCGGTGATCTCCGACGTCGGAGGCTTCGCCGAGGTGGCGGCCACCGGCGCGGCCCGTCTGGTGACGCCCGGTGATCCCGGTGCCCTGGCCACCGCACTGTCCGGCCTCATCGATGAGGCTCCGGAGCGCCACCGGATGGCGCAGGCGGCCCGGGAGGCGGCGGCCGGGCCCTATTCCTGGGCCGCGGTGGCCCGCAGAACGCTGGCGCTGTACGGACAGGTCACCCGTTAGCCGCATCGCACCGCGCGCCACCGGCGCCACCACGTCCTGGGCATGCGGGCGCAGCCGCCGATCCCGGCCGCGCCCGCTGCCTGCGCCACAATCGCTGCCGTGAGCGCGGTGGCCATCACGTTCTGGGTGTGCACTGGCCTGATCCTGTACGTGCATGTGGCCTACCTGCCGCTCCTCGCCCTGATCGCCCGCCTTCGCCCCCAGCGCGAGCCGCCCGGCGTGCAATACGGCGACACCACGCTGCCCTCGGTGTCGGTGATCGTGGCCGCGTATGCCGAGCAGGGAGTGATCGCCGAGCGCGTGGCGAACCTTCGCAGCATGGACTACCCCCCCGATCGGCTCGAGGTGGTGGTGGCCTGCGATGGCTCTCCTGACGACACAGCGCAGCGCGCCCGTGCGGCCGGGGCCGATGTCGTGCTGGAGCTTCCGCGGGGAGGCAAGATCCGGGCCCAGGACGCTGGTGTGGCCCAGTCCCGGCACGAGATCGTGGCCTTCTCGGACGCCAACGTCACCTGGGAGCGCGATGCGCTCCGCTGGCTGGTCGCTCCCTTCGCCGATCCCCGCGTGGGATATGTGTGCGGCAAGGTGACGCTCGTCGGGCAGAACGGAACCAATCAGGAGGGGCTCTACTGGCGCTACGAGATGGCGCTCAGAGAGCTCGAGTCCCGGCTCGGCTCGGTCACCGGCGGCAACGGAGCCATTTACGCCACGCGCCGCTCCTCCTACCTCATCGTGGACCCGATCATGGGCCACGATCTCTCGTTCCCGTTCAAAATGGTCAAGGCGGGCTGGCTGGCCGTGTATGCCGCCCAGGCGTTGGCCAGCGAGAACATGGTGCCCACCCTGGAGGGTGAATTTGCCCGCAAGCGGCGGATGATGGGCCACACCTGGCCAATCGTGTTGCAAGGCGGGATGCTCTCTCCCCGCGGGTACACCCCAACGTACGCCTTCATGATCCTCTCGCACCGCGTCCTGCGATATCTCTCGCCCTTCCTGCACCTGGTCGCGCTGGGGACGAGCATCGCCCTCCTGGGTCACGGATGGGTGTATGCCGTGGCGGTGGGCGTCCAGCTCGGGATCCTCTTAGCGGCGGCTGTCGCCACGGCCGTGCCCAGCCGTCCCCTGCTCCTGGCCCGGTATTACGTCCTGACCACGGCGTCACTGCTGGCCGGGCTGTGGGATTGGCTGGCCCGGGGGACTCCGGCGGGTTGGGAGCCGGCCGAGGGAACGAGATGAGCCTCCTGGAGCGGGCCGGGCACGAGGACGACCCAGCCGTCCCGCAGCCCACGGTCGCCCCGGTGAGCGACGCCATCCGCCGGGCCTTTGACCTCGTGGTCTCGGCCCTGGCCTCCGTGTTCGCCGCTCCCCTGGTCGCGGTGCTGGCGGCGGCCATTCGGTTGGAGTCGCCCGGGCACCCCGTCTACACCCAGACTCGCGTGGGCAAGGACGGGCAGATATTCGCCATCTACAAGCTGCGCACGATGGTGCGGGGCGCGGAGTTCATCGGGGCCGGTCTGGCCATTCAGGAAGGGGACGAGCGGATCACCGCGCTTGGGCGGCTCCTGCGCCGGTACTCGCTGGACGAGATCCCGAACCTGTGGAACGTTCTCCGGGGTGAGATGTCGATCATCGGCCCGCGCCCGACGCTGGCCGTCCAGGTGGAGCAGTACACCCCGCGGCAGCGCGGCCGGCTGGCGGTCAAGCCGGGAATCACCGGATGGGCTCAGGTCAACGGGCGGACCTCGCTGCCCTGGAGCGAGCGCATCGAGCTTGATCTTTGGTACGTCGAGCACCGTTCGCTCGCATTGGATGCGCGGATCCTGGCCCGGACGATCGTGATGGTTCTCACCGGGCAGGGCCTGTACAAGGGAGAGCGTGGCGGATGGCGTCCGCCCGGCCCCTGACCGGGGAGGGGCGGCCGGGAGCCGTTCTCCTCACCGGGGTGGGCAAGCGCTACGACATCGTCTCGGCGTTCGCCCAGCACGCCACGACAGTGGCCGCTGACCCCAATCCGCTGGCGCCCGCACAGTACGCGGCCCACCACCGCTATCCCGTTCCACCGATCAACGACGAGAGCTACGTTCCGGCGCTCCAGGAGCTGTGCCGGCGACACGGCGTTCTGGCGGTGATCCCGCTCACCGACCTCGATCTGGAGGTTCTGGCCCGGGCCCGTCAAGACGAGCAACTGCCCGGCTTCGTCCCAGATGTCGACACGGCCAGAGCGACGTTTGACAAGTACGAAGCTCACCTGCTGCTCGAGCGCCTGGGTCTGCCCTCACCGCCCACAGTGCTGCCTGGAGAGGCGGTGGATGTGTTTCCGGTGATGGTCAAGCCGCGGTGGGGGTCCGGTGCCCGCTCGATCCACCGGGCCGACGATCAGGCGGCAGCCGATTTCTTCGTGGGTTACGTGCCCGAGGCCACGATGATCCAACGCTGGATGGATGGGCCAGAGTTCTCAATCGACTGCCTGTCCGACCTGCGGGGGCGGTGCCTGAACGCCATCCCGCGGACAATGATCGAGTCCCGCGGCGGCGAGTCCATCAAGGGCACCGTGATCCGGGACCCGGAGCTGATCGCGCTGGGTCAGCGCGTCACCGAGGCACTGGGCGTGCGCGGGCCATGCACGATCCAGGTGTTCCGCGATCGCGAACTCGGCCTGCTGATTACCGACGTGAACACGCGCTTTGGCGGGGCGTTCCCCGCGCCGATGCTTGCCGCGCTTCCGGGCCGCACGTACCCCGAGCTGATGGTCCGGTTGGCCCGCGGCGAGGACGTCGAGCCCCACGTCGGCGAGTTCCGGGAGGGCACCACCTTCACGCGCTACTTCTGGCAGCTTGAACTCGACGCCCAGTTTGACCCCACCAGGCGCGACATCGTCGATCCCCCGGGGCCCCCGGCTCCACGGTAGGCGTTCGGGACCCGCCGCTGGGGGTCAACCGCGCGCGGTGGCGCTGCGCTGGAAGGGCACTTCTCCCTCGTCCTCCCAGCAATCATCGAGAAATGCGCTGATCCTGGCGGTCAGGCGTCGGGGATGGGTGCGCAGCTCGATGATCGAGTTGGCGTCGATCAGCGTGGCATTGGGAAGCTCGGCCGCCAGCATGTCCGCATCGGAGAACGGGTGTACAGGATCTCGGGGATGGCCGATGACCAGGGCCGGCGTCTGCATGGCCTGTCGGATGCCGTGCTCGGGAGCGGTGCGGCCAAATAGGATCCCCTGAAGCACCGCGCCACTCGGACCGGGATCCTGCGCCAGGCTGTCCAGGAACAGTTCGAGCAGGAAGGGCACCCGATCGCGGGGCACTGCGCGGGCTGCCCGCGACACCAGTGTCATCACGGGCCGGCCCACGGTTAGAGCGAAGAGCAGCGGCGTGAACGCAGCGGCGCAGGCCGGGATCGCATGGTCCAGGACTGGCATCTCGATGATCATGCCCCGCAGCCGGCCCGGCGCGATGGCGGCCGTTTCCAGCGCGATGTTGGCCCCCAGGGAGGTGCCGCCCACCACGGCCTGCTCGAGCTCGAGGTGATCGAGCAGGGCGATCAGCTGGTGGGAGAATTCGGTCATCGAGTAGCGCCACATCTGCCGCGGGCGGTCAGACGCGCCGTGGCCCAAGGGGTCAAGGGTGATCACCCGGTTGCCCTGCTTGGCCAGGGTCCGGGCCAGCGGTATCTGCATCTTCTGGGAGAGCAGGAGTCCCGGCGTGAGCACGGTGACCCTCGGTCCGTGACCGTGGACGGTGTAGGCCAGACGCTGGCCCTGGTAGCGGAAGAAGGCGATGTGAGCAGGATATCCGCGGGTCAGCGGCCTCCGCGGACGCGCCGTAGCCGGTACCTTCTGCTTAGCGGTTCCCGCGCCAGCGGCGCCCGCGCCATCCGCAACACGACCAGGAGGATCCTTCCATGCCCAAAGTCTCACGTTCGCTCGCCGGTTCGGTCGTGGCCATCACCGGTGGCGCCCGCGGAATCGGCCGCGCTACCGCGGCTGCGCTGATCACGCACGGTGCACGCGTGGCCATCGGAGACATCGATGTCTCTCTGGTGGAGCAGGCGGCGCAGGAGCTAGGTGCGGGGACGGTCGGACTGCCACTGGATGTGACCGACCGGGAGAGCTTTGCCACCTTCATGAGCCAGGTCGAGGACCGGCTCGGCCCGCTCGACGTCCTCATCAACAACGCCGGGATCATGCCCATCGGGCCGTTCCTGGAGGAGACCGACGCCACCGCCCAGCGGATGATCGACATCAACCTGGTGGGCCTGATCTACGGCTCCAAGCTGGCACTCGAGCGCTTCGTCCCCCGCCGTCGCGGCCATCTCGTGCAGATCGCCTCGGCTGCGGGAAAGATGGGCTTCGCCGGCGGCGTCACGTACTGCGCCACCAAGCATGCGGTGGTGGGCGTAAGCGAGTCGCTGCGCTCCGAGCTGCGGGACACAGGAGTTGACATCAGCGTGGTCATGCCCGTGGTCGTCAACACCGAGCTTGGTTCCGGCCTGCCCGAGACCCGAGGCTTCAAGGCCGTCGAGCCCGGGGACGTGGCGGGCGCCATCGTGGAGGCTCTTCAGACCGGGCGCTTTGAGGTCTACGTGCCCAAGTCGGTGAGCGGGATAGTGCGCTTTGGCGCGCTGATGCCGCGGCGGACGATGGACTTCTTCGGGCGGGCGCTAAAGGGTGACCAGGTCCTGGCCAGGCCGGACCACGTCGCCCGCGCGGCATATGAGGGCCGGATGGCCGAGACGGTCGAGCGGGCGCAGGTCGCCGCCGAGCGAGCTCGGGCCGCCGCGGCTCAGGCGCGAAGCGCGGCCGAGGACGCACAAGCGGCGGCTGATGAGACCTCGGCCGAGGTACAGGCGATGGCTGGCAACGCGGAGAGCGACCAGACTCCCGAGGAGGCCCCAGCGGTCGCCAACTAAGTAGCGGGGTTGCTAGCTGGCCGCGTCCGAGGCCAGCCAGGCGGCCATCAGCGCCCCAATCTGCTCGCCGGCGTCCTCCTGGAGGAAATGGCTGGCGTGGGTGATCACGTGATCGATCTTGGTGCCCAGCGCCGCGGCGAACCGCTCGCCAACGGACAGCGGCAGAACCGGATCGGACTCGGCCCAGAGCACGAGTTTCGGCCGCTGGTCGCTTCGCATGGCTTCCAGCACTCTCTGCCCAGCTTCCGCTCCGGGCATTTCGGGCGATAGGGGCAGGATGATCGGGAACGCCCTGGCTCCGGCCTTGGACTCCGCTGTGGGAAACGGCGCCTCATAGGCCGCGATCACCTCGTCACCGGGGTCGCGATGGCAGGCCCGGCGGACCAGCAGCCCGATCGGCAGATCCTCGGTGCGTGCCACGAAGCTCTGGAAGGCCAGCCATGCCTCGCTCATCTTCTGATGTCCGGTGAACAGGCCGGTGTCCAGGATCACCAGACGGGTGATGCGATCGGGATGCTCGACCGCCAGCCGCAGTCCGATCGCCCCTCCCCAGTCGTGGACCACGGCCGTCGCGTCGCTCAGGTCGAGTTCCTCGAGCAGCGGGGCCAGGGCCTGGACGTGGCGGTCGTATGTGTACCAGCCCAGTTCCACCGGCTTGTCCGAGCGGCCAAACCCAGGCATGTCCGGCGCCACGCAGCGAAACCCCGCGTCCCGGACCGGCGGGATCACCTTGCGCCACAGAAACGACCACGTCGGCTCGCCGTGAAAGAAGACCACCGGAGGCCCCTCGCCCTCGTCCAGGTGGGCCAGGCGGAGGCCGTCCCACTCCCGGTAATGGGGCTGGAACGGGAAATCGGGCAGGCCCTTGAAGCGCTCGTCGGTAGTGCGGATGGCGTCGGTGATGGGCAAAACCTATACAACGGGGCGCAACCACCGCCTCGCCCTGGTGTCCCGACACTAGACCCCGTGGGTCAGCACCCGCCCCGCGTCGCTGGCCACCGTCACCTCGATCTCGGCGGAAAAGGGCTGCCAGGCAATCAGGTTCAGGGCCTGGAGACGGTCCAGTACGGCCTGGAAGGCGGACCGCTGCGCCGAGCTGACGTAGCGGCGTTCGATGGTGAACGACCATCCCGCGGCGGCCGGCGGATCGCTGTAGCCGTAATACTGCTGCGCCCGCTCATCGGTCACGGTGCTGGCCACGGTCAGAGGCGCCGCTCCAGACAGCCGGCGGACCCGAGCGGCCAGCCAGATCAGGAGATCGAGCGCCGCCGGTCGCACTCCTCGGTAAAGCGCTGCGGGGAATCCGAAGTGGTGAGCCAGCGAGCCCATCCCCGGGGCGTAGGCCAGCCCCAGGCGAGAGGGATCGGCCGGTAGAGGCTCGATCGCGTGGGCGGCGTAGGCCCGGTCCAGTTCGCCGGGCGTGGCAAAGACAGTCGTGGAGCCGGGAGGGTGCAGGACCTGCGCCGCTGAGCCGGCCTGGACCTGGAGCGCGGCCAGCCGGTTCAGGACGGCCGGGGCGGTTCGATACAGGTACATGATCTGTTCGGCGGCCAGGATCCGCCAGTAGTACGTCCAGGAGTCGTCCCCGAAGGAGGACAGAAGCTGGTACGCGGAGGCGTGACGGTCCGGCGCGCTGTCGAAGTACAGCTGCGCGTAAGGCACCGGAACGCCGCCGTCATAGGCGGCCAGGACATCCTTCAGGTTGCCGATGCCCATGTGGTAGGACTCGAGCGCCAGGTCCGGTCGGCCCACGCCCCGCTCGGACAGCTCCAGATATCGGACGGTCCCGGCCAGCGCCTGCCGGGGGTCAAAGCGCGGGTCCGCCAGAGCGCGTCGGTGCTCCAGTCGCGTGAGGAGCCGCGTCTGTCCGCGCGCCTCTGCCCCGTCGATCTGGGCTGTCAGGGCCCGACTGGCGTTCAGATTGATCTTCATCCCCAGCAGGGACTGCCCGGTCGAGGCCACGATCTGGGTCAGCCCGGCGGCGCCCACCGGGTCCCCGCCGGCGATGGCCTGCGGGTCACCGGCGCTCTCCAGGAACACGAGCCCCTCCAGGGTCGCGGGGGCAACGCTGGTGCCCGCGGTCACCTGCTTGATCAGCCCGCCAAACCGAGCCACCCGAGCGGCCGTGGCGACCGCTCCATCCGGACTCTTAACGAAAAGCACATGCGCCTCGCCGGCGGTGGCCCGAGCGACGAACTGCTCCATGCGGGTCGGGTTGTAGCCCAGCGGGCCCGCCGCCGATGGGGCCAGGATCCCCGCACGAGGTATGGGCGGGAGCTTCCTGCTCCCATGCGCTACCAGGAGCACGGCTGCCACCACCCCGGCTACGAGAAGCGCACCCACAGGGGCCACAAGGCGGCGGGTCCCGGCCTGGCCAGGCATCAGCGCGCCGAAACTAGCAGGGGCTTCGCGGGATCCTGCGGCCACGGCTCCTGGCACCCCTTCGCTCCGGGATCCACCGGCTCGTCGGCTATCCTCGTGCGCTTGCATGGGCCGCACTGGCCCCATTTCCGTTTCACTTGAGCGCGCCCACGCCCCCAAGCGCGCCGCACATCCTGGCGAACGTAAGGTACTTAGAGCACCCGTATGCGAATTCTCGTTCTAGGCGGTGACGGATACCTGGGCTGGCCCACTGCCCTCCA
>JBPYDM010000207.1:0-7627 GCA_051986255.1 Solirubrobacteraceae bacterium | reverse complement strand
TCACCCAGGCCGTCTGGGTGTGCTCGCTGTACGCGGTGCCTGCGTTGGCCGGTGCCTACATCGCCTTCCTGCGCCGCGACGTGGCCGGGGGGTAGGCGGGCCGGTTGCCCGCGGTTGCGCGGCGAGGGCGCGAGCCCGCGCGCCGCGCGATTTGCGTGCGCCGCCGCCCCGCCCCTACAGATTGAACGGCTTGACCATGCTCGCGGCGCCGGCCGCGCGCCCCAGCTTGGGCAGACCCAGCAGGGCCTCGGCCGACTTCAGCAACGAGTAGTGGTCGAACCGCGTGCCCACCTTCTTTCCCTTCTTGACCGACGGACCGATCACGACCATCACGACATGGCAGCTCGGGTCGGTCGTGTTGGCACAATTCTCGCCGGCGGTGGCACTCGGTCCCTCGCCCTCATCCCAGGTGAGGAAGATGACCGTGTGGTGCTTCTTGTACACGGCGGTGGAGGTGAGCTTGTGGATCCACTTGCTCAGCCAGATGTCCCCGGTCTCGAGCAGGTTGCTGGGGCAGCCACTCATTCCGTGCATGTCGTCACACAGGTTGGGGGTGATCCAGGCGTAGGCCGGAGCGGTCTTCTCGCTGGAAAAGTTCTTCAGCAGAGGCGAATCTGACGTCTTACCCAGCGGGACGTCCCTCTGTGCGCAGTTGGTGAGGTCGGTGTCGTACACCGCCGGGTTGTGCCGCGGAGCGTAGAACCCCGAGTTGGACTTGCTGCACTTCCCCGGCATCGACTCGGCATAGCCCTTCCAGGCCCGACCCTGCACATTGAGCTGGTTGAAGATGTTGTTCCCGGTCCACTCGCACACGCCGGAAGGAGTGCAGTCCGGGAGGAACGGCGTGAGCCTCGTGAGTGAAGCGCCCGTGGTCGCCGCGATGTACTCGGGCAGGCTGGGATGGGTGATGTTGTGGTAGTTGGTGGCCAGTCCACAGGAGCTGGCCAGGCTATGGATGTAGGGGGTGAACCTCGAGTCCATGATGGTCTTGTAGGAGTTGTTCTCCATGAAGATCACCACCACGTGCTTGATCTTCGGCGCGGTCGTGGTCAGCCCGCACAGGCCGCTCGTGCTGGGGACTGGCCCGCGCCTGACCTGAGTTGCAGCCGAAATTCCGGTGGTGGCGGCCAGAGCGACACCCGCGATCGCCGCCGCCCCAGCAACAACCGCCAGCCTAACCGAGGTCCTGCGCCACATGTCCGATTCCCCTCTTTTGAAGGCGCCCCAAAGGCGATCTTACCGACTGCCCCGGTACGACTACAGCGGCTCTTCAGCCGCCAGCTGCTGTCGGCGCCGCATGTCTCTGAGCTCCTCGGGCGGCTCCATGGAGAGCATCCAAGTGCGGTCCTCCTCCCGCCGCCAGACCTCGCCCTTCGCCGCCAGCTCCTTGAGCGCGGTGGACACCGACGGCCGGGCCGCCCCGACCAACTCGGCCAGGTCGGAATGTGCCAGTGCCACGGGCACGCAAACCCCCTCGGGGGTGACCTTGCCAAAGCGGTCGGCCAGATGCCAGAACAGGACCAGCAGCCGGAGCTCGACGTGCTGGAGGCTATGGACGGCGACGTTGAAGGCCAGCGTCTGCGCGCGCTCGAGCATCTGGGCGATCACCGCCTCGATAAGCGCCGGCCAGCGGACGATCGTGGCCAGAAAGCGCCGGTCGAGCACCGCCACCCGCGCGTCCTGGACCACCCGCCACTTGACGTCAAACGGCAGCGGGGCGCTGCGCCCGAAGTCATCCCAAGGCCGCAGGATTGACCCCGGACCGACGAGTTCGCCGCACCGGCGCTGGGCTACTATCACCTGACGGATCAGGAGCCCGTCCAGGACCAGGAGACCCAGCAATCCCTCCGGCTCAACCAGCTCGCCAGGCCGGTAAGGCCCCCGCTCTAGCCGGAAGCACTCAGCCAGGGCGTACCGGCGTGCGGTGGCCAGCTCCTCCGGGTCGAGCACCGAGGCCAGAGTCCGGTCCTCATCCAGGAGTCTGACCATCGTGGGCGTGAGTTCTCGGCCTCGCGGCAAAGTCATCAATCTGGACCGGAGATACCCGGGCGCCCGTTCGCTAATCGCCTAACACCTGGGCGTCGTGAGTTCTCTCTTAGGGCGTCACCTGCTCCACGGCAACCGTTCCTCGGGCCACCGCCCCGACAAACCGCTCGCGGAGATCGGTCTTCTTGAACTTGCCCGTGGCCGTCCGGGGAATCTGGGCCACGAACTCGAACCGCTCCGGCAACTGCCACTTGGCGAAGTGCTGGCCCAGGTGCTCTCGTAACTCATCCGGAGAGGCCTGACAATCTTCGCGCAGCACCACCACCGCCAGAGGCCGCTCCCCCCAGCGGTCGTCGGGGATGGCTATCACCGCCGCTTCGGCCACTGCTGCGTGAGCCATGAGGTGATTCTCGAGGTCCACCGAGGAGATCCACTCCCCTCCCGATTTGACCAGGTCCTTGGAGCGGTCGCAGATCCGGATGCAGCCCCGGGAGTTGATGCGCACCACGTCCCCGGTCTGGAACCAGCCGTCCTCAGTGAACTTGTCGGCGCCCTGGCCCCGGTGGTAGGCCGCCGCCACCCAGGGGCCGCGCACCTCCAGCTCCCCCATCGCGTTGTCGTCCCAGGGGATCAACTCGCCGTCGTCGCCCCGGGCCCGGATCTCCACGAAAGGCGACGGGGTTCCTTGACGGATCTTGTACTCGTACTGTTCATCCGGCGAGGCATCATCGAGCTCCAGAGGAAGCCGGCAGATGGTGCCCATCGGCGACGTCTCGGTCATACCCCAGGCCTGAAGGATCGTCAGACCGTGGCGATCGAAGCCCTCGAACATGCTCCGCGGCACGGCCGAGCCGCCGACGATGAGCAGGCGAAGGGCGTGAAGATCGAATCGATCCGGCTCAGCATCCAGCGCCTGAAGCACAGCCATCCACACGGTGGGCACGCCCGCGCTGACGGTCACCCGCTCGCGGGCCAGGAGGTCGAGCACGCTCTCCGCGTCCAGCTTCGGCCCGGGCAGCACCAGGGACGTACCGGCGAATGCGGCGATGTAGGGCAGGCCCCAGGCGTTGGCGTGGAACATCGGGACGACCGGCAGGATGGTGTCCCGAGAGGAGATGGCATGGGCCTCCGGCAGCGCCGCCATCAGCGAGTGGAGCACCAGGGCTCGGTGTGAGTAGACGACTCCCTTGGGCCGCCCGGTGGTGCCCGACGTGTAACACATCGAGCAGGCTCGGCGCTCGTCCAGCCGCGGCCATTCGGCCGGCTCGGAGCCCTCGATCAGTGACTCGTAGGCCACGGCTCCGTCCGGCACCGATCCAGAATGCGTGACCACGATCACGTGCTCGAAATCCTGGGCAGACCGGAAGCCCTCGAACACTTCCAACAGGGTCTCGTCCACCACGATCGCCTTGTCGTCGGCGTCGGAGACGATGAACCCGAGCTCGTCCGGATGCAGCCGGGGATTCAGCGTGTGCAGGACTGCGCCCATCAGCGGCACGCCGAAGTACAACTCCAGATGCTCCAGCTGGTTCCAGAGCAGCGTGGCCACCCGGTCCCCATCACCGATGCCCAGCTCGCGCAGCCCGGAGGCCAGGCGGCGGGCCCGCAGCGCGGACTCCCCGATCGTCATGCGGTGAAGCTCTCCGCCCGGCCGCCGGGAGACAACCTTACGTGCGCCGCTCAGCTGCTCGGCACGCTCGACCACCGCCGTGAGGGTGAGCGGAAAGTCATCCATCATCAGTCCGTTCAACATCCGCTCGGTCATGGTGTCCTCCCGACTGGTCTCCGCCTCGTACTCGCCCACAGGATACGTTCCGCGGGCATGAGCATCGCCCCCCCCGTCGATCGCCACCACTGACCGCGAGCGTGTCGCGCCCTGCCAATCCTCCACCCACGCCCTCCTGGTCGGGATGGGGCGATCCCGCCCAGGTGCCGGAGCTCTCCGAGCAGGTGCGCGAACTGCTTTCCCAGGGCCTGGGGGTGCGCCACAGCCTGCCGGCTCCCGACACGTGGCTGGCGCTGGCTCTTCCCGAGCCGCGCCTCCCCGGAGAGGTTAGGTCCGCGCTGGCTGGCGCGGTCGGCCCGGCCCACGTTCTCCAAGACGACGAGAGCCGCATCCGCCATACCCGAGGCAAGTCCACGCCCGACCTGCTTCGTCTGCGCCTGGGAGACCTCACCGGTGCGCCCGACGCGGTGGTCATGCCGGGGTCGCACGACGAGGTCCTCGAAGTGCTGCGGATCTGCTCACGGCGTCAGGTGGCCGTGGTGCCCTTCGGCGGTGGGACATCTGTGGTGGGAGGACTTACCCCCGCAGCAGGGGCGTTCCGCGGGACGGTCGCCCTCGATATGCGGCGGATGGACGCGCTGCTCGGCCTGGATCAGACCTCGCGACTGGCTGAGCTCGAGCCGGGCCTGCGCGGCCCGCAGGCCGAGGCGCTCCTGACCGAGCGGGGATACACGATCGGCCACTTCCCCCAGTCCTTCGAGTACGCCAGTCTCGGGGGCTTCGCCGCCGCCCGATCCAGCGGGCAGGCCTCCTCGGGCTACGGCCGGTTCGACGAGCTGGTCATGGCCCTGCGGGTGGCCACCCCCGCCGGCTCGCTCAGGCTGGGCCGCGCGCCCAAGTCGGCGGCCGGGCCAGACCTTCGCCAGCTGATCCTGGGGTCCGAGGGCACCTTTGGCGTGATCACGGCGCTGACCGTGGCCGTGCACCCCGCGCCGGAACGGCAGGTTTATGACGGCTGGCGTTTTCGCTCCTTCGCCGAGGGGCTCCAAGCGGTTCGCTCGCTGACTCAGGACGGGCCGCGGCCCACCGTGCTTCGCTTGTCCGATGAGGCGGAAACCGCGCTCAACCTGGCCCGGATCTCTGAACTCGCCACCGGCTCGTCCGGGGGCTGCCTGGCCGTGGTGGGATATGAGGGCAGCGCTGAGGAGGTGGAGCTGCGGCGGGCCCAGGTCACCGAGGCGTTGAGCGCCGCCGGCACGGAGCCCGACCCAGAGGCCGGCGAGCACTGGGCGCGGGACCGCTACCGGGGTCCCTACCTGCGCGATGCCCTGCTGGACGCCGGGGCTCTGGTCGAGACCCTGGAGACGGTGGCCTTCTGGTCAGCCGTGCCGAGGCTGTATCAAGCGGTGTCAAGCGCTTTGCGAACGGCGCTAAGCGATCGGGGCACGCCGCCGGTGATCCTATGCCACGTCTCGCACGTGTACCCGGCCGGCGCGTCGCTGTACTTCACGGTGGCGGCCGCCCAAGCGGACGATCCGCTGGCCCAGTGGGAGGGAGCCAAGGCCGCCGCCAGCGAGGCGATCCTGGCCGCCGGGGGATCCATCACCCATCACCACGGAGTGGGCACCGACCATGTCCCGTGGTACTTGCGCGAGGTTGGGGACCTGGGAATTCAGGTGCTGCGGGCGGTCAAGGCCGAGCTCGACCCGGCGGGGATCATGAACCCGGGCGTGCTGCTGCCAGCCCCGGGTATCCCAGGGCCAGGGCGATGATGCGGCCCCGACCGGCTCACCGCAGATCGCCGGCGGCGAAGAACTCGCGCGCCCAAGCCAGCACAAGTTGAGGCTGTTCGTCCACGATGAAGTGCCCGCTGCTCTCGACCAGCTCGACGGTCAGATCGCTGGCCACCCCGTCGGATCGCAGGTTAACCGGGCGGACGACCGGATCGCGCAACCCGTGGAGCACCAGGGTCGGCGTGGTCAGCCCGAGCCGGCGGTACGTGCCCTTGACCACCTTGGGCAGGTCGGTGAGCTGAAAGCTGCGATACAGGGACACCGTGGCCCGGGCTCTAGCGGGCTCGGAGAACTGGCTCAGGAAGGTCCGGGCCACGTCGTCCGTCCAGGCTCGCTGGGCGCCCGCCCACCGGGTCATCGTTTCGGGGTGCTGAGAGATCCAGTGCGCCGTCCGCTCCCCGAGACCCGGCGCGGCCAGGACCCACTGGTACCAGAGCCGCCAGAGTCCGAGCGGATTTCCGGGCCGGGCGAACGGCAGCGCGATGTTCAGCGCTAGGAAGCGCTCTACTCGCTCCGGGGCCAGCTGGCAGATCAGAAACCCGATCCACCCGCCCCAGTCGTGCCCGCCCAGGTAGCAGCGCTCGATGCCAAGCTCGTCGAGCAGGGCCAGGATGTCGCGAGCCAGCGTCTCCTTGTCGTAGCCCTGGTCGGGGACCCCGGACCAGCCGAAGCCTGGTAGGTCTGGGCACGTAACCTGATACTCGGTGGCCAGAGGCGGGATGAGGTCTCGCCACTCGTACCAGTGCTGGGGCCAGCCGTGTAGGAGGACTAGCGGAGGGCCGTTCCCCGCTCGGGCGACGTGGAAGCGCACCCGGGAGGTCTCGGGGTAGATGTGCTCGACCCCGGGCACGTCAGGCAGCTGCCGCTGAGAGGCGGAGCCGATCCCTCGGCCGGTGTCGGTCATGTCGAAGCGCGGCTCAGCACCACCCGCCCACCCAAGCCGGGGACCATCGTCACGTTCCGCTGCCGGGCCGGTTCGGGGGCCGGATCAGCCGGCTCTAGGTCCGTGCGGCGGGCGATGGCCGCCAGCACCACCCGCTGCTCGGCCATGGCCAGTGACGCACCCAGGCAGCGACGGATCCCACCCCCGAAGGGGATCCACGTGTACGTTCCGGGCTTCTGCCCGACGAAGCGATCCGGGCGGAAGCGATGCGGGTCCTCGTACACGTCCGGCCGGTGGTGCACGGCGACGATGCTCATCACCACCGGCGTCTGGGCCGGGACAACGTACTCGCCGAGCTGCCAGCGCCGCTTGACCATTCGGACGATCATCGGAATCACCGGGCGGACCCGCATTCCCTCGTGGATCGTGGCCTCGACGTACGCGTCGGCCTCCTCATCGACACCCGAACGGACGAGCTGGCGCAGCCGGTCGTAGGGCTCCGGATTGCGCACCAGCCGCTCGAAAGTCCAGGCCAGCGAGTTGGCGGTGGTCTCGTGCCCGGCCAGGACCATCGAGATGAGCTCGTCTCGCACATGCTGGTCGGACAGCGGTCGACCGTCCTCGTCCCGGGCTTCGAGCAGGAGCGAGAGAATGCTGCCGTCGCTCCTGGGACCCCCAGCACGGCGCTCCTGGATAGCCGGGTAGAGCTGCTGATCGAGCCGACCCAGCATGACGCGCATCGGTCCTCGCGGCTCGGCTCGACCCAGGTTGAACAATTCGATCAGCTGCCAGGCCGGCCGGGTGGACAGGCGTTGCAGACGACGAATGGTCTCGCGGATGCGGTGTTCGGGGGTGCCCGGCCGCGGCTGGCCCTCGATCCCGAACACGCCGGCCATGATCACGTCCAGGGTCACGGCCTGCATCCTGGGGGCCAGCGAGAACGGCTGCCTGACGGGCCATCGGGTGATTTCGCGCTCGATGGTGTCGGAGATCATCTGCACGTAGCGCTTGACGGCGTCGCCGTGGAACGGAGGCAGCAGCAGCCTGCGTTCGCGCATGTGGCGCTCCCCGACCATCGTGAGCACGGAGTTCGGTCCCAGGATCGGCCGCAGCGGCGACTCCCCGGTGAGCGAGGGCGCGTCCTCGGGTTTGGCCTTGAACAGCGACTCCACGTGTTCGGGATGACAGGTGACGACCAGGGGCTCGTCGCGGGAGAGCAGCTCGAGCTGCCAGACGTCG
>JBPYDM010000206.1:0-2108 GCA_051986255.1 Solirubrobacteraceae bacterium | reverse complement strand
AGTTGCACAGCGGCGGCACGTCGACCACGTTGACCAGCATGGAGCGCTGCTCTGCGTCCTCAAACACCCGGATGTTCAGGCCGGTGTCATCGGTGGCGGCGATGACGATCAGGGCGCCGGCCAGGTCTTCTCCCGCTCGGTACTCCCTCTGCTCCCAGCGGATCGAGCCCTCCAACGCCAGCTGCACGAGCCCGGGATGGGCCTCCGGAGCTATCAGAGTCACCTCCGCGTCGCAGGCCAGGAGCCCCTCGACCTTCTCCAGGCCCACGTTCCCTCCTCCCACGACGATGCACCGCCGTCCGCTGAGGCGCAGACAGGCCATGTACAGCGGGGTCTCGAGCAACCCCTGGACGCAGGACTGGTCGCACACGCCCTTGCGCAGCTGACAGACGCATTCCTTACCGGCGTAGGCCTGGGCAGGCATGACCACAAGGGTACTCGGGGGCGGGTGGCGCCCGGACCGGGGCGCGAGGCGCCGAGCGTGTCCTACCGCCGGAGCGCATCACGCGCCAGGCGGACGCCCAGCCGCAGAAGCGGGTCCATCCCGTCTCTCAGCGCGCCGGCGCGAATCGACGGGCGACCGTACAGGACCGTGGCGGCCTGGCGCAGGGCCAGACCAAGCGTCTCGTCGTACGGGTGCCACCACGGGTTCCTGAGCAGCGAGGGCTCCCACACCCGTAGCTTGATGTTCACGCACTCGTAGAGACCGAACTTCGAGTGGGTCCGGCCGAGCCCGGACTGCTTGACCCCGCCCCAGGAGCACTGGCAGGCACCGTGGCTGAACATGTGATCGTTGATCCACACCATCCCGGCCTCCAGCTCGGTCGCCATGCGCTCCCCCTTCCGCCGATCGCCGGTCCAGACCGAGGCGCCCAGGCCGAACTGCGAGTCGTTGGCCAGCTGCACAGCCTCGTCCTCGGAGTCCACCACGACAATGGGCAGCACGGGACCGAATATCTCCTCCCGCATGATGCGCATGTCGTGGGTGACGTCGGTGAGGACAGCCGGGGCGTAGAAGCAACCCTGCGCTAAGCCCTGAGGCGGATCGACCGGTCCTCCGCAGAGCAACTGCGCCCCACAGGCGGCGGCGTCGTCCACCAGCTCCCGGACCACGCCGAACTGCTCGGCGGAGACCATGGGACCGATCTCCGTCTCCCAACCCATGGGATCACCCAGCCGCAGGCTCTGGGCTCCGTCCACAACGCCCTCGATGAAACGGTCGGCCACCTCGCGCAGGACATAGACCCGCTCGACACCCGAGCAGGTCTGTCCGGCGTTGGCAAAGCCAGCCCAGAGCGCACCGGCCACCGCGTGCTCTACGTTGGCGTCGGCCAGGACGAGCATGGCATCCTTGCCCCCCAACTCCAGGACCGATCCCTTGAGCTGACGCGCGCACTGCTCGCCGACCTCGCGGCCAGTCTGCACCGAGCCGGTGAAGAACACCTTGCCGACGGTGGCCCCGGAGAGAGCGGAGCCGGTGCCCGGTCCGTGTACCACCCGCAGCAGGCCTTGGGGAACCCCCGCCCGCTCGAACACGTGCCGGATCCGCTCACCCACCAGCGGGGTCAACGATGCGGGTTTGAGCACCACCCCGTTACCCGCCATGAGGGCCAGCGCGACCTCGCCGAACGGGATGCTCCACGGATAGTTCCAGGGCGAGATGATCCCGATCACCCCCAGCGGCTCGTACATGAAGGCTGAGCGCTTGGTCTTGAGGAACAGCTGTGACATGGGGATCTTCTCGTCGGCCAGGATCTGGGGTCCGTTGCGAGAGATCCACGTCAGGGCGTCGATCGTGGGCAGCACCTCCATCGAGAACGCCTCGTTGCGCGGCTTGCCCTGCTCATGAACGATCAGGTCACGGATGTCGTCCCCCTCATCGATGACAACCTGGGTCGCGCGCTCCAAGTAGCGGGCTCGGTCTTCCAGGGTCAGCTGCGCCCAGAAGGGCTGAACCTTGGCCACGTCGTCGACTACGCCCTGAACGTCATCCGGCGCCGTTACGGGAACGCTGCCGAGGACCTGGCCGGTGGCGGGATTGCTCGACTCGAGCTTCTCTGTGGCTGCGGCCGGCACTGGCCGGACAGGCTACCTGCGCCGCCTTAGGC
>JBPYDM010000205.1:0-2736 GCA_051986255.1 Solirubrobacteraceae bacterium | reverse complement strand
CCACGGTGGCCGAGATCGCCCAGCGGGCCGGGCTCACGGAGCGGACGTTCTTCCGGCATTTCGCGGACAAGCGCGAGGTCCTGTTCGCGGGTGCGGGCGCGCTGCAGGAGTTCCTCGTGCGGGCGGTGGCGGACGCGCCTGGTTCGGTAGCGCCCCTCGACGCCGTCGCGGGCGCTCTCCAGGCCGCGGCCCCGATGTTCCAGCAGCGCGGCGACTACCCCCGGCAGCGCCAGGCGGTCATCGCCGCCAACCCTGAGCTTCAAGAACGCGAGCTGATCAAGCTGGCCGCGCTGGCCGCGGCGATGGCGGGCGCGTTGCGCGGGCGCGGAGTCGCCGAGCCGACGGCCAGCCTCGCGGCCGAGGCCGGGATCGCGGTCTTCCGGATCGCGTTCGAGCGCTGGACCGCCGACCACTGCCAGCCCGACCTGGCCGACCTCATTCAGGAATCACTCGGCAAGCTGAGGGCCGTGACCACAGGTCGCTGATCACCAGGCGCGGCGACGCAGCGCACCCACCACCTCACGCGCCCTGCCGCTGGGATTGTGAGCGGGCATGGTTCCGAAGTCCGGGCGCCGGCCCGGTTGTCGGCGTCACTTCGTTGCTGGAACGATGGGGGCGTGAAACTGGGGATCCTGTGTGGCGGCGGCCCTGCCCCGGGGATGAACTCGGTCATCTCGGCAGCCACGATCGAGGCCCGGAACTCCGGGTGGGACGTCCTGGGGATCATGGACGGCTTCCAGCACCTCATCGAGGGCCGGACCGAGGACGCACGGCCCTTGTCCATTACGGACGTGTCGAGGATCCACGTACTGGGCGGGTCGATCATCCGGACCTCGCGGGCCAACCCGACGGTGCGAGACGAGGGCGCCGCCGATCCGGACTGGAGGCTGCACGCCTGTCTGGAGTCGCTGCAGAAGCTGGGCATCGGCGCGCTCGTGACAATCGGCGGGGACGACACCGCGTTCTCGGCATCCCGGCTGGCCGCCACGGCCGGAGGGGCCCTGCGCGTGGCGCACGTGCCGAAAACCATCGACAATGACCTGCCGCTACCGAGCGGCGCACCGACGTTCGGCTTCGAGACCGCCAGGAGCGTAGGGGTCGGCCTGGTCAACAACCTGATGACCGACGCCATCACGACCCGGCGGTGGTACCTGGTGGTGGCCATGGGCCGCTCGGCCGGCCACCTGGCCCTGGGCATCGGGAAGTCGGCCGGAGCCACCCTCACGGTGATCGCCGAGGAGTTCCCCCGCGAGGAGCCCATCCGGCTGTCGCGCCTGGTGGACATCCTGGAGACCTCGATGCTCAAGCGGATCGCCCACGGCCGCCCCTTCGGCGTGGCAGTGCTCGCCGAGGGCATCGGCCTACGCCTGCCCCAAGACGAGCTCCAGAAGGCCATGCCGGAGGTCGAGCGAGACGAGCACGGCCACGTCCGGCTGGCTGAACTCGAGCTGGACCGCCTGCTGGCCAAACAGGTCAAGGACCGTTTCAAGGAGCGCGGGCAGAACGTCACGGTCGAGGGCAAGAACATCGGCTACGAGCTCCGGTGCGCGCCCCCCATCCCATTCGACATCGAGTACACCCGCGACCTGGGCTACAGCGCCGTCGACTACCTGAAACGGGCGCTGGACAGCGATGGGCCCGGCGGCATGATCACGATCCAGGACGGGCACATGGTGCCGCTGCCCTTCGGGTCGTTCAACGACCCTGAGACGGGACGGGTACAGGTCCGGCTGGTGAACGTCGAATCCAGCTCGTACCAAGTGGCTCGCGAGTACATGATCCGGCTGGACCGGAAGGACCTCGAGGATCCGGACAAGCTCCGCTCGATCGCACAGGCCTCAGGGTTCGCGCCCGGAGCCTTCCGTGACCGGTACGGATATCTGGCCGATGGCTGAGCCCGGTGCCCGATGGAGCTTTACCGCCTTGGCCGGGGGATGGCGCTGGGAGCCTCACTACCCCAGCGGGCGGGGAGGGATTCCGTGCCTGGGTCCGAGAATGAGGCCGACGCATCGTCGCTGTTCACACCGGACGGTGCGCTGCCGCACCGAGCGGGGTGCCCGAGGCCTTTACGATCGGCATTGTGGCCGATGCGATCTTCGAAGAACGGCGGCTGGCTGAGATTTACGATCCACTGGATCCAGACCGTTCTGATCTTGACGTGTATGTCGCGCTGGTCGAGGAGTTCGGGGCTCGGACGGTCCTCGACGTCGGTTGCGGGACGGGGACGTTCGCCTGCCTCCTAGCCGCGCGGGGGATGGAGGTGATCGGTGTCGACCCGGCCGGCGCTTCTCTCGACGTGGCCCGGGCCAAGCCGGGAGCGGACCGGGTGCGGTGGATACATGGCGACGCGACGATGCTGCCTCCTCTGCAGGTTGACCTCGCGACGATGACCGCCAACGTCGCGCAGGTCTTCCTGAGTGACGGGGAGTGGGCCTCCACGCTGCGCGGGGTCCGTGCGGCGCTGTGCCGGGGCGGCCGGTTTGTGTTCGAAATCCGGGACCCGGCACGACAGGCCTGGCGGACATGGGATCGTGAACACTCGTTTACCTGCATCGATACCGCGCAGGCGGGAACCGTCGAGACGTGGGTCGAGGTAACCGACGTCAGCGGCGAGTTCGTATCCTTCCGCCACACGTTCGTCTTCAAGGCGGACGAGACCGTGCTGACATCGGATTCGACGCTGCGCTTCCGTGCGCGTGAGGAGGTCACCAGCTCGCTGCTGGCAGCGGGGTTCGT
>JBPYDM010000204.1:0-4067 GCA_051986255.1 Solirubrobacteraceae bacterium | reverse complement strand
GCACGATTCCGATCCCCAGGAACAGCCAGGCCGCCAGCGCGAAGCGACGGGTGACGGAGATCCACTCGGAGCCGAGCCTGCCGCTGATCAGGGCGCCGATGGCGAAGGCGAACGGGACCGTCAGCAGGGTGTACCCCGAGTAGAGCATGGGGGGATGGATCATCATGCTCGGGTGCAGGAGCAGCGGGTCCAGGCCGGCGCCCTCGGGCGGCGGCGTGGCCGTCGTGCTGAAGGGATTGGCGAAGAAGACCGCCAGCGAGGTGAAGAAGGCGGCGAAGCCGAGCAGTACGGCGGTGGCATATGGGGCAATCTCCCGGACCCGCTTGCGAGTGGCGAACAGGATCAGGCTCGACCAGAGCGAGAGCAGCCAGACCCACAGCAGGAGTGAGCCTTCCTGCGATGACCACGGTGCGGCTAGCTTGTAGAACGTGGGCGTGGTCGTCGAGGAGTGCTCGGCCACCACGTTGAATGTGAAGTCGGAGCGCAGGAAGGCCGCCTCCAGGATCACCCAGGCGATGGTCATCAGTCCAGCCAGGGCGTACACGGAGCGTCGGCCTGAGTCGACCCACTCCTGCCGCCCCGATCGCACGCCATAGACCGACGCCACGATGCCGTAGCCGGCCACCACCAGACCGAGGATCAGCAGAGTCCGTCCTGCCGGGGCCATCTAAGTCTCCCCCGTCCTGGGCGTCATCCCGGGCCGGCCGACGACGGCCGGGCCGCCCACTCCTCGCCTGGCGGACGTCACGAGGCGGCTTGGGCCTGGTATTTCGAGGGGCACTTGGTGGTCAGCGAGTTTCCCTGTCCGACGAACGTCTGGCTGGAGGTCTGCTCTTGAACCGTGACCATCACCGCCCGCCCAGCGGCGAATGGGTCTGGCACGATCCCCGTGTATCGGACTGGCACCGAGAGGCTGAGCTTCGGGTCGCGGATCCGGAAGAGCAGAGCCTGCCCTTCGTGGCGCACCGATCCGGCCAGCACGGTGCCGGCCAGAATGTACGACTGGCCAGGCCGGGCGACGTGCAGCAGCTGCGAGGCTGTCACCTCGTCTTCGCCGGCGCTGAAGCTGACATAGATGAGCGCACTGGCCAGCAGTAGGGCCGCGCTTAGGGCGACCACCAGCCGAATGGTGCGCTTGCGGCGGGGGTCCATTCTTTTCCCATTTTCCCATACGCCATCCGGCGCTCGCCGGTACCTTCACGTTCGCCCGCGAACGGGCGATTAAGTTCGGATTAGGAGCGAGGATCCAGGCCCGCCTACGCGAAACCAACTCATGGCTGATTGGTTATGAACTAGATATGAGCGCTCGATCCAAGATGGCAGTAGGAGGGATCTGGGGCAGGCGCGGAGGCGAGAGGCCTCGGCCGGCCAGGACCTTCCCGGCCATCCTCGACCGGCGCCAGCCGCCACCCCCCAGGCACCACCAAGGGGACCCGACTCAGGATCGGGCCGTGTACAGCTGCAGTTGCGGATACGTGTTCGACGCGGCCGTTTCCACCTCGGTGGGCTGCCCGCACTGCGGCCACACCCAGGCCTGGTAGCGGTTACTTCAGCACCTTCCGCGCGGCCGAGGTCCAGGAGTCGGTCAGGTCCCGGATGAATTTCGCCTGGTGCGTGCACCCTTCTTCTCGCGCACGCCAGATGTTCCATCGAGACCAACAGCTAGCATGCCCTGGGTCTTCTGGGCGGGACTTCGTCCGGGACTTGCCGCTCACGCCAACTCCGGGAAAGGAACGGTTTCCCCGATGCCGACAATCACCGAGTCGATGAAGAACGAGTACGTCAAGCGCGTGCTGCGCGTCACGGGTGTGCGGCCTCCCCAGGAGATGCCACGTCGCGGCACGCCTCATTACCGGATGCCCCGGTTGGAGGCGAACGGCGGGTGGCTGGCCCTTAATCGGTACGAGGGTCCGGAGATCCCCCAGGTGGAGTACGAGAGCCTCGGCTACACCACTTACCCGACCGACCCCAACACCCACTTCGCGCCCATCACCTCGGCCACCGGTCAGATCGAGCTGGGCGCGTTCGGGAAATACGGCAAGAGCGATTTGGACCGGGAGTGGACGCCCAACGCCGAGAAGTGCCCCACCGTGATCAAGTGGCTCGAATCAGTAGGCGCGCGGTTCGGCAAGGTCCAGGTGCTGAAGATGTCACCCAACACCCTGCGCGAGTGTCGCTGGGGCCTGCATCTCGACCACAACAACCAGAACAACCCCGAGGCCAACGGGTGGGCCGTCCGGGTGTGGCTCGAGCTCACCGACGATGACTCCAGCCGTCTGGTCGTCCGCCAGGAGGAGTTCGACCGCGCCTCGGAGGTCCAGATCCCGCTCCCCAAGCACGCACAGCTGGTGGTTGACTCCCAGTGGCTATACCACGGCGGCTACCACCACGGACCGGGAACGCGTTACGCGGTGATCGCCACGTTCGAGAGCGGGCCGGACCTGGAGCGGTGGATCGACAGCCAGACGTCCGGCGCCGAGGCTGCCGCGGCCTGACCGCTCACCCTGGCCTGATCCCCGGGTCGACTCGTCGCCCGCGGAGCGCCCGTCGCTGAGCGCCCTAAGCGGCCAGGGCGGCTTCCCGCTCGGCCGCCGCGGCTTCGACCAACGCATCCACCACTGAGCTCACCTGCTCGGTCAGGTTCGGGTCGTTGAGCACCCCGTCGGGATCGAAACGGATATGGCCGTGTCCAACGGGAACCTCGCCTTCGACCACCCGGGCGTGGGCGGCCCCGAGGACCTTGCGCAGCTCGGCCTGGGCCCAGACGGCGCCGAATATGCCGGTGCTCACGCCTATCACCGCCGCCGGCTTGTTGGCGATCGCGCCCTTTCCCACCGGCCGCGACAGCCAGTCAATGGCGTTCTTGAGCTGACCGGGAATCGAGCTGTTGTACTCCGGGGTGGAGAACAGCAGACCGTCCGCTCCCGCCACCGCCGCGCGCAGGTGCGCGGCGGCGGGCTGGGCGGGATCGTTGTCGTCGTCCTCGTCGTAGGGCGGAACCTGCTTGAGGCCCTGGTAGAGCTCGAACTCCACGCCGCGCGCGGAGAGCATCTCGCCGGCCACGCGCAGAAGCTTGGTGTTGTACGAGTCGCGGCGGAGGCTGCCGCTGATGCCGAGGACGCGCATCGCCTTAGAGCTGCCTCGCCAGCTGGAGATCGGCGATGAGGGTGACCTCGTTCGAAAGCGCCGGGTCGCCGCTGGGAAGCGGGTTGTTCCAGCTTACCCCGAAGGCGGTGCGGTCGATCTTGGCCTCGAGCGTGAGCCCGAAGCGTTCGCCACCGTACGGGTCGTCAATGGGCTCTCCGATCACGCCCGTGATGAGCACGGGCTCGGTATGGCCCTTGATCGTGATCTCGCCCTCGATCTCCAGCCGGTCACCGTCGCGCTTGATGTTGCGGGACTCGAACTTCAGCTCCGGAAACCGCTCGGCATCGAAGAAGTCGGGCGCCCGGAGGTGGGCGGTCAGGTTCGGGTCCTTGACCTCGATGCTGGCCACGCGGGCCAAGCCGCGTAGCACGCCGTCGCGGATCTCGGCATCGAAGTCCGAGAAGGACCCCTGGAACGTGCCGACCATGTACTTCACGGCGAATCCCACTGTGGAGTGCACCTTGTCGGCGCTCCACGTGCCGGCCGGTACTGCCTCAATCTGGGTGATACTCATTTTCCTGTCTTCTCCTCGGAATAGTTCCTGGAAGCGGTTCCACTGGGGCTGCTTCCCCGGGCGACTTACTTGCGAGCGCAACAGTAGCACAAAATGGTTGTGCCGTCAACATTGCTGGCGCAAGTATCTTCGGGTGGGGTCGGCGTTACGTCTATGGCCGGGCCATACGAGGCCATTTGCAGAGGGTCCGTTGGGAGCCGGGGCGGCCGTGTGGGGTGGCCGGGATGCCGCGTGGCGTCGTGGGTGGCCGGGATGCCGTGTGGCGTCGTGGGTGGGCCGGGATGGCGCGTGGCGTCGTTGGGTGGGCCCGGCCATACGGTGTGGCGTCACAAAGCGCGAATTCCAGGCGTCGCTGAGTGACGCTGGATGGCTATAGGCCCACCGATGGCACAAAGCTCCGGCGCTC
>JBPYDM010000203.1:0-2083 GCA_051986255.1 Solirubrobacteraceae bacterium | reverse complement strand
GCCCGTTTGCGGGCAGCTCACCGAGCCCATCTGCGCTGAGGACACCTACGGCAGCCTGGCACCTCGGTTGGCCGAGTTGGGGGGCGGGCTGCTCGTCCAGACGCTGTCGGCTCCCGGCCCGTGCGTGGATCAGGACGAATCCCTGGCCACTTACGCCGAGAAGATCGGCCCTGAGGACCGGCGCTTGGACCTGGCGCGGGCGGCCGCCGAGCTGGAGCGCGCGGTGCGGGCCCTGTCGCCACACGTGGGCGCATACGTGGAGTTGGACAGCGGGCTTCGCTTGGGCGTCCAGGAAGCCCGGGCCGCGGAGCGACCGGACGGGCACGAGGTGGGCGCTCTGCTCAGCGCAGAGGGCGGCGTTCCCGCACTGGTCTGCGGCGCTGGGTTGCTTGAGCTGCTGGTGGTCAAACCACCTGGGCGTCGTGACATGGCCGGGGCAGCTTGGCTTCGCGGGCTGCGCCCGTGAGCCCCGAGGCTCCCTCTCCAGCGGTTGGTGCCTCACCAGCCCGGGCCTGCGCGTTCGCTGTGGTGCGCCGGGTATTCGAGCAGGGAGCCTATGCCGACCGGGCGTTCGCGGCCGAGGCGGCGAAGCTCGAACCGCGTGACCGCTCGCTGGCCATGCGCATCGCCTACGGAGCGGTCCAGCGCCGGGCCACCCTGGATCACGTTGCCGCGCAGCTGCTGCGACCGGAGCTGGGCCGACTGGAGCCTGAGGTCCTGGCCGCGCTGCGGTTGGGCCTCTTCCAGCTGCTGTACCTGGACGGCATCCCCGACCATGCCGCCGTGGGCGAGAGCGTGGAGCTGGTCAAGCGCATCAGCCCCGGCGGGGCCAGGCTGGTGAACGCGGTGCTCCGCCGAGCCGCCCGGGAGGGCCCGGGACTGCTTCAGCGGCTGGACGACGACCGGCCTGAGACGGCCGCCGTTATGCACTCGGTCCCCGAGTGGCTGGCTGAGCTGTGGTGGCGGGAGCTCGGTCCCGACCAGGCTCGGGCGCTCCTGAGGACGGTGAACGATCCGGCGGAGTCCGCCCTGCGGGCCAACCTCCTGGTCAGCTCGGTGGCCGAGGTGAGCGCACTTTTGCCGGTGGGCCACCACCCCGCGCCCGGGCTGCCCGAGGGCCTCGTGCTGGAGGGACCGTTCGATGCCCAGTCCTCACCGCTGTGGGCCCAGGGGGCGATCATGCCCCAGTCGCGAGCCTCGATGCTCGTCTCGCACACGCTGGCTCCCGAGCCCGGCCAGCGCGTGCTTGACCTGTGCGCTGCGCCGGGGGCCAAGACGACCCATCTGGCTGCATTGATGGAGGGAAGGGGCGCCGTGGTGGCGGTCGAGCGACATCGGGGTCGGGCCGAGGCGCTGGGCCGGACCTGCGAGCGCATGCGCGCCCAGGCGGTCTCGGTGGAGGTAGCCGACGCGGCCAAGCTCCCCGCCGGTCGCCCGGGCCTGGCCGGCGCCTTCGACCGGGTGCTGGTGGATCCGCCGTGCAGCGGCCTGGGGACGCTGCGCTCACGACCCGACATCCGCTGGCGGACCAGTCCGCAGGCCATCACGGAGCTCTCCGCCCTCCAGGGCGCGATCCTCAGGGCTGGGGCCATGGTCACCCGCCCCGGCGGGGCGCTGGTGTACTCGGTGTGCACCGTATCCCGCGCCGAGGGCGCTCTGGTGGTGGAGCAATTCCTGAGCCACCATCCTGCCTTCGCCGCCGACGAGCTGGGCTCCCGGCATCCCCAGTGGGCCGACCCGGCCGATGCCCGTTACCTCCAGCTGCTGCCCCACCGGGACGGCACAGACGGCTTCTTCATCTCCCGTCTGAGGCGAGCGCACGGCGCCTGAGCCCGGGGGAAGCTCCGGTGCGGGGGCTAACCTTGCCGTGTGGCCGACGCGGCGATCAAGCTCGGGCCCGAATGCCCTAACTGCGGTGAGCCGTGGCTCCGGCCCACGGCGGTGCCGGGACGCTATCGATGCGTGTACTGCCTGCATCGGTACGAGCTGGTGTCGGTGTGCCCGAACTGCGGGGAACATTCCACGATCGTGCGTATGTCCAGCACGGCCATCGTGGCCTGTAACCACTGCCAGGGCAGCATGC
>JBPYDM010000202.1:0-4038 GCA_051986255.1 Solirubrobacteraceae bacterium | reverse complement strand
GCGCACTGTGCGTCTATGGTCGGCTTCCTGGACCGGGGCTCCGAGGTGTTCGACTATGGAAACAGCCTTCGGGCCGAGGCCCGCTTGGGCGGCTTCGAGCGCGCCTTCGCCTACCCCGGCTTCGTCCCCGCCTACATCAGGCCGCTGTTCTGCGAGGGCCGAGGGCCGTTCCGCTGGGTAGCACTGTCCGGGGATCCGCGGGATATCCACGCCACAGACCGCGCCGTGCTGGACGAGTTCCCCGACGATGAGCCCCTGGCTCGCTGGATCAGTCAGGCCTCGGAGCGCGTGGCCTTCCAGGGACTGCCTGCCCGGATCTGCTGGCTGGGCTACGGCGAGCGGCGCCGGCTGGGACTGCGGTTCAACCAGATGGTGGGCTCCGGTGAGTTGCAGGCACCGATCGTTATCGGCCGCGACCACCTCGACTCGGGCTCGGTCGCCTCGCCCTACCGTGAGACCGAGGGCATGGCGGACGAGTCGGACGCGATCGCCGACTGGCCGCTCCTGAACGCCCTCGTGAACACGGCCTCCGGGGCGAGCTGGGTGTCGATCCACCACGGCGGCGGGGTGGGCATCGGTCGCTCGATCCACGCCGGCATGGTCTGCCTGGCCGACGGTTCGGGCGTGGCCGCCCAGAAGCTCGACCGCGTTCTCACCACGGATCCTGGGACTGGGGTGATGCGTCACGCCGATGCCGGCTACGAGCGGGCGGCCGATGTCGCGGCCGAGCGCGGCGTGCGCATCCCCATGCGCGAGGAATGAGGATCCTCACCGTCACCGATCCCGCTCTGCGCCGGCGGGCGCAGGAGGTGGAGCCGGAGCAGCTGTCCTCACCCGACAGCCAGCGCCTGATCGACGAGCTCATCGAGACGCGGCGTCAGGCCGGAGGGGCAGGGCTGGCGGCTAACCAGATCGGTGTCCTGAAGCGGATTGCCGTCGTGGAGGTGGATGAGGCCACGCGCACCCGCTACCCGTACAAGCCCTTCTTTCCGCTCACGGTGATCGTGAACCCGGTGATCGACCCGCTGTCCGACGAGGCGCTGCTGATCAACGAGGGCTGTCTGTCCATCCCTGGGCTGCGCGGGGACGTGGAGCGCTACCTCCACATCCGGGTGCGCTTTCTCGACCGCGGCGGGCAGGAGCAGGCGCTCGTCGCCCACGGCTTGACCGCTGGAACCTTCCAGCACGAGGTCGATCACCTGGATGGCGTGGTGTTCACCGACCGGGCCGATCGGGCCTCGATCTCCAACTGGGAGGAGTTCGAGCGCTACCGCATGGCCGAATTTCTCGAGCGGGTAAAGCCCTACACGTGAGGCTGTGGTGCGAGCACGCCTGGCTGGGCGGCGAGGCGGCCGAGCCGGGCGTCCTGGTCGACATCGCCGACGGGCGCATCGCCTCCGTGACCACCCGTAGCGCCCCGCCCGGACCGGACACCGAGAGGCTGCCCGGCCTGGTCCTGCCGGGGCTGGCCAACGCTCATTCCCACGGCTTCCAGCGCGCCCTGCGCGGACGCACCCAGCGCACCACCGGGTCGTTCTGGACGTGGCGAACGCAGATGTACGAGGTCGCCGCCAGGCTGGATCCTGACTCCATGCTGACCATCACCCGGGCCACGTTTGCCGAGATGGCGTTGGCCGGGATCACGCTCGTGGGTGAGTTTCACTACCTGCACCACCAGCCCGGGGGCCAGCCCTACGCCGACCCGAACGCCATGGGCCGGGCGGTCATCGCAGCCGCCGCCCAAGCCGGGGTCCGGCTGACCCTGCTCGACGCTTGCTATCTCCACGGCGGGCTGGAGCCCGCCCCGGAGCAGCGGCGTTTCTTCGACCGGGACGTGGACGCCTGGGAGCAGAGGATGTCCGAGCTGAGCCCATCGCCGCTGGCTCGGCTGGGCGCGGCCGTCCACAGCATGCGGGCCGTGCACCCCGAATCGGCCGCGCGGGTGGCCCGGTGGGCGGCGGCGCGGTCGCTGCCCATGCACGCCCACGTGTCCGAGCAGCCCGCCGAGAACCAGGCCTGCCAGGAGGTCTACGGGGCTACGCCCACGGGTCTGCTTCATTTCGAGGGTGCGCTGTCGGACCGCTTCACCGCCGTCCATGCCACTCACGTGACCGATGAGGACATCGATCTCCTCGCCGGGGAGGGAGCCTGCTGCTGCTTGTGTCCCACCACCGAGCGTGACCTGGCGGATGGCATCGGACCGGCGCGCCGGCTGCACGCGGCGGGCTGTCGGCTGGCCATCGGCACCGATTCCAACGCGATCATCGACCCGTGGGAGGAGATGAGGGCGATCGAGCTCGATGAGCGTTTGGCCTCCGGCACGCGGGGCGGCCTGCCTGCGCTGGCTCTGCTGGGCTCGGGGACTGCGGCGGGCTACCAGAGCCTGGGCTGGGAGAGCGGGGGGGTCATCCGCCGGGGAGCTCTGGCCGATCTGGTCTGTCTGCGGCTCGACGGCGCCCGGCTGGCCGGCACACCGCCGGCCGACCTGATTGAGGCCACCGTATTTGCGGCCGCCCCGGGAGACGTGCGCGACGTCATGGTGGACGGGCGCTTCGTGGTGCGCGACGGCGCTCACGTCTCACTCGATGTGGCCGACGAGCTTTGCACCGCCCTCAGGGTGCTGACCGAGTGACCGCGCTCGTCATCGACAACGTCGGGCTGCTGGTCACCCACGATGCCGAGCTCGGCGATTGCACCCAGGCTGCCCTGGTCATCCAGGACGGCCGCGTCGTGGCGGTGGAACGGGCTGGGGCGGCCGGCGACGAGCGGCTCGACGCCGGCGGGATGTGCGTCATCCCCGGGTTTGTCGACAGCCACACCCATCTCGTGTTCGCCGGCGACCGCAGCGCGGAGTTTGCCGCCCGGATGGCGGGCGAGCCCTACCGGGCGGGCGGGATCCGGGAGACGGTCACGGCCACCCGGGCCGCGACCCTCGAGCGGTTGCGCGATCTGGCCGGAGCTCGCCGGCGCGAGGCGCTTCGCGCTGGGATCACCACGCTCGAGATCAAGTCGGGGTACGCGCTCGATGTCGAGGGCGAGCGCCGGCTCTGTCAGGTGGCGGGGGAGCTCACAGATGAGGTCACGTTTCTCGGAGCCCACGTGGTCCCCGCGGAGTACCAGGACCGCCCCGATGAGTACGTCGGGCTCGTCTCCGGCCCGATGCTTGGCGCCTGCGCGCCTTTGGCCGGATGGGTTGACGCCTTCTGTGAGCGCGGCGCCTTCGACGCCGACCAGTGTCGCGAGGTGCTGCTGGCCGGTGGCCGGGCCGGGCTGGGCGTGCGACTGCACGCCAACCAGCTCGGGCCCGGACCGGGGGTTCGGCTGGCTGTCGAGCTGGGAGCCGCCTCGGCGGATCACTGCACCCACCTCGAGCCCGAGGACATCGAGGCCCTGTCGGGCTCAGAAACCGTGGCCACGCTGCTTCCCGCCACCGACTTCTCGACCCGACAGCCCTATCCAGATGCCCGGCGCCTCCTCGACGCCGGTGCCACGGTAGCGATCGCCACCAACTGCAATCCCGGCTCGAGCTACACCACGTCGATGGCCTTCTGCATCGCCCTGGCCGTGCGAGAGATGGGCATGACCACCAGAGAGGCGCTGTGGTCGGCCACCCGAGGGGGAGCCCAGGCCCTGCGCCGAGAGGACGTGGGATATCTGGCCCCCGGGGCCCGGGGTGACATCGTCCTGCTGGCCGCTCCCTCACCCGACCACCTGGTCTACCGGCCCGGCGTCCCGCTGGTGGCGGCGACGGTCGTGGAGGGACGGGTGGTCTGGAAGGATCCTGGGCTCGCCGGTTGAGGCCGCTCGCGCTGCCCGGCCTTGTGGGAGGCCGGGGATGCCGTGTGGCGTAACAAAGCGCGCGCGAGCGCCGGAGCTTTGTGCCATTGGTGCGCGTATAGAGGCTGTCGCGTTAGTCGCGTTGGTTGTGGTGGCGCGGCTGGTGTTGGGTTGCGTCCGCGCCGGGGCCCGTCGCCTTCACGCTGATGGTCTGAGGCGGTGTGGTGGTGGCGGTGGGGTGGTTGGGGGTGGCGGGCGTTG
>JBPYDM010000201.1:0-2398 GCA_051986255.1 Solirubrobacteraceae bacterium | reverse complement strand
GGTCTGGCAGGGTTAGCCCCATGAAGTGGGTCTACGAGTTCTCCGAGGGATCGAAGGACATGCGCGACCTCCTGGGGGGCAAGGGCGCGGGAGTGGCCGAGATGACCCGGGTGCTGGGGGCGGACATGGTGCCGCCGGGATTCACCATCACCACTGAGGCCTGTGTGGAGTACATGCGGGCCGGTGGCCAGGAGCCCGAGGGCATGGCGGCGCAGGTCCAGGACGCCCTGGAGCGGCTCCAGCAAAAGGCCGCGAAGCGCTTCGGCGATGACCATGATCCGCTGCTGGTGTCGGTGCGCAGCGGCGCACGGGAATCGATGCCGGGGATGCTGGACACGATCCTTAACCTGGGCCTGAGCGGGCGGGCCGTCAATGGTCTGGCCGCGGCGACGGGGAACGAGCGGTTCGCCTGGGACTCCTACCGTCGCCTTGTCCAGATGTTCGGCAACGTCGCCTCCGGCGTTCCCGGCGAACGCTTCGAGCACGAGATTCAGAAGGCGCGGCGCGCCTACGGCGCGGACACCGATGCCGAACTCCCCGTTGACGCGCTGCGCGATCTGGTCAGGCAGTTCCTCACCTTCTACGAGTTCCCACAGGACCCACGCGAGCAGCTGCGCCGGGCCATCCGGGCGGTCTTCGACTCCTGGATGGGTGAGCGGGCGGTTCAGTACCGGAGGATCAACCGGATCCCGGACGACTGGGGGACGGCCGTGAACGTCCAGCAGATGGTGTTCGGCAACAAAGGCGACGCCTCGGCCACGGGCGTGGCCTTCAGCCGGGACGAGGTGACCGGTGCGCCGGAGCCGTCCGGCGATTTTCTCATCAACGCCCAGGGCGAGGACGTGGTCTCCGGAGTGAGGACGCCCCGTGAGCTCAGCGAGCTGGCCGGGCTGATGCCGGACGCCTACCGCAAGCTGATGGACATCCTGCGCACGCTTGAGACCAACTACAAGGACATGCAGGACGTCGAGTTCACGATCGAGGAGGGGCGGCTGTACATGCTGCAGACCCGCAACGCCAAACGCCCGGCCCAGGCGGCGGTGCGGTTTGCCGTGGATGCGTCCAGCGAGGGTCTTCTCACCCGCGAGGAGGCGATGCGCACGATCGACGCCGGAGCACTCGAGGCTCTGCTCCATCCAACGTTCGACCGCGGGGAGGGCTACACCGTGCTGGCCCAGGGCGTCGCCGCATCACCCGGGGCGGCAGCCGGGGAGATCGTGTTCAGCGCCGCGGAGGCGGTGGCCGCGGCGGGCCAGGGGAAGGACGTGGTCCTGGTGCGGCCTTTCACCGAGGCCGACGACGTGGCCGGGTTCCACGTGGCCAGGGGCATCCTCACTTCGGAGGGCGGCAAGGCGTCGCACGCCGCGCTGGTGGCCCGGGGGATGGGGGTGCCGGCGGTGACGGGCGCAGCCGTGGCCATCGACGTGCAGGCGGAAGAGCTGCGGATCGACGGCCGGGTGTTCCGAGCTGGCGATCGGATCGGCGTGGACGGCAGCGAGGGCGCGGTCGTGGAGCCGGGCGCCCGGCTGCTCGAGCCGACCATCGACGAGAACTTCCAGCAGGTGCTGAGCTGGGCGGACGAGCTGCGCCGCCTCCGCGTCCGGGCCAACGCCGACACGCCCCGGGATGCTCGCAGGGCCCGGGAGCTCGGGGCCGAGGGAATCGGGCTGTGCCGGACCGAGCACATGTTCATGGCCAAGGATCGCCAGCCGAAGATGCGGGCCATGATCATGGCGTCGGGCTCCGAGGGGCGACGGGCAGCGCTCCAGGAGCTGCTGCCGCTCCAGGAGCAGGACTTCGTGGGGATCTTCCAGGCCATGCAGGGCCTGCCGGTGACGATCCGGCTGCTCGATCCCCCCTTGCACGAGTTCCTGCCGAACCTGCCCGAGCTCAGCGCCCAGGTGGAGCGCGCGCGGCTGGAGGAGGACCCGGAGCTGCCTGAGCTGGAGCGGGTGCTTGCCCGGGTCGAGGAGATCCACGAGGGCAACCCGATGCTGGGGACGCGCGGCTGCCGGCTGGGAATCCTCTACCCCGAGATCTACGAGATGCAGGCAGAGGCCATCATGCAGGCCGCCCGGGCGGTCGATCCCCCGCCGCATCCCGAGATCATGATCCCGCTCGTGGCCTACGAGCAGGAGCTGGAAATCTTGCGCGAGCTGGTGGTGCGCGTGGCTGACCGCTACGGCCTGACCGAGCGCCGGGACTACACGGTGGGGACGATGATCGAGCTCCCCCGAGCCTGCTTTGTGGCCGACCGCATCGCTGGTCACGCGGACTTCTTTTCGTTCGGAACCAACGACCTCACTCAGACCGCCATCGGCCTGTCCCGCGACGACGCGGAGTCGAAGTTCGTTCCCACGTACATCGAGCAGAAGATCGTCGACCGCTCACCCTTCGA
>JBPYDM010000200.1:0-21264 GCA_051986255.1 Solirubrobacteraceae bacterium | reverse complement strand
GCTCGGTCCCCGAGCCAGCGGTCGGAGGTGACAACGCGCACGGCAGCCGGATCGGGCTCCTCCTCAAGCAGCCGGACGATCTCATCGTCGGCAGCGTCCGGCTTGGGCCTCGGGGCGTGCCGGACGTCGACGACGGTGGAGCGGATCGGAGGCCGCGCCGGACGCTCGAAGACCACCGTCACGTCTTCTCCGGCGCTCGCCGCCCATCGCTCCAGCATGTCCACCAGCCGGAGCATCGCGGCGTCGCGGTCCTTCCACCAGGCGTCGGGCCGCGTCCCAATCACGTTCATCCCGTCCACGAGCCAGCGCATGACGATGAGGCTATTGGCCCGTGCAGGAGGGTCGTCCGGTCGGTCCGGGCTATTCGTCGCCGGACGGGCGCTGGCGCGCTCGTTTGCGCTCCGACTGGCGGCGCTTGGCCGCGAGCCGCCGCTGCACGGAGCTGGCAGTGGGTCGGGTGGTGGTGCGCGGTCGCCTGCGGGCCAAGCCCGCTGACAGGCGCCGGCGCAGCCGTTCCAGGGCCAACTCGCGGTTGCGTGCCTGGCTGCGCGCGTCCTGCGCCACGGCGACGACCCGCGGACCGAGGCGAGCCATCAGCCGCTGCTTCTGCTCCTCGCTGAGCGACGAGGAAGGGATGTCCAGCACAACCTCCACGCGCGAAGCGGTGACGTTGGCATGCTGGCCGCCCGGACCCGAGGAGCGCGAGGTCCGGATGACGACATCCGAGAGTGGAAGCTCCACTCCAGCGGCCAGAGGCATCGGGTCCTGCATGGCGCAAAGCATGACGCCGGGCCGACGGTGACTCCCTGCGCTCGGGGTCCGCGCCGGTCCTTGATCACGCGATGGCCACAATTCCCCCGGCCTCCGTGATACGGTGCACACCGCTGGGCCGCCGGCAAACAGGTGCGTGCGGCAAGTTCATCTGCAGGCCACGGGGTATTTCGGAAGTCCTCCGCGGTAGCAGGATCAACCCAAGGAGGACCTCTCCTCATGCCAACCGGAACCGTCAAGTGGTTCAACGACGAGAAGGGCTTCGGGTTCATCGCCTCTGACGACGGCGGGCGCGATCTCTTCGTCCATCACTCGAGTATCAACAGCGACGGCTATCGGTCCCTGTCCGAGGGGACCAAGGTTTCCTTCGAGGAGGAGGCAGGGCCCAAGGGTCCCAAGGCCATCAACGTGACCAAGCTGTAGGGACGGCCGGGCGGGTGGAACGCGCCGTGCGGCGCTGCGCGTGTGGCCGCGGCGCAGAGCGTGCCGCCCCTCGCCACCTGCGGCACGCGGACCCTCGCCACCTGCCCTCCGACAGCGTTATGGGCCGATTAGCGCGGGGCGAGAGCGCCCAGGCCTGTCCACGGCCGCGCCTACAATCGGTAAGCGCCCTTATGTGCAGAGCCTGAATCCATGAGCAAGGTCATCGAAGAACGCGAGCGAGTTGTGGTTCGCTTCGCAGGCGATTCAGGTGACGGGATGCAGGTGGCCGGCAGCCGGTTCACCGATGCCACCGCCGTGCTAGGCAACGATCTGGCCACGCTCCCGAACTTCCCGGCCGAGATCCGGGCTCCAGCCGGCACCCTGGCGGGCGTCTCGGCCTTCCAGATTCATTTCGCCTCCCGTGACATCCTGACGCCCGGGGATGCCCCCAACGTGCTGGTGGCGATGAACCCGGCGGCGCTCAAGACCAACCTGTCCGAGCTGGAGAAAGGGGCCACGATCATCGTCAACGAGGACGCTTTCTCCAAGCGCAACCTGGAGAAGGCCGGCTATGAATCGGATCCTCTCGAGGACGGGTCGCTGAGTGGCTACCGCGTGCACCGGGTGCCCATGACCTCGCTGACCACGCGGGCGGTGGAATCGGTCGAGGACGCATCGACCCGCGACGCCGGTCGGGCCAAGAACTTCTTTGCCCTGGGGCTTCTCTCCTGGCTCTACGGACGGCCCACCGACGTCATCCAGCGCTGGATGGAACAGAAGTTTGGCCGCAATCCGGGCGTCCTTCAGGCCAACCTGGCTGCATTCAACGCCGGCTGGTCCTTCGGCGAGACGACCGAGCTGTTGGACGTGCAGTACCGGGTCAAGCCGGCCACCGATGTAGCCCCGGGGACCTACCGCAACGTCAACGGCACCACCGCGCTGGCGCTAGGGCTGATCGCCGCCAGCGTGCGCAGCCGGCTGCCTCTGCTTCTGGCCAGCTATCCCATCACTCCCGCCTCCGAGCTTTTGCACGAGCTCTCGCGTCACCAGACGATGGGCGTCCGGACGATCCAGGCGGAGGACGAGATCGCCGCCGCCGGCATGGCCCTGGGAGCCGCCTTCGGTGGACGGCTCGGGGTCACCGCCACCAGCGGGCCTGGCATGGACCTCAAGGCGGAGACGATTGGACTGGCCGTGGCGTTGGAACTCCCGATGATTGTGATCGACGTCCAGCGGGCCGGTCCGTCGACCGGGATGCCCACCAAGACCGAGCAGTCCGACCTGTTCACCGCGCTGCACGGTCGCCACGGAGAGTCGCCGCTTCCCGTGCTGGCCCCCAGCACCCCGGCAGGGTGCTTCCAGATTGGCTTCGAGGCGGTGG
This sequence comes from Solirubrobacteraceae bacterium, assembly GCA_051986255.1. Taxonomy (GTDB): domain Bacteria; phylum Actinomycetota; class Thermoleophilia; order Solirubrobacterales; family Solirubrobacteraceae; genus Palsa-465. The sequence continues at coordinate 18,689 of JBPYDM010000200.1, read as the reverse complement.
AGATGGCCGTCCGCTACCGCACGCCAGTGATCGTGCTGTCCGACACCTTCCTGGCCTCCTCCTCCGAGCCGTGGCGGCTCCCGGCGGTGGCCGACCTTCGGGACATCGATCCAGCCTTTGCCGGTGCGCATGAGAACGGCGAGCCCTTCCTGCCCTACGCCCGGGACGAGCAGCTGGCGCGGCCCTGGGCCGTCCCCGGGACGCCGGGAGTTCAGCACCGGATCGGCGGGCTCGAGAAGGCCGACCTGACGGGCAACATCTCCTACGAGCCCGCGAACCACGCCAGGATGACCCAGCTGCGGGCGGAGAAGATCGCCGGGATCGCCCGCGACATCCCGCCTCTGGAGGTCGATGAGGACGCGGGGGCCCGACTACTGGTGCTGGGTTGGGGCTCCAGCGAGGGTGCGATCCGGGCGGGCGCGCGGCGAGCGCGGCTGGCCGGCCAACGAGTGGCCTGCGCCCACTTGCGCCACCTCAATCCCTTCCCGTCCAACATCGATGAGGTCCTGCACGCCTACGAGCGAGTGCTGGTGCCCGAGATGAACAGCGGGCAGCTGGCACAGCTGCTGCGGGCCCGGACCTTGCTCGACGTGGAGTCATATTCGAAGGTGCGCGGGCAGCCGTTGCACGCGGCTGACATCGAGCGTCTGATCGCGGAGAGGCATTGACGATGGCGGGTGCGAACGGGATGAGCTCAAACGGCCACGGCAACGGCGGGCCGCCCGTTCAGGAGGACGACCAGGCCGCGAGGCAGGAGCACGCCGCGGGCCAGCTCACGCTGACCAAGGCGGACTTCCAGTCAGACCAGGAGACGCGCTGGTGTCCGGGCTGCGGTGACTACGCGGTCCTGTCGGCTGTGCAGCAGTTCATGCCCGAGCTGGGAATCCCGCCCGAGCGGATCGTGTTCATCACGGGTATCGGCTGCGCCGGCCGGTTCGCGTACTACATGGACACCTACGGCATGCACGGCATCCACGGCCGCGCGCCGGCCCTGGCCACGGGACTGGCCGCCACCCGGGAAGACCTGTCCATCTGGGTGATCACCGGGGACGGCGATGCGCTGTCGATCGGGGGCAACCACCTGATTCACGCCCTGCGGCGCAACGTCGCGGTCAAGATCCTGCTGTTCAACAACCAGATCTACGGGCTCACCAAGGGTCAGGCTTCCCCAACCTCCGAGCTGGGCAAGATCACCAAGTCCACGCCGTTCGGGGTGGCCGACCAGCCGTTCAACCCCGTGTCGCTGGCCCTGGGCGCCGAGGCCACGTTCGTGGCCCGGACGATCGACCGCGACCGCCGACACCTCACGGAGGTCCTCCGCGCCGCGGCCGAGCACGAGGGCGCGGCGCTGGTCGAGATCTACCAGAACTGCCCGGTGTTCAACGACGGGGCGTTCTCCGCCCTCACCGAGAAGGACACCAAGGACGTCAACCAGATCAGGCTGCAGGCCGGCCAACCGATCCGCTTTGGCCCCGAGGACGCGCGCGGCGTGGCCCGGGGGAGCGACGGCGGCCTGGAGATCGTGGACGTGGCCAGTGTGGACGAGGACGCGCTCATCGTCCACGACCCCACCAGGTCCGATCCAGGGCTGGCCTTCTCCCTGGCCCGTCTGGCCGAGGACCCGACGCAGCCCACGCCGATCGGGATCTTTCGGGCGGTGCAGCGGCCTGTGTACGGTCGCGGTGACGCCGTTCGGGCCGAGCCCGGAGCGGAGGCCGAGCTTGAGGAGCTGCTGCTCCGGGGAGACACCTGGACTGTGACGTAGGAGTGGGCCGCGGGCGGCGGCGGGCGGGCGAACGGGGGCGCGGGGCGGCCAGCCGGCGGGTGCGGCGCGTGGCGCCAAGCCCCTCGCTACGGCTACGAGTCTGCCACGTAGCCGTAGCGGCTACGAGTCTGCCACGTAGCCGCGGTCGGGCTCGAGCGGCAGCCCGGCTTGCTCCCACTCGAGTAGGCCACCGGTCATGTTGTGCGCGTCGTACCCGGCCTGGCGGAAAGCCTGCGTGGCCATGGCCGATCGGGCTCCGCTGCGGCAGTAGAAGACGACCGGGTGCCGGAGGTCGATTGACTCGGCCTGGCCGGGAAGTTCGCTCAGGGCGATCAGGCGGGAGCCGGCGATCCGGCCGGCCTCGTGCTCGTGGGGCTGACGCACGTCGATTAGCTGCACCTGGCGCTGCTCGCGTAGCTCTGCCACCTGCTGCGGCGTGTAATCCCCGTCCATAGCTGAGCCGAGCGTAGCGCGGTCCTGGCCCGTCCCGGGCAGGCTGCACCACCCCGCGAACCGGCCCGCCCTCGACCGCCAACGCCCTGGCTCCAACCCGTCTCGCGACCCCGCCGGCATTCCCGCAGCAGAAACTGCAGATCTCACCGAAGGATCAGATAGGCTGCCCGCTCAACATAACCAGCCGAATCCCGCGGTGCCCTGCGTCGCGGGAGCGGGGAACCCATTGAGCCGTATGGCTCAGGGGCGAATCACCGCCAAGCGCGGTGTAGCGCGAACTCTTTCAGCGCGAGCCCGACAGCTAACCCCGTAGGCCCCGTGAAAGAGAGGGTGTGGTCAGTGCTCCAGGTTTCGCTTGGTTCGGCAGTACGTCTGGCATCGATGGCGCTGGTGGCTAGCGCATTGTTGGCCGGCCCGGCACTGGCCGCAGGGTCCGCCGGCAGTGCCAAGCGACACCGCCACGCCAGCGGAGGGGCCGCCATAGCGGCAAACCCCGATCCCTCAGCCAGCGACCCGTTCGGCAGCCATACGCTCATGCCGGGCATGAGCGGCGGGAGGGTGACCCTGCTCCAGTTCTATCTGAATGACGTCGGCTATGGCGCGTCGGTGGACGGCCAATACGGCTCTCAGACCAGACGCAGCGTCAAGCGGTTCCAGGCCGCGTACGGGCTGCCGGTGACCGGCAGGGTGGGCCGGCGCACTGGGCGGGCGCTCGGCGGAGCCATCAAACGGATGGAGTCGATCAATCCCCGCGGCAAGACCAAGATCCACTTGAGCGGAAGGGCCACCGCGCCGTCGAACGCACCGTGGGTGGTCAACACGGTAGTGGCAGCGGCCAACCGGATCATCAACACCTCGTACTGCTACGCCGGCGGGCACGGATCCTGGCAGTCCAGCTGTTACGACTGCTCCGGGTCGGTGAGCTACGCCCTGCACGGCGCCGGCCTGCTGTCCTCACCCGAGGACTCGACCGAGTTCGAGAGCTACGGCGCCTCCGGGCCCGGCAAGTGGATCACCATCTACGCGGACGCGAGCCATGCGTTCATAGTCGTGGCCGGCCGGGCGTTTGACACTGCCGACTACGGCGGGCCCAACCGCCCCGCGGGGACCGGGCCGCGCTGGCGCCATGACGCCACGGGGAACCTGGCCGACGGTGGTTACTACATCGTGCGCCACCCCCCGGGGCTGTAGAACCTGTCGCAAAACGGCTGCGCGTAGGTGCGGGCCGGCCCGGGGCGGACCGAGCCGCGGCGGGCCGAGCCGCGGCGGACCGAGCCGCGGCGGGCGCCGGGCCCGCCCGAATGCGTGCAGCGTCACAAAGCCCGCGCCCCGAGCGCCGCTCAGTGACGACACAGGGCTATAGGCACACCAGCGTCACGAAGCTCCGGGGCTCGCGTTCGCTTCGTGACGCCAGACGGCATCCTCAGCGTCGCCCGCAGACGTGACCGCAGTCTGAGGATGCGGTTGGTCTAACCTGCTCGGCCGTGGGGCTGTCCCATATAGGGCTGCTGATTGCTGTCCTGGCGTCCGGCCTGGGCGGGCATGTCCGGACGGCCTCGCGCGGACGCGTCTGTCCGAGCACCGGCATCGTCCGCGAGGTTCGAGCCACCCGGCTCACCTGTTCAGAGGCCCTGAGCGCGGTGAAGACATACAAGGGCTCGCCGACCGGCTGTGTCTCTTCCTCACGCTGCATTCAATCCGGGCTTGCCGGCAAGCGGCCGATCATTGTGGACTGCACCCATAGCCAGTTACGCGTGGATTGCCTGGTCTACGTCAAGAGCCGGCATGGTTCGGTGCACGACCCCAAGCTGGGGGGCAGACGCGTCCCCGGCCGGTATGACCGGGGTAGCGTCCACTTTGAACTGAGGGGGCGTTCGGAGCCCGGCTTGGCCGGCCAGTAGGACGGCCGCGTCCGCTGGCGCCACAAAGTCGCCGACGGCGCCCCGGCTCCTCGTCGCCCTTTACCTTTCGACACTTGAGATGGCCCGCGGGCGAGGCACCCTGTACGACGCTTTGGTGGTTGGTGGAGGCCACAACGGACTGGTGGCGGCCACACTGCTGGCGCAGGCAGGCCGCTCGGTGCTGCTGTTGGAGCGCCGGGCCCAGCTGGGTGGCGCCGCGGTCAGCCACGCGCCGTTTCCCGGTGTGGACGCCTCCGTGTCCCAGTTCTCCTACCTGGTCAGCCTCTGGCCCCGGCAGCTCAGTCGGCTGCTCGGCATCCAGGTGGAGCTCCGGCGGCGGGCATTTGTGGCCTACGCGCCGCAGGGGCGCACGGGCGTGCTGGTCGCACATGACTCGGTGCGGACCGCCGAGGCCATGACCAGAGCCACCGGCGACAGGAAAGCCTTCGCCAACTGGCAGCAATTCCACGCTCGACTCGAGCGCGTCGCCCAGCGCGTGTTCCCCACGCTGCTCGAGCCCCTGCGCAGCCGCCACGAGCTACGGCGTCTCGTCGACGACGACGATGTCTGGAACGCTCTCTTCGACGAGCCGCTGGCCGTCGGCCTGGAGGCGACATTCGCCTCAGACTTGATCCGCGGATTGGTGGCCACCGATGCGCTGATCGGCACATTCGCCTCGCTTGATGACCAGCAACTGCGCCAGAACCGGTGCTTCCTGTACCACGTGATCGGCAACGGCACGGGCGAATGGGACGTGCCCGTGGGGGGCATGGGCGCGCTGACCGGTCATCTGGTCACGGCGGCGCGAGCGGCGGGCGCGGAGCTGAGAACGCGGGCGGAGGTCGTCTCACTGGCCACCGACGGAAGCACCGCCGAGGCCACATGCGCCGACGGTGAGCGTTGCACAGGCCGGCACGTCCTGGGCGCCGTCGCCCCGGCCGTCCTGGCCAAGATCGTAGGCGCGCCCGGGCCAGCCGAGCCGCCCGAGGGGTCTCAGCTCAAGATCAACCTGGTTCTGTCCCGTCTGCCCCGACTCCTTGATCCGGAGGTGACCCGCGAGGAAGCGTTCGCCGGCACGTTCCATGTGAACGAGGGCCATGAGCAGCTTCAGGAGGCCTACCGGCAGGCGGCTGACGGCCAGATCCCAAGCCAGCCGCCGGCGGACGTCTATTGCCACTCGCTCACAGACCCCGCCGTCCTTTCCCCTGAGCTGCGCGACGGCGGTGCGCACACCATGACGGTGTTCGGCTTGCACATGCCGGGGCGGCTGTTCGCCTCCGCGGCGGAGGAGCGCAAGCACGATGCCGTGGCGGCGACACTGCGGTCGATCGACTCCCTCCTGGCCGAGACAATCGAGGATTGCCTGTACCTCGACGAGGACGGCAGGCCGTGCATCGAGGCTCTCTCGCCCGCTGACCTCGAGCGCGAGCTGGCCATGCCCGGCGGGCACATCTTTCACCGCGATCTGGCCTGGCCGTTCGCCGAGTCGGAGGCCGAGGTCGGCCGCTGGGGCGTCGAGACCGAGTATCCGAACGTATGGCTATGCGGGGCGGGGGCCCGGCGGGGCGGCGGGGTAAGCGGGATACCGGGCCACAACGCCGCCCAGGCCGTGCTGGCCAAGGGCTGAGCCGCCGGTGCGCAGGCCAACCTCCCACTAGCATCCATATCGGGATGTCCGTAGTGGCCGACCTCTACACGATCCCGCGGGAATACCTCGATTTCCGCGCGACTATTCGCCAGATCGCCCGCGAGCGCATCGCGCCGCGGGCGGCCGAGATCGACGAGCGAGCCGAGTATCCCCGCGACCTCCGCGCGCTCCTGGCCGAGCACGACGTCCTCGGGCTCCCGTTCGAGACCGAGTACGGCGGGACGGGCACCGGCACGCTGATGTTGAACATGGCCGTGGAGGAGATCGCCAAGGCGTGTGCCTCCACAGCACTGATCGTGATGATCCAGGAGTTGGGGACGCTTCCCATCAAGCTGTTCGGGACCGAGGAGCAGAAGCACCGCTTCCTGCCCCGCTGCGCCACCGGCGAATGGTCGCCCGCCTTCGCGCTGTCGGAGCCGGACGCAGGATCGGATCCAGGCGGTATGCGCACCCGGGCGGTTATGGAAGGCCAGGAGTGGGTGATCACTGGGACCAAGAACTGGATCACCAACCTCGGCATCGCCGACTTCTACATCGTGTTTGCCGTCACCGATCGCCAGGCCGGGCATTCCTCGGGCATCACGGCGTTCGTGGTCGAGGCAAACCGCCCCGGCGTCAGCATCGGCAAGCTCGAGCACAAGCTGGGAATCCGCGGTTCCCCCACCGGCCAGCCGATCTTCGACGGCGTGTGCGTCCCGGGTGAGAACGTGCTGGGCGAGCCGGGGCAGGGATTCAAGGTGGCCATGGCCACGCTCGACCGCTCCCGGCTTGGGGTGGCCGCGCAGGCGCTGGGCATCGCCCAGGGGGCCACCGACTACGCCGCCGCGTACGCTCGCGAGCGCAGGCAGTTCGGCCAGCCGATCAACTCCTTCCAGGCCATTCAGTTCAAGCTGGCCGACATGGAGACGCAGTGTGCGGCGGGCCGCGCGCTCCTCTACGAGGCCTGCGCCAAGGTGGACCGAGGAGATCCGGACATAGGCAAGTACTCGGCCATGGCCAAGTTGTTCTGCTCCGATGTGGCCATGAAGGTGACCGTGGAGGCTGTTCAGGTGCTGGGCGGATACGGGTACGTGAAGGAGTACCCGGTGGAGCGGATGATGCGCGACGCCAAGATCACGCAGATCTACGAGGGCACGAACGAGATCCAGCGGCTCGTGATCGCTCGGACGATGCGGTAGGCATGCGCTCGACACCGCCCACCATCCGCCGGATTCTTTTCTCGGCCTTGGCCGCGCTGACCATCGGGCTGGGTGCGGTGAGCCTGATCGGCGGGTTCAGTGACTCCTTCCCGGTGCGCCTGCTCGAGGGAATCGCCGTGTTCGGGGCGGGCGCAGTGATCATCGGCGCCGCGGTCGTGTTCGCCCTGGTCCGCCTGGCCGGCTGGCACGACCCAGAGTCCGAGGAGGAGTTCGACGCGCTGGTGGAGCGGGCCGAGTGGCTGGCCAGCAGCGAATCATGGGGCGACTCTGAGGATTACGAGGTGGAGTCTGAGAGCGAGCTTGCCAGTGAGGACCGGAAGCTATTCGATCCGTTCAGCGACGAGGACTTCAAGGCGCTGGTTCGGGCCGCCCTGGACGACCTCCCGCTGGAGTTCCACCGAGCGCTCGAGCACGTGGCCGTGGTGGTGTCCGACGGCGGGCGGCGACGCCGCGCCTACGGCCTCTACCAGGGGGACACGGTGGCCCAGGACTATTTCCACGACCGGATCGTCATCTTCCGGGACACGCTGCTGCGCGACTTCGGGCACGATCCAGATCTCCTCAAGGCCCAGGTGACGCGCACGGTCCGCCACGAGCTGGCCCATCACCTGGGCTGGGACGAGCGCGGCGTGCGGGGTTTGGGGTTGTGAGGATTAGGCCGGCCGGACGCCGGCCCAGAGCTGGAGGCGTCCTCAGATGATGATCGTCATGACTCCCGAGGCCACCCCGGCCGAGATCGAGGCCGTCAAGGCGCGGCTGGAGGCGCTGGGTCGACTGCACGTGCTGGTCATGCCCGGTGAGCTGACAACGGCCATCGGGGCGATCGGAGACCCCGAGGGGGTGGCCGAGCTGGGGCTGGAGGGCATGGCCGGGGTGGACCGGGTGGTGCCCATCTCCCGGCCCTATAAGCTGGCGTCCTCTGAGCTGGCCCACCACGAGCCGACGGTGCTTCAGATCGACGGGCGCAAGGTCGGGGGCGGCGACACGTTCTGCCTGATCGCCGGCCCGTGCACGGTGGAGAGCTTCGAGCAGACGCTGGTCGTAGCCCAGGCGGTGGCCGCCGGGGGAGGCTCGATGCTCAGAGGTGGGGCGTTCAAGCCCCGGACCTCGCCTTTCGCGTTCAAGGGGCTGGGCGCGGCCGCCCTCGAAATCCTGGTCGAAGTACGGGCCCAGACTGGGCTACCGGTGGTCACCGAGCTGCTGGACACACAGCACGCCGAGCTGGTGGCCGGGGCGGCGGACGTGATCCAGATCGGCGCCCGCAACATGCAGAACTACGGACTGCTCGAGGTGGCGGGGAAGCTGGGCAAGCCCGTCCTCCTCAAGCGCGGCCTGTCCTCCACCGTGGAGGAGCTCTTGATGGCCGCGGACTACGTGCTGAAGGAGGGCAACGAGGCGGTGGTCCTGTGCGAGCGGGGGATCCGGACGTTTGAGAACGCCACCAGGTTCACGCTCGACCTGAGTGCGGTCCCGTGGCTGAAACTTCACACCCATCTGCCGGTCATCGTCGATCCCAGTCATGCCGCCGGCGACCGGCGCCTGGTGGGCCCGCTGTCGCGAGCCGCGGCCGCCGTGGGAGCCGACGGCATCCTGGTGGAGATCGCGCCGGACCCCGAGGCGGCGCTCTGCGACGGCCCGCAACAGCTGGCGGCGGTCGATTTCGCCGCCTACGCCCAGGACATCTCAGCTCACGCGGCGCTGACCGGCAAGCGGCTGGCGTAGCATCCGCCGCTCCGGTCGCCCGGAGCCGGCGACCGGTACGCCGCTCAACCTCTGAAACGGAGCCCAAATGCCAGAAGCCGTGATCGTTGATGCCATCCGAACGCCCATCGGACGGGCGGTGAAAGGGTCTCTGAAGACCGTGCGGGCCGACGACCTAGCTGCCATCCCGATTCGGGCGCTGGTCGAGCGCAACCCCGAGGTCAACTTCTCCGAGACAGTAGACGTGATGATGGGGGCGGCCTCTGGTATCGGGGAGCAGGGCTACAACGTGGGCCGCAACGCCCTGCTTCTTGCCGGGATCGACCACCACGTCCCCGGCTGCACGGTCAACCGCTTCTGCGCATCCTCGCTGCAGACGATCCGGATGGCATTCCACGCCGTCAGGTCCGGGGAGGGCGATCAATACATCGCTTCAGGGGTGGAGGCGGTCTCGCGGGCCGGGCTCGGCGCCGGGATGACGGAGGAGGCCAAGCACCCCAAGCTCAGCGGATCGAACGGATCGGCCTACGACGTGTACATCCCCATGGGGTTGACCGCCGAAAACGTGGCCGAGCGCTGTCACGTCACCCGCGAGCAGCAGGACGAGTGGGCCGTGATTTCCCAGAACCGGGCCGTCGACTCCAGGGACTCGGGGCACTTCGACGCCGAGATCGTGCCCGTGACCGTGGCCGCGCACAAGGACGTGGACAAGGAGGGCAACGAGATCGATGTTCCCGAGACGGTGGTGGACAAGGACGACGGGCCCCGGCCCGGCACCACGATGGAGGTCCTGTCCCAGCTCAAACCCGCCTTCAAGCCCGACGGCACGGTGACTGCCGGCAACGCCTGTCCGCTGAACGACGGCGCCGCTGCCGTCCTGGTCATGTCCGATGAGAAGGCCAAGCGGCTGGGCTTGAAGCCCAAGGCCCGGATCCTCGCCTCCACGGTGGCTGCCATCCGGCCCGAGATCATGGGCCTGGGCCCCATCCCGGCCATCCAGGCGCTGCTCAAGGAGAGCGGCATGAAAATGGACGACGTGAACATCGTCGAGATAAACGAGGCGTTTGCCGCCCAGATCGTCCCCTGCAAGGAGGAGTTGGGCATCCCGGACGAGAAGCTCAACCCGTTCGGCGGCGCCATCGCCCTTGGGCACCCCTTCGGGATGACCGGGGCGCGGATCATGACCACGCTGATCAACGGCCTGAGCGCCCTCGATGGGACTTATGGGATCGAGGCAATGTGCGTGGCCGGCGGCATGGGCCAGGCGATGCTGATCGAGAGGCTGCCTTAGCTACCGCGCGAGCTTTACCTTCGCCGAGTTCGGCCGTGGCCGCTCCGCCACTACGTCGCTCCGGATCCGCCGGCTGCTGATTCGACTTGGCCGTCCGATGTAAAAGCCCTGCGCGTAATCCACGCGGTGCTTGCGCAGAAGCTTGATCGTGGCTTCGTCAGCCACCGACTCGGCCACAGTCTTGATGTCGAGGCTGCGTGCCACCTCGACGATCGCTCGGACCACGTGCTCGTCCACCTTGCTGCGGGGCAGGTTCTGGACGAACTCGCCGTCCAGCTTGATGTAGCGCACGGGGAGATGCTTGAGGTAGTAGAAAGAGCTGAAGCCCGTGCCGAAGTCATCCAGGGCCAAGTTGCAGCCCAGACGGGTCAGGTCGCGGGCGAACGTGGCCGCCTCAGGCATGTTGGCTATGGCCGCAGTCTCGGTGACCTCGAAGATGAGCTTCTCCGGGTTCACGCCGGTGCGCTTGAGCTCGGATTCGATCACCTCCAGGAGGTGCTCGTCGCCGGCCAGCGAGGCGCCTGACAGATTCACGGCCACGCCCCCGCTTAACGGCGCTCCGGTGGCATCGGCCACCAGCTCGATGGCCTTCCGCACCACCCAGCGGTCAATCTCGTGGATCAGTCCCGCGCGCTCGGCCGTGGGCAGGAAGGTGGCCGGCGGGATCAGCTGGTCGTGTTTGTCCCGCATGCGCAGGAGAAGCTCGCCGTGGCTGATCTGGTTGCTGGCCAAGTCCAGGATCGGTTGCAGATAGAGCACGAAGCGGTCGTACTCGATGGCGTCCCGGATCTTGTCCGACCAGGGCTGACGGGCCAGGGTACGGACCCGCCGACCCTCCTCCGGCGAATACACAATCGCGCGGTTTCCGCCAGCCCTCTTAGCCGCGTACATGGCCAGCTCGGCGAATATCTGTACCTCACCGGCGGTGGCTTCATCGGGCTGGAACGTGGCCACCCCGACGCTGGCCTGGAGCTGCCAGGCCTTGCCGCCGAACACTGGCCGGGCCGCCCGGAGGGCGTCGAGCAGATCCTCGGCGGCGCGCCGCGCGTCGTCGACTTCGACGTTGTCCAGCAGGACGGCGAACTCATCGCCGCCCGTCCGGCCGATCACATCCGTGTCTCGGAAACGCTCCCGCATGGTCTGGGCCACGGCCACCAGGACGACGTCGCCCGCGGCATGACCGGCAGAGTCATTGATCGCCTTGAAGTTGTCCAGGCCGATGCTGACCACCGCGCCCGGCGAGTGGTAGCGGCCGGCTCGCGCGAACTCGCGCTTGACCTCCTCATCAAACCGCCGGCGGTTGAACAAGCCGGTCAGCTGATCGTGATCGGCCAGGTAGCGGAGCCGCTCGTCGTAGTGGCGGCGTTCGGTGATGTCGCGGGCCAGCACGGCGGCCGAAATGATCCGGCCGCCTGAATCACGCACCGGGGAGACGGTCAGAGAGACGAAGATCCGCCGGCCGTCCTTGCGGACCCGCTCGGTCTCGAAGTGATCCAGCGACTCGCCGTTGAACACTCGGCCCAGGAGTTCCTGTTCCTGGCTGGCCAGGTCGGGCGGCTCGATGATCGAGATCGGCTGGCCGATGGCCTCCGCGGCGGTGTACAGGTACAGCCGCTCGGCACCCCGATTCCAGCTCGTGATCGTCCCGTCGCGCGTCTTGGTGATGATGGCGTCGTCTGACGATTCCACCACCCGGCTGAGTAGTTCCCGAGCCGATCGCGCCGCCACCTCATCAGTGATGTCCTGGATCGTGCCCACCAGCGTGACCGGCTCTTCGCCCGCGAACAGCACTCTCCCGCGGCTTCGTAGCACCCGTTCCAGCCCGTCGCCCCGGGTAATCCGGACCTCGAAGCTGAACGACCGCCTGTCCTGAATGGCCAGCTCGATCGCCTGGTCGACCAGCCCACGGTCCTCTGGGTGGACATGCTTCCGGAGCGCCTCTCGGCTCACCTCCACATCGGTCGGGAGGCGGAAGAGGCGGCGAACGCCCGGCGAATAGTCGGCGGCGCCCGTACGCAGATCGCGCTCAAAACTTCCCACGGCTGAGGCTTCCTCGGCCCTGACCACGAGCGCGTCAGCGTCGCCTGCGCGGCGCCCAGTAGGCGCGCGAGCCACCTCCTCTGATCTTCCAGTTTGCCGGTCTACCCCTATCAGATCATCTCCAAGACACCTAATCGGTCAGAACCCGCGTGAAGAGCAGCCGCAACGCCATCGGTCAACATAACGTCAGCTAGCCGCAGAAGTTGTGTTTATACCGCTTTCCTTCCTTTTTTTCGCCCATGGCCTCGGGCGAGTCAGCGAGGCGCCATCCGCAGAGCGCCGTCCAGCCGGATGGTCTCGCCGTTGAGCATCTCGTTCTCGGCGATGTGGACCGCCAGCGCGGCGAATTCCTCAGCCCGGCCGAGCCGGGGAGGGAAGGGAATCGCCTGGGCCAGAGCCTGGCGATTCTCCTCGGGCAGCCCAGCCAGAAGCGGGGTGTCGAAGGTGCCCGGGGCAATCGTGCACACGCGGATTCCAGCCACCGCCAGGTCCCGGGCCGCGGGCAGCGTCATGCCCACGATCCCGCCCTTGGAGGCCGAGTAGGCAATCTGGCCAATCTGACCGTCGAAGGCGGCAATCGACGCCGTGTTCACACACACCCCGCGCTCGCCCGAGTCGATCGGCTCGTTGGCCACCATGGCCTCGGCCGCCAGGCGCAGCACGTTGAACGTGCCGATCAGGTTGACCCGGATCACGGTCTCAAACGGCTGGAGCGTGTGCGCCCCGCGGCGGCCGGCCACCCGCTCGGCCCAGCCAATACCGGCGCAGCAGACGCTGATCCTGACGCCGCCGGGCTGGGCGCCGGCGGCTTGGACCGCCTGCCCGACCGTGTCGGCGTCGGTGACGTCGGCCCTGATGAACTGAGCGCGCGCGCCCAGTTCTTCCGCCAGTAGGAGTCCGCGCTGCTCGTTCAGGTCCGCGATCACCACGTGGGCGCCCAGGCCGTGGAGCAGCCTGGCCGTCGCTTCGCCGAGGCCGGATGCGCCACCCGCGACCAGCGCGCCACTGCCTTCGATCAGCATCGGGGCGGAAGGCTACTGGGCGCCGTCAGGCGCCACGAGCGACAGCGCGAACATCTCGTCCGGGTCGGTGTACCAGTGCTCCAGCCGGAGCCCCGCGGCGCGGAGGTCGGCTTCTACCCGCTGGCGAGTGAACTTTGCGCTGATCTCCGTCCGTAGCTCCTCGCCGGCGTCAAACCTCACCTGGAGAGACAGATCCCTGATGTGCACGCTCTGCGCCTCACGCGCCCGCAGTCTCATCTCGATCCACTCATGCCGACGGTCGAAAAACGCGATGTGGTCAAAGCTCTCAGGGTCGAAATTGGCATCCAGCTCACGGTTGATGACATGCAGCACGTTGCGGTTGAACTCGGCCGTGATTCCCGCCGAGTCGTCGTAGGCGGCTTCGATCACCGCCGGGTCCTTCACCAGGTCGGTGCCCAGCAGGAGGTGGTCGCGTGGTCCGAGCAGCCGCCGGATCTCGCGCAGCACGCGGCGGCGCGTGCCGGGGGGGAAGTTGCCGATCGTCCCGCCCAGCAGAGCCACGATCCGAGGGGCGCCATCGGCCTTGGGAATGCTCCCCAGGTGGCGCTCGAAATCGCCCACCAGCCCCTCGAACTCCAGGCCGTCGTACTCGGCCACCAGCTCGCGGGCTGCCTGGCGCAGCGCCTGCTCTGAGACGTCGAGGGCCACGTAGCGCCGCAGGGCCCCACCCTCGGCCATCGCGTCGAGCAGGATGCGAGCCTTCTCGGCCGAGCCCGATCCCAGCTCGAGCAGCTCCGCCGCTCCCGTCGCCTCGGCGATTTCCGGCGCCCGCTGCTCGAGGGTCTGGCGCTCGATGCGGGTGGGGTAGTACTCGGGCAGCTCGGTGATGCGATCGAACAACTCCGAGCCTCTGGCGTCGTAAAAGTGCTTGGGCGGAAGCTCCTTCAACGGCCGGGTGAGTCCGTCGAGGACGTCGTCGGACAACCGTCGTTCGGAGTTCTCCGACAGGAAGGAACGGATCTTCACGCTGCCCTTGTCGGTCAGGGTCCTCATAGATCCCGCGCGATCCGCAATCCGGCGAAGATCTGCCGGCGCTGGGGGTGGTCCCAGTTGCGAAAGGTGGAAGTGGCCACGGTCGGGCGGGTGGCCCACGAGCCACCCCGGAGCACGCGGTAGCCGGCCCTGAAGAAGGGCTCGGAGTACTCGCGGTACGGGTACGGGGCGAACCCGGGGTAGCCCGCGAAGACCGAGCCCGTCCACTCCCAGACGTCGCCGATCATCCCCAGGCACCCGTCCGGGGACGCTCCCGCCGGATACGCCCCGGCCCGCGTGGTGCCCTGGGTCAGCTGGTCGAGGTTGGCGTGCACACCCGGGAGCGGGGCCTCGTCGCCCCAGGGATAGCGCCGGACTAGTTCCCGTCCCTGGTCCCAGGTCGCCGCCTTCTCCCATTCCTCTTCGGTGGGGAGCCGGCCGCCGTGCGCACGGGCGAAGGCGTCGGCCTCGAACCAGGAGACGTGGACGACGGGCCGGTGAGGATCGAGCGGTTCAAGACCTGTCAGCCGCCACTCGGCGCCGCAGTCCTCCGTCCACGCTGAGGGGCGGGTGATGTCGTACTGCTCCTTCCACGACCAGCCCTCGGCCGACCACCACTCGCGCCGCTCGTAGCCGCCGCCCTCGACAAAGGTCAGGTAAGTGGCGTTGGTGATTGGGCTGCGGCCGATCAGGTAGCCCCGTACGTCGGTCCGGTGCCGGGGCCGCTCGTTGTCGTAGGCGAAGCCTTCGGCCGGCGCGCCGATCAGGCACGTTCCAGCCGCGACCTCCACCATCTCAAGGCCGGTGAGCGTTAGTTCGCCGCCCGCCGTCGCGACCCGCAGCACGCTTCGGCCAAGCGGGCTATCAGCCACCGGCAGCCGATAGGCGTCCAAGCGGGCCAATTCGAGCGTTTGCAGCATCGTTTCGTTGTGTTGGTGCTCGTGGCGGGTGACCAGCGCGGCCAGGGTCCCGTCGCCGACCCCGTGCTCGTCGAGCACCTCCAGCGTCTGCGAGCGAACCTCGTCGAGGTACTCACGGGCATCAGACGGCCCCAGGAAGGGCAGATCGCCCCGTTGCGCCCGGGGGGTCTCCATGGCGTCGTACACCTCGACCAGGTCTGCTCGCACCATCGGCCGCCCGCCGTGGCGGTGCACCATCCACAGGTCCTCGAACGCGGCGATGTGCCCCAAGTCCCACACCAGTGGGCTCATCAGGGTCGAGTGCACGCGCACCAGGTCCTCCTCGGATACCGATGCCGTGAGAGCCAGAGTCCGCTCGCGAGCCTCCATCAGGTCCGCCACGGCTCTGGCGACCGCCCCGCTTGTTCGCCTCACTGACGTCGGGCCGCTCATCCAGGCCATTGTCTCATCCTCACGGATACGGGCAGGGCCGCCTGCCGGATCACCGGAGCGCATACCTCAGATATAGCGCGCCCTGGCGCTCGAGTGCGGCGGCTAGCTGTAGTTCGTGCAGATCAGGAAGCTCGGCGCCGCTGGTGATGGTAGGCGAGGTGCCGCCGCCGGTCAGCTTGGGGGCCAAAGTGAGGAACAGCTCGTCCACCAGGTCCTCCTGGAGCAGGGAGCCGAAGAGCATCGGGCCTCCCTCGCACAGCAGGAGCTCCACCGCGTGGTGGGAGCGCAGATGGCGCAGCACCGTGGTCAGCGTCAGCTCGCCCGGATCCAGCCACACGAGCTCCACCTGGGCCCGGACGCCGGCCAGGTCGATGTCCTGGGCGGTGAAGATGAGCACTCGGGCCTCCGCTTCGCCGAACAGCGGAATGTCCAGGGGCACCATCCCCGTCCGGGTCACCGTGCAGGTCAGGGGCTCGGCCTGCCGCCCGGCGGCCAGACGCCGCTCGCGCCGCTCAGGCTTTCCCAGCATGCGGCCGTAGCGCTCCAGGCCGAGGGTGCGAGTGCCCACCAGGATCGCATCCACCCGCTCGCGCAACCCATGGAACATGGCCCGATCGCCGTCGTCGCCCAGCGCTCCCGAGCGGCCGGCGAAGGTGGATCGCCCATCCACGCTGGAGATGAAGTTGGCCAGCACCGACGGTCGCTCCTGTCCTGGCGCGAGCCGAGGTTGCCAACCCTCGAGTGCACCCTGGAGCTCGATGACACCCGGCTCGGGGAGAAGCTGGCGGAATTCCACCGCCGTGCGAACCTAGCAGAAGGACTACGCTGCGCACCTGAGGTGAACGTCAGGGCGCTGAACAGGGGAGAGGTGTTGTCTACTGCCGGCGGGATCGCCCCCCGGGGTCCTCTAGGCTCATGACCGGCGAGAACCCCGCAGCGGCGGATCCGTCGACCGCCCGGCCCGATCGCAACCTGGCCCTCGAGCTGGTCCGCGTGACCGAGGCGGCCGCCCTGGCCGCGGCCCGGATGGTGGGACGCGGCGACAAGGAGTGCGCCGATCAGGCCGCTGTGGACGCCATGCGGGCCATGCTCGAGTCCGTGTCGATGGACGGGGTCGTGGTGATCGGAGAGGGCGAGAAGGATCGGGCCCCCATGCTCTACAACGGCGAGCACATCGGAGATGGCAGCCCTCCTCTGGTGGACATCGCCGTGGACCCGCTGGAGGGGACCAGGCTGACGGCCATGGGCATGCCCAACGCGCTGTCGGTGATTGCCCTGGCCGAGCGGGGGACGATGTTCGATCCGGGGCCTTGCGTGTACATGGAGAAGATCGCCGGCGGTCCGGAGATCGCCGACTTGCTAGATCTCGACCGGCCGCTACCCGAGACGCTGGCGCTGGTGGCCGGGCGCAAGGGCGTGGACATCCGGGACGTGATGGTGGTCATGCTCGACCGGGAACGCCACAACGACGCCATGCGCCAGGTCCGCGAGGCGGGCGCGCGCGTGCGGCTGATCCTGGACGGCGACGTGGCGGCGGCCATGCTGGCCGTGAGCGACAGCTCAGGCGTGGATCTCCTATGGGGCATAGGGGGCACGCCCGAGGGGGTTATCTCGGCGGCCGCCATCAAGTGCATCGGCGGCCAGTTCCTGGGCCGGCTATGGCCCCGCAATGACGACGAGCGCCGGGCAGCTGTGGAGGCGGGGTACGAACTGGAAAGAATCCTGGAGTGCGACGACCTGGTCTCCGGAAATGACGTCTTCTTCTCGGCCACCGGCGTGACCGACGGGGATGTTCTGGAGGGCGTGCGCTACCAGGGCGACCGGGGGGCAACCACCGAGTCGCTGGTCATGAGGTCCCGTTCGGGCACAGTCCGTCAGATCGGCGCCCGACACGACCGGACCAAGATGCGCATGCTCACAGGCGTGCGCTACGGGGGAGAGGAGGGGCTCCGGGCGCCGGCCGGCGTCCTGGGCTCGCCGGGCCCGGCCAGGTTGCTGGGCTCGCCCCGGTTGCTGCGGACGGCGTGGAGGCCGACGCGCCCGTCTCGGCTCCGGACTCGGGCCGCGACGCTGGACGCTCGGCCGAGCCGGCCGACCTTGGACCGAGCCAGCCTAAGCTTGGCCAGCGAGCGGAGGAAGGCGTGTGTGACCAGCACGTGGAGCGAGGATTGCGTGGCCTCGTACACGGGCACGCTGAAGCCAGCGGCGATCGCGGGATAGAAGTTGGCCACCTCGACCTCGATCCTGACCTTGGCCATGCCGCTGTCCTCGTCGGCTGAGCCCTTGTCGGTTTGGCCAGCGCGGCGCTCGCCACAATCCAGTCGGCGAACGTCCAGCCCGAGGAACCCGGAACCCCGCCCAGCCCGGGCCACCAGCAGGCCGCCGCGGATCCTCCACGTCACCTTGCCGTGATCGGGTTCGATGACGTACTCGGGAGCGTCAAAGCGCAGGAGAGTGAGCGGGCGGCCGAGCAGCACCACGGAGCGCTCGTCTCGGCCATACACCACACGGATCAGGCCGAGCGTGACCCGGGTGAGGAACAGCCAGTAGGTGCGGGCCAGGTCCTCCAGACTGGGCGCACTCCAGAGCTGATCGAGCTGTTGGCGAGACAGCGTGAGCTCGGCGCACTGGACAGAGTGGACCGCGCCATCTCGCGCGGTCACCGTCGACCTGGCCGGTGAGACGATCACGGCGCTGGCCGGGAGGGCTCGCCGGCGGCGACGCCACACAGCGATCGCCGCGCTCAGCGCGGCCAGGAGAATGAGGGCGGGCACGGGCGCAAGTGTCTCAGGCGGGGCCGCCAAGGGGCGCAGGCGGGTGGACGGCGAGCCAAGGCCGCCGGGGCGGGGACGCGGTCGAGCCACGCCACAGCTCTACCCGCGTTCAATTCCTCAGCTGGGCAATGGGTGCAGGGACACGTCTGTTCCAGCTTCGAGCACCCCTTGACCGGCCGGGATCAGCGCCAGGGCGTCGGCTCCGACCAGCGAGGTGATCATGTGTGACCCCTGGGGCCCGTTGGGCACGGCCACCAGCCCACCGTCGTCCTCCTTCAAGCGCACGCGCACCGCCTGCTCCCGGGTGGGGTTCTGCCTGACCGCTTGGCTGAGCATGGCTCGCCGCCCGGCCGTGGGCCGATCGACCCTTACGTCGGCCCGGCCCTCCAGGACGGCCAGCGCGGGGGCGACGAACAGGGCGAATGTCACCGCCGCCGAGACCGGATTTCCCGGTAGTCCGAATACGAGCGTCCGACCGCGGCTCCCGAACCAGGTGGGCTTGCCGGGCCGGAGCGCGACTCCCCAGAACAGCTCCTCCACCCCTAGTTGC
>JBPYDM010000199.1:0-7920 GCA_051986255.1 Solirubrobacteraceae bacterium | reverse complement strand
CCTCCGCCCCGCCTGCCAGCGTGCTCGGCCTCCGCCATGGAGTACCCTATTCGGCAAATTGACTGACTAGTCAATCAGGACCTGCGCCGATCAGGCTGCCAGCGCCCCGAGACGACCGCCCGCCCGCCCGTTGAGCGGGCATAGCCAAGAACCTGAAGGAGACGCCCCAGTGGTTGATTTCACGCTCACTGACGAGCAGAAGAGCCTGCGCGAGATGGCGCACGATTTCGCCGCGAACGAGATCCGGCCGGTCGCGTGGGAGTACGACAGGGACGCGACCTGGCCCCAGGACGTCATCGAGAAAGCCTGGGAGCTGGGACTGCTGAACACCCATCTGCCGGAGGAATACGGCGGGGCCGGCCTCAGCTTCCTGGACGGCTGCCTGATCGAGGAGGAGCTCGCCTGGGGGTGCTCAGGCATCAGCACCTCACTCTCGGCCAACGGCCTGGCGATCGCCCCGGTTCTTCTGGCCGCCTCCGAGGAGCTCAAGCAGGCGTATCTCGGGCGTCTGACCGAGGCTCCGCTGCTGGCCTCCTTCTGCCTCACCGAGCCGGACGCTGGCTCGGACGTGTCGGGGATGAAGACCACCGCCACCCGCCATGGCGACAAGTGGGTGATCAACGGCTCTAAGACGTTCATCACCAACGGCGAGTACGCCAACTGGTACACGGTCTACGCCAAGACGGATAAGGAGGCGGGTCACCGCGGCATCTCCTGCTTCATCGTGCCCCGCGACGCCGGAGTTCTCGTCGACAAGCACGAGGACAAGATGGGTCAGCGGGCCTCCAATACGGCCACGATCACCTTCCCCGAGGTCGAGATCCCGATCGGAAACCTGGTGGGGGAGGAGAACCGGGGCTTCAAGATCGCCATGATGACGCTCGACCGGACCCGGCCCGCAGTTGCCGCCATGGCTACCGGGGTGGCCCGGGCAGCCATGGAGTTCGCCATCGACTACTCCAAGGAGCGCGTCCAGTTCGGTGTCCCGATCGCCATGCACCAGGCGATCCAGTTCATCATCGCCGACATGGCCACGAAGGTCCACCTGGCTCGCCTGGCCACCTGGAATTCCGCTGTCCTGCTCGACCAAGGGCGCCGCAACACGCTGGAGTCCTCACACGCCAAGCGCTTCGCCGCGGACACGGCCATGGAGGTCACCACCGATGCGGTCCAGGTCTATGGCGGCTACGGCTTCATCAAGGAGTACCCGGTGGAGAAGCTGATGCGGGACGCCAAGATCCTCCAGCTGTACGAGGGTACGGCTCAGATCCAGCGACTAGTCATCGCCCGGGAGACGCTTCTGCCGCGCCGAGTCGAGGAACCCGCGCCAGCCCACGCCTAGGCTCCGGGCCGTGCCTCCCCGCCCTATTCCGACCGCGAGAACTCCCAGATCGCCACGCCCGTCATTGCCAGCCCCAGGGCAAGGACCACCCCGGCCTCGAGCAACGCAGGGACGGTCCACCCCCACCAGGTCACGCCTGGCACGAGCACATGGCGGGCCAGGGGAGACACGTGGATCTGGCTGAAGACCAGCCGGCGCATGGGGTCGACGGCGTAGGTGAGCGGGTCGATCCGGTTGAGCACAGTCAACCAGGCGGGCAGCCCCGCGGCGGGGAACAGTGCGCCGGAGATGAAGAACATCGGCATCACCAGCATCTGCATGACGCCGAAGAAAGACTGCATCTGCTTGATCCGCACGGCGATCATCACGCCGAAGGCGGTGACTGTGAAGGCGAGCAGCACCTGGAGCGCGAAGATCCCCAGGATCAGCTGCCACTTGTAGGGGACGTGGACCAGCGGAGCCAGCAGGATCATGATGACTCCCTGGGAGCAGGCCACTGTGGCGCCGCCCAGGCACTTGCCGATCACGATCGAGCTGCGCCTGACCGGGGCAACCATCATCTCCCGCAGGAACCCGAACTCGCGATCCCACACGATCGAGGCCGCGGAGAACATGGCCGTGAACATCACGGAGATGCAGAGGATCCCGGGGTAGATGAAGGTCTTCAGGTTGACCCCGTGGGTGCCGGCGCTCGAGAGCTGCTGGAGCCCTGAGCCCAGCACGAACAAGAACAGCAATGGCTGGACCAGGGTGGAGACGATCCGGATGCGGTCGTTGACGAACCGGATCAGGTCCCGGCGCCACACGATTCGAATCGCTCGGAGCTCCGACGTGATGCTGTGGGGCGGGACCCGAACCTGAGCGATGGCGACATCTGACGCGGGCGCGCGCTCGTCGGTGAGTTCGAGCGTGCTGCTCATCGCCTGCCCCCATGCATCATCCGCATCATCATGCGGTTACGG
Organism: Solirubrobacteraceae bacterium; assembly: GCA_051986255.1. Lineage (GTDB taxonomy): Bacteria > Actinomycetota > Thermoleophilia > Solirubrobacterales > Solirubrobacteraceae > Palsa-465. The sequence continues at coordinate 5,616 of JBPYDM010000199.1, read as the reverse complement.
TTCTGCGACGCATCCTCTTCGGCATCCCGGATCGTGGTCCCGGTGTAGGACATGAACACGTCATCCAGGGACGGCCTGGACACGCTGACACCCCGGATCGGGACCCCGAGCTCTGCGAACAAGCGAGGGACGAACTCCTCGCCCCGGGGCACCCCGAACGTCACCGCGCCCTCGGCCATCCCGGCCTCGATGCCGAACCGGTCCCGCAGGGCGGCGATGGCCGCCGCGTCGTCGTCGGTGTGGATCATCACCCGGTCCTTGCCCACACCGGCCTTGAGCGTCTCGGGGGAGTCGAGGGCCACGATCTGCCCGTGATCCATGATCGCGATCCGGTCACACCACTCGGCCTCGTCCATGTAGTGGGTGGTCATGAAGATGGTGATCTCCTCCCGCTCCTTGAGCTGGGCGATGTAGCTCCAGATCGACCGGCGGGTCTGTGGATCCAGCCCGATGGTGGGCTCATCCAGGAACAGAACGCGCGGCGAGTGCATCATGCCCCGGGCGATCTCCAGTCGCCGGCGCATCCCACCGGAGTAGGTGCCCACGGGTGAGTCGCGGCGCTCCCACAGCCCGACCATCTCCAGCACCTGCTTCATGCGCGGCGCCACGAGGCTGGACTGGATTCCGTAGAGCTCGGCGTGCAGCTTGAGGTTCTGCGAGCCGGTGAGATAGTTGTCCAGGGTGGGGTCCTGGAAGACCAGACCGATATTGCGACGCACGTCGTCGCGCTCGCCCACCACGTCGTGACCTGCCACCGTGGCCGCCCCTGCGGTCGGCTTGAGCAGCGTGCACAGCATGTTGATGGTGGTGGTCTTGCCGGCGCCGTTGGGCCCCAGGAAGCCGAACACCTCCCCGGGGGCCACCTGGAATGAGACCCCCTTGACGGCCTCCACGTCACCAAAGGTCTTGACGAGCTCGTGAACCGCGATCGCCGGGACGACTGCTCTGCCGTTGCCCTCAGCCACTGCGATCGCCCTGCCGTTGGGGTTCGACGCTTCCATGCCCACGTACGATACGCACCTCGCTGGGGCCTACCGGGCGGCCTTCCTCAACCACTTCGGCTTCTTCCACCTCGGAACCGATGCCTCCGTACGATGTCGCCGTACGAGATGGCTCTGAGCGAAGCCGATTTTGAGGAGGCTGTGGCGTGAGATGGCCACGGTGCGCGTTCTCCAACTGGTTGCAGGCCCGGTGCACGAGGCGGAAAAGGCCTGGTACGACACCAGCCGCTGGCCCCAGTGGGTGGACCAGCTGACCCAGGTGGTCGACGTTCAGGGCGAGTGGCCTCGGCCCGGATCAGTGGTCGTGTGGGAGTCCGGACCTGCAGGGCGCGGACAGGTGGTGGAGCGGGTGGTCGAGTACGAGCCGCTCCGGGGGTTGACCGCGGAGGTAGAGGACGCCTCCATCACCGGAACCCAGCGGGTGGCGTTTGACCCGGTGCCAGACGGGGTGCAGGTGGAGCTGAGCCTCAACTACCGGCTCAGGAGACGGTCACCGCTGAGCGCGCTGGTGGACCTGCTGTTCATCCGGAGGTTGATGGGCGCTTCGCTGGCCAAGACGCTGGCCCAGTTCCGGGCCACGCTCGAGGCATCAAGTCCCGCCTCCTTCGAGTAGCGTAGGCCCGGTGTTCGTGTTCAAGGCGGCCGTGGTCGGAGCCGGCACGATGGGCGGAGAGATCGCCCAGACGATGGCCAACGCCGAGATCCCGGTCGTCCTCAAGGACGTCGATCAGAGGTTCGTGGATACCGGCCTGGAGAAGGCCCGCTCGATCTGGCAGGCCCGGGTCGAGGCAGGCAAGATGGAGGAGGCCGAGCGCGACCACAAGCTGTCCCTGATCACCGGCACGGCCGGGTACGACGGCTTCGGCGACGTCGACTTCGTGATCGAGGCGGTTCCGGAGCGGATGGACATCAAGCAGGCCGTGTTCGCCGAGCTCGATGAGGTCACTCCTGGACACGCCATCCTGGCCTCCAACACCTCATCCCTGTCCATCACAGAGATGGGCGAGGCCACCAGCCGCCCGGACAGGGTGGTGGGCTTTCACTTCTTCTATCCCGCCTCGGTGATGCGGCTGATCGAGGTGATCGAGGGCGAGGACACGGCTCCGAGCACGGTTCAGGCGGCGGTCAACTTCGCCCAGCGCATCCGGAAGATGCCGATTCGCTGTGGCGAGGCGCCGGGTTTTGTGGTCAACCGGATCCTCAACTCGAGCGTGTCCGAGCTGTGGCGCTTTCAGGAGGAGGAGGGAATCGAGGTCAAGGAGATCGACCGGATCGTCTCAGAGTCCAAGGCGGCGCCGATGGGCCCGTTCTTCCTCACCGACCTGCTCGGGCTGGACACTGTCCTGCACGTGGCCGAGCACCTTCAGGACTCCTACGGCCAGCGCTTCTACGTCCACGGAGGCATGCGCGAGCTGGTGGCCGCGGGGAACCTGGGAGCCAAGTCCGGAAAGGGTTTCTATGAGCACGGCAGCTGAGTCCGGCGGGGCCGCGCCTGAGGCGCGGGGCCAGGCCTCCGCCTCATCTGGCGAGATCAACGCGGCCGGGCTGGTCGACAGGTTCACGCTGAAGGCTCTGGTGGAGTCCTGCCTGGTGCTCGAGGAGGGAATCGCTTCGCTGCGCGACATCGACCTGGGGATGATGGCCGGGGCCGGGATCATCCCGCCCCCCTTCGCCCGGGCCGACCAGGTCGGACTGGACGAGGTGCTGGCCCGCTTGGAACGGGCACGCATGGACTGGGGAGAGCACTTCGAGCCACCCCGGATACTCCGGCGGCTGGTGGCCCAGGGACGCCTGGGGGTCAAGAGCGGCCAGGGCTTCTTTCCATACGCCCGGCCCGACTCCGGTTGGGAGGAGGGACCGGTCAAGCTCGAGACCCGAGGGCTGGCCGCGGCGCCCGGCCAGGCCGGGCACCACGTGGCCATCGCTTGGCTTGACCGCCCGCCGGCCAACTCGATCTCGCCGGAGATGGTGCAGGCGCTCGAGCGGGTCTGGGACGCGGTCACCGCCCGGGAGAGCATCCGCAGCCTGATCTTCGCCTCGGCCAACCCGATGCTCTTCTGCGCCGGGGCGGACATCAAGTCCTTCACCACCATGGATGAAGAGGCCGGGCGAGATCTGCTCGACCGCATGCACGGTCTGCTGCGCCGGATGGAGACCTCGCCGGTGGTCACGATCGCGGCCGTGAACGCCGTGGCGCTGGGAGGCGGAAACGAGCTGGCCATGGCCTGTGATTTGCGCATCGCCGGGGAATCGGCCATGTTCGGTCAGCCCGAGATCAGCCTGGGGATCATTCCCGGATTCGGAGGAACCCAGCGGCTGCCCCGGCTGATCGGACCGGCGCGGGCGCTCGAGCTCAACCTGGTCGGAGACCCGATCGACGCCGGCGAGGCGTACGAGTTGGGGCTGGTGCACCGCGTGGTTCCCGACCACGAGCTGCTCGACACCGCCGTGGCCTGGGCCCACAAGCTGGCCGGCCAGGCCCCGCTGGCCGTCGAGCAGATCAAGCGGGTTTCGGCCGCTGGCGACCTGGACGCCGGCCTCGAGGCCGAGAAGCACGCGTTCGCCGCGGTGTTCGGCTCCGAGGACGCCCATGAGGGGATTTCGGCCTTTCTGGAGAAGCGCAGTCCGCGCTTCCTGGGGCGATGAGCGTCCTCACCGGGAACGCCGAGCGGCTGGCTGAGCTGATCCGGGCCGCGAGGTCGGTGGTTGCGCTGACGGGCGCGGGCATCTCCGTCCCGTCCGGCATCCCCGACTTCCGCTCGCCGGGAAGCGGACTGTGGGAGAACGTGGATCCGATGGAGGTTGCGCACATCGACGCCTTTCATCGCGATCCCGACCGGTTCTGGAGCTTCTACAGCCAGCGCTTTCAGACGCTCGAGGACAAGCTTCCCAACCGCGCCCATCAGGCGCTGGCCGAGCTGGAGGCGGCTGGGCTGCTCAGCGCCGTGATCACCCAGAACATCGACCGCCTACACCGCCGGGCGGGCTCGAGCCAAGTGGTCGAGGTGCACGGATCCATCGAGACCTCGCGGTGCCCGGTTTGCGGGAGCAGCTTCACGCTGGACGAGGTCCGGCGGAGACAGGGAATGGGCCATGCCCCTCTGCCCAGGTGCGACTGTGGCCAACCGATCAAACCCGGCGTGGTTCTGTTCGGCGAGTGCCTCCCCGCGGCCGAGATGGCCCAGGCGGAGAGCCTGGCCGGCTCGGCTGACCTGATGCTTTGCATCGGGTCCTCGCTCGAGGTCTATCCCGTGGCGGGGCTGCCCGAGCTCACGCTGCAGGCGGGGGGTCGGCTGGCCATCATCACCCAGGGCCCGACCCCATTCGACCGCGTGGCCACGGTGCGAATGCGTGGCGATGTGGTGGACGAGCTCGACGCGGTCCTGGAGGCGCTGGGGCTCTAGGGGTAACCGCGGGGGCCGGGTCCCGGCCCCCGGGATACCAGCCGGCCTCAGGCCCCCGCCACCGCGCGAGCGCGCAGGGCGGCCTCCACCCGCTCGAGCGCGTACTGCACGTCCTCGGCGTGCTCATCGCTCAGCGGCCCCTCCAGGGCGGCCTGGGCGGCCAGGGCCACGGGATCGCGCTGCTCTCGTAGCTCCTCCAGGCGCTCGCTCAGGGCCTCGGCCGTGCGGTCCCCGGCCAGCTCGGCGATGGCCGCGTCCAGGGCCACCAGGACCTGGAGCGCCGCCTCGCGCGCCCGTCCCTGTTCCAGGTCGAGCCGCGCCCGGAGAGCCAGCTCCTCGCAGGCGAGCCCGTCCTCCCGCCCGCCCAGCAGGGCGGCCAACCGGGCCTGGGGCTGGAGCAGCTTGGTGCGGCGCTGACGGTGATGTTCGGGCGTCAGCTCCAGGGCGGCGGTCCACAGCCCGTCGGCTACCTGCTCGCCGGCCCCGTACCCCACCCGGGCCACCAGCGCCTGATGGCGACCCACAGGGTTCAGATACGGGTCGGCCGCCGCCAGCCGGAAGGCATGCAGAGCGCGGTTAAGCACGCCCAGGTCCTCCAGAAGCTCATCCTCGCCCGCTCGCGCCAGCCAGTCGGCCGCCTCGCCCGCGTCCGGGAACGCCGGATCGACGGTGATGACGGTGACCCGTCCCGTGGTCACCGGGGTAGGCTCAGGCTGTACTTCAGCGTTAGCCCTGGCGCGGCGTCGCCCGACCAGACGCCGCCGCTCCACTGCGCCCAGGGTGGCTATCACCAGCACGTGCGAGGGGGTGGCACCGTCCAAGCTGGCCGGGCTCAGCCGGTCGCGCAGGAGGTATCGGCCGTTGGGGGGCCCTACGGCCCAGGGAAGCTCAAGCTGGGTGAAGCGGAAGAGGGGCGGAATCCCTGAAGGTTGCCAGACCTAGTTGGGCTGAGCGCCTGACGACCGAAGCGGCGCGCGGCGCCAGGGGAGGCAGGGACGCTAGTTTCCGATTTTGATGGCGTATTTGCTGGGGGCGATGGGGACGAGGGGTTCGGGGAGGGAGTTGATGTGGTTGATGAGTTGGATCCATTGGCCGGGTTTGAGGAGGGTGGCGAGGACGGCGGAGAGGGATTTGTTTTGGCCGTAGAGGGGGGTGTAGCTGACTTGGACGCGGTTGGCGTGGTCGGCCATTTTGATCGTGTTCTGTTGGTG
>JBPYDM010000198.1:0-6942 GCA_051986255.1 Solirubrobacteraceae bacterium | reverse complement strand
GCGGGCCTCGGCCCGAAGGCTGTTTCCATAGTCGAACACCTCGGAGCCCCGGTCCAGGAAGCCGACCATAGACGCACAGTGCGCTGCGATCGTCGCCCGGGAGCGGCGGAGGTATTCCTCGGGATCGACCTCCCGCAGTTCGCGCGCCTCCTCCAGGGACATTCGGTTGGGCACGTAGCCGTTGAGAGGGTCGTGAGCGCTGGTCTGGTCGGTCACGACATCGGCCGGAAAGCCGCGTTGCAGAAGTGCCGGTACGACGTCACCGGCGTTGCCGAGAAGACCGATGCTCAGGGGACGCTGGTCTTCCCGCGCCCGGAGGCAGCGCTGCATCGCGTCATCCAGGGAGTCCGCTACCTCGTCCAGGTAGCCGGTTTGGAGGCGGCGCTCGATTCGCTCGGGATCGACCTCCACGCACAGCGCCACACCGTCGTTCATCGTGATGGCCAGAGGCTGGGCGCCGCCCATCCCCCCCAGCCCCGCCGTCAAGGTGATGGTCCCGGCCAGCGACCCGCCGTGGCGACGGCGCGCGATCTCGGCGAAGCATTCATATGTGCCCTGGAGGATCCCCTGGCTGCCAATGTAGATCCAGGAGCCCGCGGTCATCTGGCCGTACATGGTCAATCCGAGCCGCTCCAAGCGCCGGAACTCCTCCCAGGTGGCCCACTCGGGCACGAGGTTCGAGTTGGCGATCAGCACCCGGGGCGCCCACTCGTGGGTGGTGAACACGCCCACCGGCTTGCCCGACTGCACGAGCAACGTCTCGTCACCCTCGAGGCGACGCAGCGTGCGCACCAGTGCATCGAAGGCCTCCCACGACCGCGCGGCCCGGCCGGTGCCGCCGTACACCACGAGCTCATCAGGATTCTCGGCCACCTCGGAGTCGAGGTTGTTCATCAGCATTCTCAGCGCCGCTTCCTGAGGCCAACCCCGGCAGGAGAGCTCTCTCCCCCGGGGTGCTCTCACAGGCCGTGCGCTCATCGCAGCTCTCCTAGCGCAGACTCGACGGCACCCAGCACAGCGCCCGTGGAGACCAGCTCCTCGGCGGCGGCCAGCTCAGGCGCCATGAAGCGATCGGGGCCGAAGCCGGGTACCCGCTCCCGCAGGCAGGCCAGCGCGGCTCCGGTTCCCGCCGCGGGCCGGAGCGGGGCTCTGAGTTCAAGGCCTCGCCCGGCGCACACCAGCTCGACGGCCAGTATCCGGGTCAGGTTGGCGATCACCGTGCGGAGCTTCCTGGCCGCGCCCCACCCCATCGAGACGTGATCCTCCTGCATGGCGCTCGTGGGCAGCGAGTCCACGCTGGCCGGCGTGGCCAGGCGCCGGTTCTCAGCGACGACGGCCGCTTGGGCATAGTGGGCGAGCATCAGACCCGAATTGACGCCGGCATCCGCGGCCAGAAACGCCGGCAGCCCGTGCGACCGCGTGAGATCGAGGAGCCGGTCGGTTCGGCGCTCGGCGATCGCCCCCACCTCCGCGGCGGCGATGGCCAGCAGATCGCAGGCCATGGCCAGGGGCGCGCCGTGAAAGTTGCCGCACGATTCAACCCGTCCATCGGGCAGCACCATGGGGTTGTCGATGGCTGACTCGAGCTCGAGCTCGGCCACTCGCTCGGCGTACTGGAGTGCGTCCCGGGCCGCCCCGGCCACCTGAGGCGCGCAGCGCAGCGAGTACGCATCCTGGACGCGCGGGTCGTTCTCACGGTGACTGGCCACGATCTCCGACGCCGCCAGCAGCACCCTCAGGTTGCCCGCGCTCAGCGCCTGTCCTGGCTGGGGACGCAGCGCGATCAAGCCTTCGGCGAACGCCCGATCGGTCCCGAGCAGCGCCTCGACCGACATGGCGGCCGTGACATCGGCCATGCGCAGGAGCAGTCCCAGGTCGCAGCACCCCAGCACGAGCATGCCCAGCATGCCGTCGGTGCCATTAATGAGCGCGAGCCCCTCTTTGGCCTGCAGGACGACCGGTTCGATGGCGGCGCGGGCCAGCGCCTCGGCGGCTGGGCGGACACCGGTCCGATCCAGCACCGCCCCCTCCCCCATCAGCGTCAGGCCGCAGTGGGCCAGTGGGGCCAGGTCACCGCTGGCACCCAGCGAGCCGTGCTCGGGTACGGCGGGGGTCAGGTCCTCATTCAGCAGGGCGAGCATCGTCTCCGCCACCACCGGTCGAGTGCCGGAGCACCCCATGGCCAGAGTCTTGGCCCGCAGGAGCATCATCGCCCGGACCACCTCGCGCTCGAGTAGCGGCCCCATCCCGGCCGCATGTGAGCGGATCAGCGCTCGCTGGAGCTCCTCGCGCCGCTGGGTGGGGATGTACACGGTGGCCAGCGCACCGAAGCCGGTGGTCACGCCGTAAACCGGCTGCTCGGAAGCGGCCAATCGGGCCACCACTGCGGCCGATCGTTCCATCGCGTCGCGGGCCGCGGCCGACAGGGCCACCGGGGCGTCATTCCGGGCCACCGCCAGCACCGCGGCGGCGCTGATCCCAGCGCCGGTCAGCTCCACTGCGTCAGGGCGCATCGCCCGCATCTTGACAGCACCGGTGTCCGCTGGGATCGTCTGCCACGCGAGCCCGCCGGGTCACGGGGAGAAAGAAGAGAGCTGCCGAATGGGAAACTCCGAACAGGAACCATCGGCCGCGTCCGGCTACGCCGGCGCGCCCGAGGGAAAGTCGGACCTCGGGCGCTGGTTCGACCGGCGCTCGCCGGGCCAGCGCGTAGCGCTGGCGGTGGCCGCGTTGGTGGTGGTGGCGGCGATCGCCGTCCCGCTGGCGCTGTCCGGGGGTGGACACACCAGACGCACCACATATCCGGCCAACGTCCGAGCGGAGTTCCTGCGAGCGTGTGAAGCGAAGGCCCCCAGCTCTCTGTGCACGTGTGGCCTTCAGCAGGTCGAGAGCCAGGTCCCGCTTCACCGGTTCGTGCAGGACGTGCTGAGCTACGAGAGGACCGGGAAGCTTCCAAGCTACTACCAGCCGGTCGTCTTGTCGTGCGTCGGGAAGTAGCGCTAGCGCCAGCCCATCCTCATCCGGGCGTGTGTGTGATCAGTCGCTCACGATCGAACATGGCCGACACGACCCCCCAGCCGAGCCGGTTGGCCAACAGCAGCCCCACGCCAAGTCCAATGGCCAGAGCGGGGCTGGCATGAATAACGTTCACGGCGATCAGCGTGGTGACCGCGATCGTCGGGAGGCTGGCCAACACCCCCAGCTGCTGGGCGACACGTACCTCGCTGGCTCGGGTGGAGATGGCGATGCCCAGCCAGATCGACCAGCCGGCGATCAGCGGAGTGAAGATCACCTGAGCGAGCACGTCGGAGCCGCGGATGAGAGCTGGAGCCACGTCGGCGTGGGCGAATAGGGACACCAGGGCCAGGAAGACGACGAAGACAACATACGAGACGGCCACCGACGGCAGAAACACGGCCAATGCCTTGCCGAGTACCAGCTCCTGGCGCGGAATCGGGGTGCTGAGCACGGGTTCGAGCGTGCCCTGCTGTCGCTCGCCCACGATGGCGTACGCGGCCAGCGTGGCGGGCACAAGCGCCGGGATGGCCAGCATGTAGAGGAGCTCGTGGTGGTGACGCAGCGTAATGGCGGCCGCCGTTGACGTGGTGAACGCGGTGATAAGCGGTTGGATGAGGAAGACCATCGGGATGATCGACATCCCGACCACGATTGACCGGTTGCGCCGGTAGGAACGCAGCTCCTTGAGGACGATGGCCCGGACGCGCCTACGCCTCACCGCCGCGCCGCCTCCGAGTCGTCCTGGATCAGCTCCAGATACACATCCTCCAGGGAGTGGCGAGACTCCGCAATCGTCAGCACGTCGGCTCCCGCCGTCACCAGCGCGCGCGTAACCGCCGGCGCAGCCACCGCCGCGTCGGATATGTCCAGAAGATATGCGCCGTCCCCGTCCTGGCGCCAGCTCTCCACGCCCGGGACCTCGCCGAATACGCTGTCCGGCTCGGGCACCGGCACGACGGTCCGAACGGTCAGACCACGAGTGAACAGCCGGTCCCGAAGCTCCTCAGGCCGGCCGACGGTGCGCAACGTCGTGGCCAGGATGGCCACGCGGTCGCACAGGCGCTCGGCCTCCTCCAGCCGGTGCGTGGTCAGGAAGATCGTCACCCCGCTCTCCCCCAGCTTGGCGATCAGCTCATGGACGTCTCGACTGGCCACGGGATCAAGCCCGGCGGTGGGTTCGTCCAGGAACAGCACCTCCGGCTCGCTGAGCAGCGCCCGGGCCAGCGCCACGCGTTGACGAAGGCCCTTGGACAACGTTCCGCACGGGTCATGGGCCCGGTCGCTCAGGTTGACCGCGTCGAGCGAGCGTTCGATGCGCCCGGCGGGGTCGTCCACTTCGTACAGGTCAGCGAAGCACTCCAGGTTCTCGGCCACGGTCAGCCGCTGGTACAGGCCTGGGACCTCAGGCATGATCGAGATCCGACGACGGATCTCCACCCCGTTCTCCGGCGCAAGTGGAATCCCGGCCACGGTGGCCGAGCCGGACGTGGGGGCGATGAGTGTCCCCAGAGTCCGCACGGTGGTCGTCTTGCCGGCGCCGTTGGGCCCGAGAAAGCCGAACACCTCGCCGTGGGCGATCTCAAACGACACGTCCTGGAACGCGACCCGCTCGCCGAATCGCTTGGTCAGGCCGTGGACCGAGATCGCCAGCCGCGTGGCTGCCGGCTCGGCTACGTTTCCCAGAGTCACAACTGAGTCATGCATATCCGCACCCTTGGAGCAGGGGATTCAGGAAAGCGGAGAGGGCGGGATTCGAACCCGCGAAGGAGCGTGAACCCCTTACTCGCTTAGCAGGCGAGTGCCTTCAGCCACTCGGCCACCTCTCCTGGCGTGCGGACCTGGGCGCGCAGGCCAGGGCCAGTGTAAAGGCTGCGCGACTCATCGCGGCTAGGATCGCCATGCTCACCTCGGAGGGGTGGCAGAGTGGTCGAATGCGCTGGTCTTGAAAACCAGAGTCCGTTCACGCGGACCGCGGGTTCGAATCCCGCCCCCTCCGCCTCCACCAAGCGGTCGATAGCTTTTGGCCGCCCGGGCGGTTACGATCGCCGTCGATGGCTGAGATTCCGCTCGCCGACGTGGCGCTTGCTCCCCCGGTCGAGGAGGTAGGGCCACCCCCCTTCCAGATTCCGGACTTCCAGATCGTCCCCCGCGTGGGCCTGGTGATCGTGGCGCCGATACTCGGGCTCCTGATCGCCGCTATCGCCGTGAACAAGCCGTGGCCCCTCCAGTTCTTCCACGTGGCCGGCGGCGCCGCCTGGACGATCATCGACCTGTTTCTCGGACTCATCCTCGGCCCGATCATGGGGAGGTTGTCCGTTCCCGCTCGTATCGAGTTCACCACCAGGCTGATGCCCAAGATGGTGCTGATCATGCCCACCGTGGTGGTCATGACGCTGGCCGCCGGCTGGCAGCTGTCGACCAAGCTTGGCACCAACCTGACCTCATATCCGCTCCACGGCTGGGTGGTGGCCAGCTTCATCGTCGTTGGCGTGATGTCGATCATCGCGTTGGGTCTGCTCGAGCCCGCCAACATCGCCGTGCTGGTTGAGCTCAAGAAACCGCGACCCAATCCGGCTGTGATCGAGCGGCTGATGAAGCGCTTCATCTACTCAGCGGGGATTCTGGGAGCGATGCAGATCGCCACTCTGGTGATCATGACCAAGCTGGCCTCGGGATGAGCGAGCCGGGGATTCCGGCGAGCGCGGACCGGCTTCCGCCAGTCACACAGCTGGGGATGGCTTCACTGGCCCTGATCGTGGCCGGCGGCATCTACCTGTCCAGCCACATACCCAACCACGTCCCGCTGGGGCCAGCGATCGCCCTCCTGGCAGCGTCCGTACTGCTTCTGCTCATCAATGTGGCGCTGCTGGCCCGGGAGCAAGACTTTGACTGGGTCAGGTTCTTCCAGGTGGCCAAGTGGTCACTCTTGGCCTATGCGGTCATCGCGGGGATGATCGAGTACGTGTTCGTCCGGAATCACCTGAGGGGCGGCCCTCTCATCGTGCTGACGCTCTCGGTGGTGGTCTTCGCCGTTCACGTCCCCATGCTGGTCGGTTTCACCGTGGCCCGGTACTCCACCCCCGCGGCGGGTGATCTTCAGAGCGTGAGCTAGGAGCGCGAACCGCAGCGGGGCCTATCAGCGCAAGTTCAGCCAGCTTGTCGGTGACCGCGGGCCTGGTCATCCGCGCACCGCAGCGATTCTCCATCCCGCGTTCTCCTTCTGGAACCCCACCCGCTGGGGCGGGAATCGCCCCTCGGGGTCGAGTATTTGGGCATCCGCTGTCCGCCCAGTGATCCGGATCTGTTTGATGTCTACATTCACCAGCGAACTGAGCGTCGGGGTACCGACGATCCCTCGCACCAGCCGAACGGCGCGTGCGCAGGTCGGCCGCCTCGTGACCACTCCCCTGGCGGCAGTGAGAACCAGTTCAACCAGCTCGGCCCGCCCGGTCGGCGCGAGTAGCGCGCACGCGGCGCGGCCGTGCCCGTGGGCCTGGGCCCGCAAATAGGCCCGTACGACCTGGCTGATCTGAGCCTGGTCAGACTGCGAACCGCTGCTTCCGCAGCCGCCCAGGAGAATGGCCAGCAGGCAGACCACCGTGGCTATTCCACGGCCCCTCATCCGCGGCGACTGCATCGCCGCGACTCTACACCGGACCCAGGACCCTCGGTGCCGCGGCGCGCAGCGCTCCGTCCCGTGACCGCTACGATGAACCGCCTACCAAGCGCCCGTAGCTCAGCTGGATAGAGCGTCGGTCTACGGAACCGAAGGTCGGGAGTTCGAATCTCTCCGGGCGCGCTAGCCGTGCCGCCAGTAAATGAGGGGGTTTCGACGAGACCTGGCGGCGGCCTGGGGTCGCTCGAGCGGTCCAATCCCGGTCCAAACGTCGAGCGGAGAGAGGTGGAGCTCCGGACGCGCAGGCA
>JBPYDM010000197.1:0-2789 GCA_051986255.1 Solirubrobacteraceae bacterium | reverse complement strand
CAGCACATCTCTGAGACCGAGGACCTGGCATCCCGGATTCGGGTACGCGCCGACGACGAGGTCGGCCAGCTGGCCACGCGCTTCAACACCATGCTGGAGCGCCTCGAGTCCTCACGTTCGGCGCTGGACGAGTCGATGCAGGCTCAGCGCCAGCTGGTGGCCGATGCGTCGCACGAGCTGCGGACGCCGGTGACCAGCCTGCGCACCAACATCGAGCTGCTGCTGGCCGATGAGCATCAGCTGAGCGAATCCGAACGGCGGCGGATGCTGGCCGACGTGGTGGAGCAGAGCGAGGAGCTGAGCGCCCTCGTGAGCGACCTGATCGAACTGGCCCGCGGCGACCTGCCGCCCGATTCAATCGAGGACGTGGCCCTTGACCAGGTGGTGGCCGAGTGCGTCGAGCGCGCCCAGCGCAACTTCCCCAACATCCGCTTTGAGGCCACGCTCAAGCCTTTGGTGGTCGAGGGGGTGCCCGAGCGGCTGGCCCGGGCGGTGAACAACCTCCTGGACAATGCCGCCCGGCATTCGCCCGCGCAGGGCGCGGTCGAGGTGCAGACGAACACCGATGGAATCCGGGTCAGGGACCACGGCTCGGGCGTCGAACCGGCGGACCTGCCCCACGTGTTCGACCGCTTCTACCGGGGGGCCGGCAGCCGAAGTCGGCAGGGCAGCGGTCTGGGACTGGCCATCGTGCGGCAGGTGGTCGAGCAGCATGGAGGATCCGTGAGCGCGGAGAACGCGTCCGACGGTGGGGCGGTGTTCATCATCCACCTGCCCACCATCCGCCCCAGCCCAGACGGGGGCGAATCAGGGGGCGGGCGGCCGGATGATCCGAGCCTGGCGCGCGGCCCGGAAGCGCTTGCGTAGCGCCCAGAAGCCCAGGGCGAACACCGGCACGACGGCCACCAGCAGCAGCTCTCGGGCCGTCCGCTGGCGGGGCGCCCCCAAAAGGGCAATGGCCGCGATCAGGATGGTCACCGGGGGCACTGCGGCCAGGAGCAGGGCGTGCGAGCGGTACCCAGAGAAATGCTCGCGGACGGTGAACTCCAGCACGCCCAGCGCACACACCACGACGCCGACGATCAGGGCAGGGCGTTCGTTACCGAACAGGCCCACGCATGCCCCGACGCCGCCGACGAAGATCGCCACCTCGGACACGGGCAGGCCACCGAACGGGCTCTGCGGTCGCTCTCCGTAGGACCCCAGGCTGCTGTTGCGCAGGCGCTCCTCCCGTGCACGCGGAACTTGCCGCGGAGGACGAGGCGCCGGCTCGCGGCGCGCCGGAGGCGGCCCGGGCCGGCGCCGCTTGCGAGACTGTCGCTTTGACTTCGCCGGGGCCACGAGAACCGGAGAATACCGGCCGTCCGAGGCCCCACCGCCAGTCCGTCGGCCTCTTCCGGCGCGTCGCCCTGGGCCGCTATTTCGGCTTGCTGACCGTCAGGATGAGAGCGTCACGGCCTGGGTGAGTCCGGCCGTCGGCCCCCCAGCCGCCACCGAAATCTCGCCGGCGTCCACCGGGGCGCTCTGCCCGGCCTGCGCCGGAGCCGGGATCTGGCCATCTTCCCCGGTCTCGACCGCATCCGGTGCGGGATCGAACCTGTACCCCACGCCAAAGTGCGTGTGGATGTAGTTCCACTCCGGCGAGGCGACGCGCAGCTTCTGCCTGAGCTTTCCGATGAACACGTCCACGGACCGGTCGCCGTGGGCCATGGCGTATCCCCACACGCGCTCGTAGATTTCCTCGCGGCGCAGCACCCGGTCAGAGCGGGCGATCAGCTGGAGGATCTCGAATTCACGCGCGGTGAGGTCCACGCTCGCGTGCCCGACGTAAGCCTGGTGGAGCTCGGCCCGAAGTGTCAGCTCGCCCGCCTCGAGTGGCGCGTCCACGACCTCAAGCTCGTGGCGACGGTGCCGCCGCACGGCCGCCTCGGTGACCGAGATCAACTCCTCGGGATGGCACGGCTTGCTGACCCAGGCGTCCACGCCCAGCCGCAGCCCTCTGATTCGCTGAGCCACCGACGAGGGGCCGGTACACACCACCACGGCCAGCCCGGGCAGGCGCATGCACACCTCCTCGATGTACACCCACCATTCCGGGCCTACCACCGAGATGTCCACGATCAAGGCGTTCAGGCGCAGCCGCACCAGGGCCTGCGGCGTGAGGGGGCTCGAGACCACCTTGTAGTCCCACCCGCCCACGGCCAGCCGTTTGCCCAAAACCTGGATCAGCCCGCTGTCGCGGTCGATCATGGCCAGGCTCAGGGGACTGGCAGACCGCTGCGGGGGGGTCCGGGCCCCTGGAGGAACCGTCTGATCGGCGAACATGGGTCGGACTGTACTGAGCCTGCCGTCGGAAGCGCGTCCCCGGTGGCTCTGGTTCACATGATCTTTAACCGCATATTGCGAGGCACGGGGCCGCAGGGCCAGCCTACACGCCGAACTCCCACCCATCCGATATGCCGACGTCGGTGACGCCGTCGATCTCCTGTAGGTTGGCGGCCAGCTCGGCGACGGGACGCTTCCCCCACAGCTCGAGTTCGACCTCTACTCGGCCGCCAGCGAATCCCCGGGGCCGAGCGTCGGTTTCCTTGCGAATCGTCAAATCGGAGATCGAGAAGCCCCGGTTCGCGCACTCCTCGAGCGCGCGCCGCAGGGTCCCCTGGCCCCCGACGTACATCAGCCGCAGCTCCGGCGGTGCCGCGCCCAGGACCGGCAGCCGACGAAACAGGGCCGGGTATCCGTAGGGCGATGAAGTAGATCGCCGTGGTCACCAGGGCGATCAACGGGAG
>JBPYDM010000196.1:0-2437 GCA_051986255.1 Solirubrobacteraceae bacterium | reverse complement strand
AGGCGGCGCAAGTTCGTAAACCGTCTGATGGAGATCCTGGCCACGGTGGCGACGCTCATCGCCGTCGCGGTGCTGGGGATCGTCGTCGTTTCGGTCATCATCAAAGGGGCGCCCGCGCTCAACATCGATTTCCTCACCAAGCTCCCGGCGGCCTTTGGCCAGCCCGGCGGCGGCATCGTGAACTCGATTGTCGGGTCGCTGATTCTGATCGCTCTGGCCGCGGCGATTGCGGTCCCCATCGGGATCCTGATCGCCATCTACACGAGCGAGTTCGCTCCGCCGCGGCTGGGCAACGCTGTCCGCTTCGGGCTGGACATCCTCAACGGCATCCCCTCGATCGTGATCGGGATCTTCATCTTCGGCCTGCTGGTGGTGGGCAACCAGCAAAGCGGTTGGGCGGGGGCGGTGGGCCTCTCCATCGTGATGCTGCCGCTCGTGGCCCGCTCGGCCCAGGAGGTGCTGGCTCTGGTGCCCCAGTCACTGCACGAGGCGGCGCTCGCCTTGGGCCTCAAGCGCTGGCGGGTGGTGCTGCGGATCGTGCTGCCGACCGCTCTGGGAGGCATGATAACCGGGGCGGTGCTGGGCGTGGCTCGCGTGGCCGGTGAGACCGCGCCGCTGCTGTTCACATGCTCGGTGTTCTCCAACCTGGCGGTCACCACGAACCCAAGCCAGGCACTGCCGAACATCCCCGTCACCATCTTCACCCTCTCTGAGTCCCCAAGCCCACAGGACCACGCGCGGGCCTGGGCGGCGGCGCTACTCCTGATCATCTTTGTGCTGCTGCTGAGCGTGATCGCGCGCACTTTCCACGAGCGGAGCCGCCGGCGGATCGGCGGATGATTGACCCAAAGGAGCCGAATACCATGATTCCTCCCGAGACCGACCAAGAGTCAATGTCGAGTACCGAACCATCGACGCCGCCCGACCAGGCCCCGAAGCTGCAAACCCCGACCCCGCAAGCCCCGACCCCGCAAGCAGAGGGCAAGACGGCTTCGGCGCGCGGCCATGGCGTCCAGGTCCAGGGACTGAACGCCTACTACGGGAAGCTGCACAGCATCAAGGGGATCGATATCTCCTTCGCGCCGAACGAGGTGACGGCCATCATCGGCCCTTCGGGATCGGGGAAGTCGACGGTCGTCCGGTGCATCAACCGGATGCACGAGGAGATTCCGGGCGCCCGAGTGGAGGGCTCGGTCAAGCTGGACGACTACGACGTCTACTCCCCGGGAGTGGACGTTACGGCGGTGCGCCGGATGATCGGGATGGTGTTCCAGAAGCCCAACCCGTTCCCGACAATGTCGATCTTTGACAACGTGGCTGCGGGCTTGAAGCTGGCCGGTAGAGGCGGACGCGATCTCCGCGACCGGGTCCATCGCGCACTTCAATCGGTTGGACTTTGGAGCGAGGTCGAGAAACGCTTGAACGCGCCGGGCATCGGCCTGTCCGGCGGGCAGCAGCAGCGTTTGTGCATCGCCCGCACGATCGCCGTTGAGCCCGAGGTTGTGTTGATGGACGAACCCTGCTCCGCCCTGGACCCGGTGGCCACGCTCCGGATCGAGGAGCTCATCTCCGAGCTCAAGTCCCGGTACACGATCGTCATCGTGACCCACAACATGCAGCAGGCGGCACGCGTGGCCGACACCACGGCGTTCATGCTCGACGGCGAGTTGATCGAGCACGGACCGACGACACGGATCTTTACCAATCCGAACGATGAGCGGACCGAACGCTACGTCACCGGGAAGTTTGGGTAAATCGTGGGTATGGACGAGCTTCGACACGAGTTTCGCGAAACGCTCACCGAGCTCGAGTTCCAGACGTTGGGGGCGATGGACATGGTCGTCTCCCAGCTCGACCGAGCGCTCGAATCGCTGGCCCTCCAGGACATCGAGCTGGCGGGGATGGTGATTGCCGACGACGACCAGATCGACGGCCGGTACCTAGAGGTCCACCAGGGCATCCTCTCCCTCCTGGCCCGGCAGGCCCCGGTGGCGACCGATCTGCGCGTGGTGGCCGCGCTGCTGCATTGCCTTCGTTGCGTGGAGCGGATGGGCGACCAGTGCGTGAACATCGCCAAGCTCGTGCCTCTTTCGGGCCACGAGCCGCCCAAGGACAAGGACATTCTGGACGCGCTGGAGCGCATGGGCCAACGGGCCCGCCAGCAGGTGGTGGAAGCCCGGGAGGCCTTCGCCATCCGCAACGTCGAGCTGGCCCGGGACCTGGTGCGCCAGGACTCGGAGATCAATCGGCTCAACCGGCAGATCTTCCGCCGGGCGGTGGAGGTGGGCGGCGACGAGGAGATGCGCGAGTGGTCGATGTTCATGGTCCTGGTGGCCCGCTGCCTGGAGCGGATCGGCGACAACACGGTGGATATCGCCGAGCAGGTCGTGTTCGTCGTCACCGGTCTGTTCCGCGAGCTGGCCGATGCCTCGCACCC
>JBPYDM010000195.1:0-25743 GCA_051986255.1 Solirubrobacteraceae bacterium | reverse complement strand
CCCAACGTCACGTCGGGGAAGTCGTGTCCCTTGGCCACCATCTGCGTCCCCACGAGTACGCCGGCCGACGCGCGAGCGAACCCGGACAACGTCTGAGCCGCGCGGTCTCGCCCCGCGGCCACGTCGGCATCTAGGCGCCAGACGGGAAAATCCCCGTCCTCTCCCAGTGCCCCGGCTAGCTCGTGTTCCAGGCGCTGGGTGCCCGCCCCGTGCCGGGCCAGGGCGGCGGAGGCGCACGTGTGGCAGCGCTCCGGAAGGCGCTGGCGGTGACCGCAGTGGTGGCAGGCCACGAACCCGCCTCCGGCGCCGCTGGTCCGATGAAGGACGAGCGCCACCTCGCAGTTGGGACAGCTCCACACCTCCCCGCAGGCCCGGCAGGACAGGAAGTTCGACCAGCCCCGCCGGTTGAGCAGGACGATTGCCTTCCCACCGCGACGCCGCACCTCGGACAGCGCCAGGCGGGTGCGGGGATGCAGGGGATGGTGGGAGCCCCGCATGTCCAGGATCTCGACTGGGGGAAGAGGCCGGGCATCGATCCGGCTGGGCAGCCGCAGCCGGCTCAGCTCGGCCATGCTCTCTGGGCGCGGCGTCGCGCTGCCGCACAGCAGCACGGCCTGGTGCTGGCGCGCTCGCCACTCGGCCACCCGCCGGGCGTCGTAGCGGGGATCTCCCTCGTTCTTGTATGAGCCATCGTGCTCTTCGTCCACGATGACCAGCCCCAGGTTGGCCACCGGGGCGAACACGGCCGAGCGAGGCCCCACGCATACCCTGGCCTGACCGCTGCGCAGACGCCGCCACTCCTCCCGGCGCGCTGGCGTGCCCAGCGCCGAGTGGAGGATGGCCACCAAATCTCCGAACCGGGCCTGAAAGCGTTCCAGCACCTGCGGGGTGAGGGCGATCTCGGGCACGAGCACGATGGCATCGCGCCCGCTCTGGAGCGCCGCCTGCACGGCCCGCAGGTAGACCTCCGTCTTGCCTGAGCCGGTCACTCCGTGCAGTAGGAATCGGGCCTCACCCTGGCCCAGGGTGCCCAGGACCTTCTCCAGCGCTGCCTGCTGGTCGAGGGTGGGCTGCGGAGGCGGGGCTGCCGCGGCCTGGAGCCGGGCCACAGGCGCCGGTGCCCGGGGGACCGAGCTGTTCCGCCGGGTCCTCCGCGCGCCGCGCGGGAGCCCGGGCGGGATCATCAGCGACAAGGCGCGCGAGGGTGTCGAGCAATATTCCCGGGCCATCCACATCGCCAGCTCGACCAGATCGGCCCGCAGCACCGCCGGCAGCGCGGCCTCCGGCTCAGCCAGCCGCTCGGGTGCGAGCGCGGACTCCTCGGCCAGCCCGACCACTACACCAAGCATGCTCCGCCCGCCGAAGGGGACCCTCAGCACCGAGCCCACCTCAACATCGGACTGCTCGGGACTCAGCCGGTAGTCGAACGGCCCGCGCACCGCGCGAGTCCGGGTCAGCGGCTCGACGCGGGCGATGGCAGGTCGGGAGGCGCTCATCCCCCCACGCTACTCTGGGCGCCGGTGGTTTCCGAACCCGGCGAGCAGGTGTTCTTCCACGGCCATCCCTCGTGGCTCTCAATGCTCGATTTCCACGCCAAGTCCACCCTGGGGGCCGTGGCGGCGGGGGTGATCGCCGGCGCGGCCTCGGCCCTGGCGGGCAGCCACGTGATGGTGGGCTGGGTCGTCCTGGCCGTGCTCGCCGTCTTTGGACTGACGCTGCTGGTGGGATTCATCCGGCGCCGGGCCACGACGTACACCATCACCTCCGAACGCCTGACCGTCGAGCTGGGCCTGCTCTCCCGGGAGCTCCACGAGACGCGCCTGGATCGCGTGCAGAACGTCGCCTCGCGGCAGTCGCTGTTCGACCGGCTGCTGGGAATCGGCACGGTCGACTTCGATACGGCCGGCGGCGCGGGCTTCGACTTCTCCTTCCGCGGAGTGGACGACCCAGAGGCGATCGTTCGGACCGTGGACCTGGCGCTGCGAGAGCAGGTCAGGCCGCTGGTGTGGGACCAGGGTTTGGAGTCGCGCTGAGCGCGCAGACATGGGTCGCGCGCTCGGGGAGCTATACCGCAGCGGCTCCGAGACCTACACCTCGACCGCGCTGGCTCTCAGCCCAGCCGCGTCCCGCAGCGCCGCCGCCTTGTCGGTCCGCTCCCAGGTGAAGTCATGATCCTCCCGGCCGAAATGCCCGTAGGCGGCGGTCTTCTGATAGATCGGGCGGTGGAGCCTGAGGTCGCGGCGGATCGCGCCCGGACGCAGGTCGAAGTGGGCTCTGATCAGATCTAGGATCTGAGCCCGGCCGATCTTCTCCGTGCCGAAGCACTCCACCATCAACGAGACCGGGCGGGCGACGCCGATCGCGTAGGCCACCTGGACCTCGGCCCGGTCCGCCAGACCCGCGGCCACGACGTTCTTGGCCACGTACCGGGCAGCGTAGGCCGCCGAACGATCGACCTTCGAGGGGTCTTTGCCCGAGAAGGCACCGCCGCCGTGCCGGGCCATCCCGCCGTAGGTGTCGACGATGATCTTGCGCCCGGTCAGGCCGCAGTCGCCCATGGGGCCGCCGATCACGAACCGGCCAGTGGGGTTGACCAGGAACCTCTTGTACAGCGATCGACCGTCGTACATGCCCTCGCATGACTCGGCCAGGACCGGCCGAACCACGTGCTCCCAGAGATCGTCCTTGATCAGGGACTCGGCGCCGTCACGATGCTGCGTGGAGATCAGCAGGCGCACAACCTCGGCCGGTCGCCCGTCGGCGTAGCGAACCGTCACCTGCGTCTTGCCGTCCGGACGGAGGTAGGGAACGATCTCCGCACGCCGGACGTCGGCCAGGCGGCGGGCTAGCTTGTGGGCCAGCGAGATGGGGAGCGGCATCAGCTCGTCCGTCTCGCTGGTGGCGTAGCCGAACATCATGCCCTGATCCCCGGCTCCGGCCAGATCGAGCGCGTCTTCGTCGGCGGGGTCGGTACGCGCTTCCCACGCCACATCGACTCCCTGGGCAATGTCAGGCGACTGCTTGTCGATGGCGTTGATGACTGCGCAGGTGTTGTAGTCAAAGCCGAACTCGGCGTCGGTGTAGCCAATTCGCTTGATGGTGGAGCGGGCCACATCCTGGATGTCCACGTAGGTCTCGGTGGTTATCTCGCCCGACACCACCACCAGCCCGGTGTTCACCAACGTCTCGCAGGCCACACGGCCGGCGGGGTCGTCGCGCAGGACTGCGTCGAGCACCCCATCGGAGATCTGGTCGGCGATCTTGTCCGGGTGTCCCTCCGTGACGGATTCGGAGGTGAACAAAAATTCGTTGTCAGAGGACATGGTCATGGGATCTCGAGTAGCAGCTCCGCGGTTGTGTCGTGTGCCCCGGCCGTCGAGTGCAGCCCTACCGCGCGAATCTTCGCTAGGTCTGGACGGAGCTCATGGTATTGGGCGCCGCCGACAAGACCCGTCTGCTCCCCGAGACCAAGGAGGTGGTTGAAGTCGAGAAAGAGTACCGAGCTAACGTTGCTGGGGAGACCGCCCAGCACCTGTTGATAGGACGAGTCCTGATCCAGAGCCCGGCGGTGGCGAACGATTGCGGCGATTGACTCCAGGCTGGTCGAGACGGCCACCAGGTGCCCGAACACCGCGTAGTCGAGGTTGAACCCAGGGGCCACCGTCAGCTGGTGCACGGTGACCCCGCCCGCGTCCAGCGCGATCCAGCCGGGAGCCTGACCGGCAGCGGAGGACCCCCGGGCGAAGAGGTGACCCAGGGGCAATTCCACGTTGGCCAGCGCTACGCGCGCGCCCTGAGGATTGGGCGTCCGGGTCAGGATCACGAGGCCTGGGCGGGTAGCGCCGCCATTGGGCGGAGTCACCGCCACGGCGCTCTCGCCCGAGAACACCGAGAGGACCTGCGTCAGATCAACCCCCTGCGAGGCCAATGCACCGCCGATCCGTGAGAGCAGCGGCTGGACCCGCCCACCTACGCCTGCGGCTGCGAGCGCCCGGAGGACTCCGGGACCGGCGTCGGACAGGCTTCCCACATCGAGTAGAAGCTCGGTCCCGGATGGCATGGCCCGGGCCAGCGTGGGCGTGAACGGAGGAGCCGGTGAGGTGTTCACAGGGGTTAGCCTGGGATTGAGCGCCTCGTGCACCTGGACCCGCAGGCCGGGCGGGACGGCCGAGAAGGAGATGGCGGTCCCCTCGAGATCACTCCGGTCGAGGACCGCCCCCAGCCCACCGAGGAGCCCGGGGCGCGCATCCAACACCCGACGGACCCCGGCCCCAGCCAGGTAGACGTCGGCCACACGGTCATCTGGCTCATTCCCGGCGGCCCGCTGGTAGACCGGTGCCCCGGCCAGCGAGGGCGTTCGGCCGGCGGCCGTGTCAATGGCCGCCCGGACACTAGCCGCCTGCCCCAAGACGAGGTAGTGCTGCACGAAAGCCAGAACCGTTCCGGACCGGTAGCTGAGCAGCGGGGTGCCGCGGTAGCGACCGTCCGGTGTGGCTCCCGCTCCGGACAGGAAACGCTGAGCCAGGCCGGGGCGGGCTACGTCGAGCACGATCAATGATCCGGCACTCGAAGTGGCCGTGTTGAGTACGGCGAACGCAGCTTCCCGGCCCAGCCACGGCCGGATGCCCGCCCATCCGGCGACCGCTGAGTCTCCCACCAGGGCATTCAACCGGCTCTCCACGCCGGCGGCCAGGAGCGCGTAGCCGGGGAAGCGGGCGGCCACGGCCAGCGCGTGCCTGACCGCCGGGCGCGCTTTGTCCGTGGATACGTGGACATACAGGAGTGCGCTCGCCGGAACGAGCTGGGCGGCTCCGGTGGCCGGCCCGCCCCCGGACGGGCTGGCGATCAGGGCTCCCCCCACGGCCACCGCCAGGACGAGTGCGCCGACGGCGAGCGTCACGCGGAGGCGGCGGTCGGCGGCCTGAAGCATCACCGCTGGCGCGATAGCTCCGGCGCCGCGCGGCGCTCGGAGCGCGCGACGAAATCGATGATCAGGGGAACTCCCGCGAGCCCGTAACGGTCGCGCAAGCGGTTCTCCACGTAATAGGCGTAGTCCCGGGTGAGGAGCGCCCTGGAGTTGACCTGGATGGAGAACCGGGGCGGACGCACACCGGTCTGGGTCATGAACAGGAGCTTGAGCCGGCGCGCCCCGCGGCTGGACCCGCGAGCCGCCGGGGGCTGGCGCGCCGCCACCACCTCGGCCAGGAAACGGTTGAGCTGCGGCGTGGGGATGCGGTTCCGTATCCGGTCGCCCAGGGCCACCGCCTCGACCAGGAGCCGCTCCACATGCCGGCCTGTCTTCGCGCTGGCGGTGAGCACGGCCGGACGCAGCCGAAGCTTCCGGTGAGCCCGAGCGCGCTCGTCCTCCAAGTCCACGTGCTCGGCCAGATCCCACTTGTTGAGGACCAGGACGGTGGCGCAGCCGCTGGTCATGGCCAGCTCGGCGATCCGCAGATCCTGAGAGGTGATCCCAGCGGTGGCATCACAGACCACCAGCGCCACGTCGGCCCGCTGGGCCGCCCGGCGAGATCGGAGCACCGTGTAGTACTCGACCGGCTCGGCCACCTTGGAT
This sequence comes from Solirubrobacteraceae bacterium, assembly GCA_051986255.1. GTDB lineage: Bacteria > Actinomycetota > Thermoleophilia > Solirubrobacterales > Solirubrobacteraceae > Palsa-465. The sequence continues at coordinate 20,171 of JBPYDM010000195.1, read as the reverse complement.
TGCCGGCGCAGCCCCGCAGTGTCGATCAGAACCAGCTCGCGGTCATCCCAGCGCAGGCGCAGGTCGATGGCGTCGCGGGTGGTCCCAGCCAGGGGCGAGACAATCAGCCGGTCTGAGCCCACGAACCGGTTGACCAGCGAGGACTTGCCGACGTTGGGTCGGCCGATCACGGCCAGTCGGATTGCCTGCTCGTCCTCCGGCGCTGTCTGCCCTGCCTCCGGGACCAGCTCGGCCAGGCGGTCCAGCAGGTCCCCGGTGCCCAGCCCTTGGGCGGCTGACACGGGGATCGGCTCACCTAGCCCCAACGCGTGGAACTCCGCGGCCAACGGGATGTCCCTGACCGTGTCGATCTTGTTGGCGGCCACGATTACGGGCAGCGGCGCCCGACGCAGGATGTTGGCCATCTCCTGATCCCCTGGCCGCAGGCCGGCCCGCGCGTCCACCACCAAGACGGCGGCGCCAGATTCCGCCACCGCCGCCTGGGCCTGGTCCCGGATCAGAGCGGCCATCTCCTGGCGGTCGGCCAGATCGATGCCTCCCGTGTCGATCAGCGTCAGCGTCCGACCGTTCCAGTCGGTGCGTAGCTCCTTGCGGTCACGTGTGACGCCGGGCTGCTGGTGCACCACCGCCTCGCGCGATTGGGTCAGGCGGTTGACCAGCGAGGACTTCCCCACGTTGGGGTAGCCCACGACCGCCACCTTCATGGCGCCCAGAGGGTGAGACCGGCGAACAGCACGGAGGTGAGGCTACTGCCCGCCCGGATGAGTACCTCCAATAGTCACCGCGACCTCCCCGGTCAAGCGGCTCGGGGAGGTCGTGTCGGCTCAGGACGGCGGAACTTTCACCAGCTGGACCAGCTGGACGATCCGGTCGACCACTTGCTCCAAGGTCAGGTCGGTGGTGTCGAGCACGACGGCCCCGGAAGCGGCCACTAGGGGCGACGTCGCCCGGGTGCGGTCGCGCTGGTCGCGGACCGCCTGCTCGGCCATCACCTCCTCGGGATCGACCCCGAGCTCGGCCGCTCGCCGGCGTGCCCGCTCAGCCGGATCGGCGTCCAGGAACACCTTGACCTCCGCCCCCGGGGCCACCACGGTACCGATGTCGCGCCCCTCGGCCACCCAGTCACCACTGGCCAGGAGACGGCGCTGCTGGGCCACCATGGCCTCCCGCACGCGGGGGTCGGTGGCGGCGTGCGAGGCCGCCTGGCTGATCTCGGGCCTGCGGATCTCCGCGGTCACGTCGACTCCGTCCAGGCGAACCCCTGAGCCGATGTCAATGCGCAGCTCGGGGGCAATCTCGGCCGGCTGGCGGCCGCGTTGGCGCGCCGCCAGAGCCACCGATCGGTACATGGCGCCCGAGTCCAGATAGGTGAAGCCGAGACGCTGCGCCACGGCCCGGGCCACGGTGGATTTCCCCACGCCGGCCGGGCCATCGATCGCCACCACGGTCACGCGGCCACCGTCTCCAGATCCTTTCCGAAGCCCGGATAGGACACCTCGGCCGCGTCCATTCCCAGCACGGTCACCCCCTCCTGGGAGCACAGGCCGGCGACCGCCCCCAATATGGCCAGCCGATGATCGCCGTGGGTGGCCAGGCGCCCGCCGCGCAGACCGCCCGTCCCTCGGACGGCAAAGCCGTCGGGGGTGGCCTCGATGTCCGCCCCGAGGCCACGCAGCCCCTGCACGACCGTGGCGATCCGGTCTGACTCCTTGAACCTGAGCTCACCCGCCCCGCGGACGAGCGTCTCGCCCTCGGCAAAGCAGCCCATCAGAGCCACGAGCGGCAGCTCATCGATGGCCAGAGGGACCTCGTCGGGCTCGACCGTGGTCGCCTCGATTGGGCCGTGTGAGATGTCCAGGTCGCACACGGGCTCCTGAGCGCCAAAGCCCCCTTCCGCCTCCGCCTCGTAGAGCACGATCGCTCCCATGCGTTCGATGATTCGCAGGAACCCGGTGCGGGTCCAGTTCACGCCCACATCCTCCAGCACCAGCCGGGAGCGCCCGACCAGCACCGCGGCGGCGATCAGAAAGGCCGCCGAAGACATGTCTCCTGGGATCGCGATCGAGGCCAGCTCCAACTCGTCGGTGTTGCACACGGTGACGCGATAGCCCGTCGAGGGGTCGCCCCGGCGCTCCAGGGGCGCCCCGGCGGCCAGAAGCAGGCGCTCGGTATGGTCACGCGTCGGCACGGGCTCGATCACGGTCGTCCGGTCGGTGAGCAGGCCGGCCAGCAGGACGCAGGACTTCACCTGTGCGCTGGCCACCGGCAGCTGGTAGTCGATGCCGTGAAGCTCCGCCCCACGGACGGTGAAGGGAGGAAAACGGCCTTCCCGAGCCTCGATCAGCGCTCCCATCAGCTCGAGCGGCTCGGCGATCCGGTCCACAGGTCGGCGGCGGATGGAGTCGTCGCCGTCGAGCTTGAATGACTGTCCCTGCTGGAAGGCCAGCCAACCCGGCAGCAGTCGCATCAGCGTTCCGGCGTTGCCGACGTCGATGGGGCTTGATGGCATCTGGGCGTGGCGCAGCCCCACACCTCGGATTAGGAGGTCCTCGGGCGGGCCCTGGACTATGGCGCCCAGCTTCCGCACGGCGCGCAGCGTGGCCCGGGTGTCCGCAGCGTCCAGGTAGGGGTGGATGCGGACCGGCTCGGAGGTCATAGCGGCGATCAGCGCGCTGCGATGGGAGATGGACTTGTCAGGTGGTACGCGCAGCCGGCCCCGGAGGCCGGCCGAAGGCTCGAAGCGGGTGTTCATTCCAGCGCCACCGCGTACCCCAGTCCTCGCACCAGCTCGGCCGCTCGCTGCGCCGACGCGTCCCCCGAGACCCACAGAGCGATCACACCCTCGCTCATGTCGGGTGCCGGGTGGAGGGCCAGGTCGACGATGTTGACCCCGGCGCGTCCCAGCTCGAGGGCGACCTGCGCCACCACACCGGGACGGTTGGGCACCGAAGCCCTCACCTGACGCAGCGGGCCCGCTCCCAGCTGGCCCTCCATCAGGCGCGCCCGCTCAGCTGCCGCCTGCTCGTTCCACTCGACGATCCAGTCCGCATCACCTCGGCGCAGAGCGCGGCTGACCGCCTCGAGCCGGCTCACGGTCGCGTCGATTTGTCTGGCCAGGGCATCGGCGTTGGCCAGATAGATGTCCGCCCAGACAGCGCTCGAGGCTCCCGCCACGCGAGTGGCATCCCGGAAGCTGGGCCCGGTAGCCGGCAGCCGTTCCGGACCCGCGGCCAGGGCCTGGGTCGCGTGCTCGACCAGCGTGTTGGCCAGCACGTGGGGCAGGTGCGAGACGGCGGCCAGGAGCACGTCGTGGGTCTCTGGGTCGATGGCCGCCGGCCGCGCCCCGATGGCTCGCAGCAGCCTGTGTAGCCGCTCGTACAGGATTCCCGAGGTGCTGCCCACGGGCGTCAGGTACCAGGTGGCGCCTTCGAACAGATCAGCTCGCGCGTGCTCCACGCCCGAGCTGGCGGCGCCAGCCAGAGGATGGCCGCCGACGAACCGGGGGTCGTCGATCCCAGAGACGATGCCACGCTTGGTCGACCCCACGTCGGTAACCACACACTCAGGGCCGGTCGCATCCAGCACGGCCGCCACCGCTTCTGGCAGCGCGCCCACCGGCGCGGCGACGAACACCACCTCGGACCCCTGAACCGCCGAAGCCAGATCGGTCGCGGCCTCGTTCACAGCGGCGCGGGCCTCGGCCTTCCTCAGCGCCGATGGGTCGGGGTCATATCCGGATACCGTGGCTGCGAGCCGCTGGCGGGCGGCCAGGCCGACCGAGCCCCCGATCAGCCCGACCCCTACGACGGCGACTCGCATCGCCGGGCCCTGACCGCCCCCGCCAACTCCTCCAGGACCTCGACCGTGCTCTTCCAATCCAGACAGGCGTCGGTGATCGACTGGCCGTACACGAGCGGCCCGGCGGTCAAGTTCTGGCGGCCGCCGACCAGGAAGGACTCGAGCATCGCGCCCACGATGGCCCGCTGCCCCGCGGCCAACTGATCGGCTACGTCCCTCGCCACCAGCGGCTGCCGGGAGGCGTCCTTTCCGCTGTTGTCGTGCGAGAAATCGATCATGACCCGTTCCGGTAGGCCGGCCTGCCTGAGGAGCGCCCTCGTGCTGGCCAGGGCTTCGGAGCCGAAGTTAGGGCCATCGCTGCCGCCCCGCAGGATCACGTGGCAGTCCGGGTTGCCGCGCGTGTAGACGATCGCCGGGGTGCCTCCCATGTCGATCCCGGCGAAGGCGTGGGGCACGGCCGCCGCCCGTACGGCGTCGACGGCCACCTGCACGTTGCCGTCCGTGCGGTTCTTGAACCCGATGGCCATCGAGAGCCCTGACCCGAGCTGGCGGTGGGGCTGGCTTTCGGCCGTGCGCGCGCCGATCGCGCCCCACGAGACGGCGTCGGAGATGTACTGAGGAATGATCGGGTCAAGGAACTCGCATCCCACAGGCAGGCCCAGCGAGAGCACCTCCAGCAACAGGCCGCGGGCCCGGCGGAGCCCGGTATTCACGTCGCCCGAGCCGTCCAGATGGGGGTCGTTGATCAGCCCCTTCCAGCCGGTTGTCGTGCGGGGCTTCTCGAAGTACACCCGCATCGTGACGAGCACGTCCTCGCGCAGCCCATCGGCCTGCTCCGCCAAACGGCGGGCATAGTCCAGCGTTGCCTCGGGGTCGTGGACACTGCACGGCCCCACCACCACCAGGAGACGATCGTCCTCCCGGTTCAGCACGGCGTGGGTCTCGGCCCGACCGCGCAGGACTGTTTGGGTCCGCTCCGCATCCAGGGGCAGCTCCTCCAGCAGCTCGTTCGGCGAGACCAGCCCCTCAAAGCGCTCGATCCGTCGATTCAGGACGGCGTCGATGTGCGGTGAGACGCTCACAGGGGATGTGGGCAGACGCTCGAGTGTGGGCTCACGCGGCCAGCACCTCCCCCAGCGCGGCGACGAAGCGCTGGTTCTCGGCCTCGGTGCCTACGGTCACCCGCAGCCGCCCCTCGCGCCCCAGAGCCGTGCCGGCCCGGACGATCACCCGCCGCTGCGCCAGCTCTCGCACGACGTCCGCCTCATCGCTGCCCTCGGGCAGCGCCACCCAGATGAAGTTCGCGTCCGACTCGGCCACCCAGAAACCCAGCCCACGGGTGCCCTCCTCGAGCGTCAGCCTGGCCGAGATTGTCCGCGTCACCCGGCGCTCCACCTCGTCCTGGTGGGCCAACGCCTCCACGGCGGCTGCCTGAGCGGCCGCTCCCAGGTAGAACGGCTGGCGCATCTGATCCACGGCGGTGCGGAAGGACTCAGAGCCGCACAGGGCGTAGCCCACGCGCAGTCCGGCCAGTCCGTACACCTTGGAGAAGGTCCGGAGCAGCACCAGGTTGGGGTGGCGGGCGAGTAGTTCCGCCGAGGCCTCCGGGTCGCCCACCGCCAGGGAGAACTCGACGTATGCCTCATCCAGGATCACGCACACGTGCTCGGGCACAGCGTCGAGCAGCGCCTCCACCTGGGCCAGGTCCACCGCGGTGGAGGTGGGATTGTTGGGGTTGCACACCAGCACCAGGCGCGTGGCCACAGTGACTTCGCTGGCCATCGACTCCAGGTCGTGGCGCTCCTGGCCATCCAGCGGGACCTCGATCGCGCGGGCGCCGGAGGCGGCGGCCAGGTGCGGGTACACGGAGAACGAAGGCCAGGCATAAACGATCTCGCTGCCCGGCTCAAGAAGCGCTTCACCGGCAGCCAGGAGGATGTCGCACGAGCCGTTGCCCAGCGCGATCCGCTGCCGAGGCACTCCGTAACGCGCAGACAGAGCGTCCCCCAGTGCCGAATAGGAGGGATCGGGGTAGCGATTGGTCCCCGCCAGGACCGCTCGCGCCGCCTCCACTACCTCGGGCAGGGGGGCGAAGCACGACTCGTTGGAGGCGAGCATGACCGCTTCCCCTTCGACCTCGTAGGCGTCGGCCACCGGATACACCGGGATGCGACTGATGCGCTGTGCGAACTCGATCGCCACGGCGCCTATTGTGCCGAGTCCAGGTCAGCGCGCAGGGCGCGGGCCTCGTGCAGATATACGTGCACGGGCCGGTGGTCATCGTCGGCGTGGTAGTGAACCAGGGCGCGGATGACTCGGGGCATCGAGCCGGGGACCGGGATCTCCCGGGCACAGAGCAGCGGCACGTGGTGCAGGCCCATGCCGCGGGCGGCCACGGCGGGAAACTCGGCGTCGAGGTCGGCGGTGAGGGTGAAGATGCAGCTCACCAGCGCCTCCGGGGTGAGCGAATTGCGCTCCAGGAGTTCGCGTATGAGCTCATCCGTCGCCGACAGGATGGCCTCGCGCCGGTTGTCCTGCACTGCGTTGGCGCCTCGGAGCGCGAAGAGCCGCAAGTGAGCTACTGCTCGAGCTGATTGGTCAGGGCCTGGGCCGCCTGGCCCACCGAACTGTTCCCCGGATAGAGCCCGTGCTGCTCCAGAAACACGTTGGTCACGGGGATGAACGTGATCACGAGGAACACGGTGATGGCCAGCGTGGCCTTGCGCAACCGCTCGCTGGCTCCCACCGCGGCCAGGGGAGCCGCCCAGATGACGTACCAGGGCATCAGCCACGAGAGGCTCATGACCAGGGCCAGCGCCCCCCAGCCGGCCCGGGAGATCCAGTCTCCGCGGGCGAAGAAAATCAGCCATACGACGGCGGCGATCAGAAGCAGGTCGGCCAGGTCGAGCACCCATTTCGCGCCACCGTCGGCCCCGAGCGCGAAGCCCACCAGGTTGGGGATGCTCTCGGGGGTGAGCAGCCGGGCCTGGTTGGCCACGCTGGGCAGGTTGAATCCGAACAGTCCGACGCTGAGGGCGATAAGGGGAATGGCTCCCAGCGCCGCGCCCACCAGCACGTCCAACCGCTCTCGCTTGTTGCGGCCGGCCACCACAAGGAACGGCAGCAGGATCACGGTGGTGTACTTGATGGCCACCGACAGCATCAGCACGGCGCCCGCCGGGCGCTCGCGGCGCTTGATCATCAGCAGGACGGCCGCCATGGAGGGGATCAGCATCACGAAGTCGTTGTGGAAGCCGCCGAGCGCGAACACCAGGTAGAGCGGGTTCAGGGCCAGGAAGACGAGCGCCAGGCGCGCATCGCGGCCGAGGGCGAGGGCGATCTTGTAGACCAGCCACAGCAGCCCCAGGCTGCCCAGCACGGCGATCACCTTCCATATCCAGTACGCGGCCGACAGGGAGAGCAATCCCAGCGGGTAGGTGAGGGCGCTGAACAGCGTGCCGTACGGGCTAAAGAGGTGCCGCCAGCTGCTGAACAGGTAGACCGGGTCCCAGGACTCGTCGTACACCACGTGGGTGTACGGATTGAGCCCGTGCAGCCCTCCCAGCCGGGCGTAGCTCAGGTAGTTGAATACGTCGTTCAGCGGGGTCGGCGGCCCGAAGAGCAGGATCACGTGCAGGGCCACGATCGTGATCACGATGGCTCGCAGGGAGACCGTCCGCAGCCCGTACAGGACCACGCCGTAGGCGGCCAGCATGATCAGCAGGAGAATGCTGAACCCGACCTCGACCGTCCACTTGCCGGCAGTGAACCCGCTGAACAGGTAATGCGCGGGGCCTGACTCCCAAGTCGGAAAGATCTCGTAGCTGTGGGTGACCAGCGGGGTCGGAGCCGCTGTGGTGAACGCCACCAGCAGTAGCGCGCACAACACCAGCGAGCCCAGCGCGACGCGCGTGGGCAGCGGCCCGCGAGCGCTCCGGACCAGGGGGAGCGAGAACCGCCGCCCCAGAGAAAGGGGCGCAGGCAGAGCAACGGTGCCGTCCGACTGAGCCGGACCGCTCGACGCTGCCACCGACGGCGCCAGCCCCGCTGGATCGGGGTATGCGGAGGAGGTGGACAAGGCGCTCAGGACAAGATATTGCCGTCTGGAAGGCAAAACCGCCGGTTGAGATCGGATTAAGCATCAATCCCAACCCCGCCGCGCGGACTCGCCCGGGAACTCTAGGGGGTCTTCATCAACGTATGCCCACTTAAGATGACCACCGTGGCAGTCAGAATCCCCAACTGGCCGTGAGCGGAGCGGTCCCCAAACCGGTCATGAGCGTCAGCACCCTGATCCCGCAGGCCACGCGCGGTCCCTCCGTACGCTCGGCCGGCCGCGTCCGGCTCCTGGGACTCGACCGCGACATGCTGCTGCTGTGGGCATTCGTGATCCTGGCCGCGCTGCTGCGCTTCTACCGGCTGGGCCACCAGGGCTTCTGGTTTGACGAGGGCAACACCGCGCTTGAAGTCCGATTCACCCCCGGAGAGATGGTGACTCTGCTCAAGCACTACGAGTCCACTCCGCCGCTCTATTACGCCGTGGCCTGGGTGTGGGCGCGGATCTTCGGCGACACGGAGGTTGGGCTGCGCTCCCTGTCGGCGGTGCTCGGCGTCCTGGCGGTGCCGGTGGGCTACGCCGGGGCCCGGAAGCTCATCTCACGGCGGGCCGGGCTGATCGCCGCGGCGCTGATCGCCTTCAACCCGTACCTGATCTGGTACTCCCAGGAGGCCCGAGCCTACTCGCTCGTGGTGCTCCTCACAGGAGCCAGCCTGCTGGCGCTGGCCTACGCCCGAACCAATCCCTCGGCCTGGGTCATGACCGCCTGGACGGCGTCCTGCGCCCTGGCTATGGCCACGGAGTACTACGCCGTGCTGGTGATCGTACCCCAGGCCGTGTACCTGGTCTATGTCCACCGCCGTCGCCGTTCAGTGTGGATCAGCATGGCCGCGCTGGCTGTGTGGAGCGCACCGCTGCTGTGGTTTGCCGTCAGTCAGAACGCCACTGGTCACGCCAGCTGGATAGCCCCCATCCCGCTGGCCCCGCGCGTGGGGCAGATCGTTCCCCAGTTCCTGGTCGGCTACGGCGCTCCGGCCCTCGGCGTGCTCCAGCGCGTGGCCGAGGCGGTGGCCCTCATCGCGGTGGTGCTGCTCTTCACCCGGAGCGATCCCCGGGAGCGATCGGGAGCGCTGCTGGCCGGTGGCGTGGCCGTGGGCGGGCTGATCCTCGTCCTGCTGCTGGTCGCAGGTGGGATCGACGACCTGATCACCCGCAACGTGATCGTGCTCTGGATGCCGGCCGCGGTGGCGGTGGCCGGAGGCCTGGCCGCCGCCCGGGCGCGGCGGGTCGGCCTGGCGCTGACCGCGGTGCTCTGTGCCATCGGGGTGACCGCAGCCGGAGCGGTGGCCTTCGATCGCTCTCTCCAGCGCCCGGACTGGCGAAAGCTGGCCCACCTGCTTGGGCCCGGCCCGGCGCCCGGTACGTCCGAGCGGGCCATCCTGCTCCAGCGCTACCGGACGTTGCTGCCACTGTCCTTGTACATGCCGAGGCTGAACTTCCTGCGCCAGGGGTCGGCCACGGTCCGCGAGTTTGACGTGGTGGCCATGCAGGCGCCGCGCGTGCCCCTGTGCTGGTGGGGCGCGACGTGCAACCTCAGCCCCACGACCATCCACAGCAGCTACCCCATCCCGGGGATGCGCGTACTCTGGCGCCGGAGCGTGTACCCGTTCACGGTCGAGCGGATGGTGCCGACAGGCGGCCCGGTCACGCTCACGGCCATCGAGGCCAGGACGCGGTTCAACGCGAACTACGTCAACGCGGAGCTGGGGACGCGGAGGAACGGCAACGGGCTCTTGATCCAGCGCTAGCGAGTGCGGCTCGCGACCGGGGCCCGCGATAGCGACGCGACCTCCGTCTCGGTGAGCCTCCGGTACGCGCCGACTTTGAGCGTCCCCAGCTCCAGCGGACCGAAGCGCACGCGCGCGAGCGCGCGCACCGGGTGCCCCACCGCCTGGCACATCCGTCTGACCTGGCGGTTCCGGCCCTCGATGATCGTGATCTGGAGCGTGTCGGGAGCTAGCAGGCGCACCTGGGCCGGTGCGGTCGGTCCGTCCTCGAGCTCCGGACCGGTGCGCAGCGCCTTCAGCTCGGATGCGCGGACCGGGCCGCGATTCACTACCGCCCGGTAGGTCTTGGGCACCTCGAACCGGGGGTGGGTCAACCGGTGGGCCAGATCCCCGTCGTCGGTGAGCAGGATCAGCCCAGTGGTGTCCCGGTCCAGGCGGCCCACCGGATAGAGCCGCCGGCCCGCGGGCACCAGCGAGACCACGGTCGGCCGGCCGTGGGTGTCCCGGGCCGTGGACACGACGCCCGCGGGCTTGTTGAGCATGTACACGACCCGCTCGGGCACCGGGGCCACCCGGCGGCCGTCCACCGCCACCCGATCACTCGGCGACGCGTCCCGGGCCGGGTCGGTGACCACCGCGCCCCCAACGGTTACACGCCCGCTGCGGATGATGTCCTCCGAGGCGCGGCGGGAGGCGACCCCCGCCGCGGCCAGGTACTTGGTCAGGCGCATGCCCCTGCCACCATAGATAGCCATGGACCTAGACCTGCTCGCGAGAACGCTGTCCGATCTGGACCAACCTCCCTTCCGGGCTGACCAGGTGTGGCGCTGGGCCTCGCAGGGTGCCGATTCCTACCGGACGATGACCAATCTGCCCCTGGATCTCCGCGGCCGCCTCGAGCAGGAGGTGCCGTTCTCAACGCTCACCGTGGAGAACGAGGCCCGGGCGCACGACGGGACGGTCAAGGTCCTGTTCCGGACCGGCGACGGGCGGCCGGTGGAGTCGGTGCTCATGCGCTACAGGGGCGGGCGCCATTCCGTGTGCCTGTCCTCTCAATCCGGATGCCCGCTCACCTGCACGTTCTGCGCCACCGGGCAGATGCGCTTCGGGCGCAACCTGACCGCTTCCGAGATCGTGGACCAGGCGCTGCACTTCTTTCGGGCCACGCGCGGTACCCATAGCGGGTCGAGTGGTGTCGCTGAAGTCGACCACGCGGTGTTCATGGGGATGGGCGAGCCGATGCTCAACCTGGACGCCGTGCTGTCCGCGTGCGAGCGGCTGCCGGACCTCGGGATCACAGCCCGGCGGACCGCGATCTCGACCGTGGGCTGGGTCCCGGGCATCGAGCGGCTGGCCGCCCAGCCGCTGCCGGTCCGGCTGGCGCTGTCACTGCACGCGGCCGATCCGGCGCTGCGCTCCGAACTCATGCCCGTGAACGACCGATACCCGCTGCACCGGGTGCTCGAGGCTTGCCACGCGTACTGGGAGATCAAGCGCCGGCGGGTGTTCGTGGAGTACGTGATGCTGGCGGGCGTGAACGACTCAGTGGTCCAGGCCCGCCAGCTGGCTGACCTGCTGGAGAGCGTGGGGACCAGATGCTTCAAGATCAACCTGATCCCGTACAACCCCACCGGCTCGGCTTTCCAGGGCTCCTCGCCCAAGGCCATCGCCGCCTTCAGGCAAACGCTCGAGCAGCGCCGGCTGGGCGTGACCGTCCGCCTGACCCGGGGCCGGGAGATCGATGCTGCTTGTGGCCAGCTGGCAGCGCGATGACTCCCGCCCGGCCCGGCGGCGTCGCTATTGGGGGGCGGCAGCGGCCACGCGCTGGGCGGCCAGCTGAGCCAGAGCCGCTCGGTGGCGGCGAGAGCCTCCGAGCAGCAGCGCGTCCAGCTGGGCACGCTTGAATAGCCAGTGCACGTCGGCCTCCCAGGTGAAGCCGATACCTCCATGGGCCTGGATGGCGCTGCCGGTGACCTCCCGCCCGCCGTCGCCGGCGCTGGCCCCGGCCAGGGCCGCTCCTTCGCTCAACCGCTCGGGGTCGGCTTCGGCCGTCCAGGCGGCGAAATAAGCGGCCGACCGGATGCTCTCGGTGACCAGGAGCATCTGGGCGCAGCGGTGGCTGACCGCCTGAAACGACCCCACCGGCACGCCGAACTGCTCGCGGTCCTTGACGTACTCGATCGTCATGTCCAGCGCCCGCTGACAGACGCCGAGCACCTCGGCGGCAATGGCTGACCACACGCGCTCCGCCGCTCCGGGAGCCAGGACCTCGCCGTCGCCGGCTACCCGGGCGAAGGTGCGCGTGGAGTCGACCGACTGGAGGACCTCCACGTCGGCTTCCGAGCTGTCCAACAGCCGGGCATCGTCCTCGTCGAGCACGATCAGAACCGCCGCGTCGGCCGCGTCGCACACCAGGGTCCGCGGGCCCACGCCGCCGGTTGCCTCTCCCGAGGCCAGCGCGGGCAGCCAGCGTTCCCTCTGCTCGGGCGTGCCCGTGGCCTGGATGACCGCCGCCGCCGTGGCCGTGCCCAGGAAGGGCGTGGGCGCGCAGGCGTAGGCCAGCTCCTCCAGAAGCACCGCCAGCTCGACCGCCCCCAGGTCCTGCCCGGAGTGTTCGGCCGAGACGGCAATTCCCGGCCAGCCCAGCCCGATCAGCTCTTGCCACAGGGCGCTGTCGTACCGGCCCTCCTGTGCTGCTTCGCGCACCTTGGCAAACGGCGAGCGAGCGGCCAGCAGGTCGTGCGCAACCCGCTTGATCTCCTTCTGCTCTTCGCCCAGGTCGAAATCCACCGGCCGGCCCGTGTCGCCTAGCGCGCCCTGGGCAAACCGAGCACGCGCTCGGCCACGATGTTCTTGAGGATCTCGGTCGTGCCCCCCTCGATTGTGTTGCCGCGCGCCCGCAGTAGCTCGTAGCTCCACCGGGTCCCCGCCTGAACGGCCACTGGTCCGAGCAGGTCCGCGGCCAGCTGGGTGAGTTGCTGGTTTGTCTCAGACCACATCCACTTGGTCAGCGAGCCCTCGGGCCCGGGCTGGCCGTAGCGCTCGATCTGGGTGAGGCCGCGGTAGGCGGTGAGCCGCAGCACCTCGGCCTTGAGGTGCAGCTCGCCCAGCCTGTCGGCCAGCACCGGGTCGTCCAGCAGCCCCCGGGCGCTGGCCTGCGCCATCACCTCGTCCAGGAGCTGACGCAGCCTGACCTGGAGGAAGAAGGCCAGCCCGGCGCGCTCGTTCATCAGCGTGGTCAGCGCCACCTTCCAGCCGTTACCCACGCCTCCCAGCACCTGCTCGTCGCTGGCCCTGGCCCCCTCGATGAACAGCTCGTTGAACTCGGCCTCGCCCGTGATCTGGCGCAGCGGCCTGACCTGCACTTCGTCCTGCTCCATGTCCAGTAGGAAGTACGTCAGCCCCTTGTGCTTGGGAACCTCGGTGTCGGTGCGGGTCACCAGCATGCACCACTTCGAGTATTGCGCTCCGCTGGTCCACACCTTCTGGCCGGTGATCCGCCAGCCACCGTTCTCCTTCACGGCCCGGGTCTTGAGCGAGGCCAGGTCAGATCCAGCCTCGGGCTCGGAGAAGCCCTGGCACCAGATCTCCTCGGCGGTGACGATCGGGGCGAGGTACCGCTCCTTCTGTTCCGGCGTGCCCCAGGTCATGATCGTGGGGCCCGCCAGGAGCAGACCGAGCGCATTGGCCGGCAAGGGCGCGTGGGCCCGGGCCAGCTCCTCGAAGAAGATGGCCGACTGAGTGAGCGTTACGCCTCGCCCTCCGTACTCCACCGGCCAGTGCACGGCCGCCCAGCCGCCCTCCGCCAGCCTGCGCTGGAAGTTACGGCGCCACTCGTACGAGGCCTCGTCGCCCTCCCCGCTGGGTGGCTCGCCCGGGTGGTTGTCGGCCAGCCAGCTCCGAAGCTCGTCCCGGAAAGCCGTCTCCTCGGGGGTGAATGTCAGGTCCATGGCTAGTGCCGGACCGTACCGCACATGCCGACCCGGCACGGAAATATGTCTCTGAGCGTCGAGGTTTCGACGCGGAGAGCCCGAAAGCGCCCCGACCGGACCTCAGACCGTGCTGCCGGCCCGGGCCTCCCCGGCCCGGAGCAGCCGCTCGCGCAACTCCCCGGCCAGCTCGGGGCTGGGGTCGAACTGGGCCGGGTCGGGCAGCGCCCTGAGCGACCCGAGGCCGAACAGGCGCAGGAACAGGTCGGTGGTCCTGTACAGCAGCGCTCCGAAGTGCGAGCGTCCCGACTCTTCGATCATCCCGCGCTCGACGAGCGTGCTCACGGCTGATTCGGCCCCCACGCCGCGGATGCGGGCGATCTCCGGACGCGAGACGGGCTGGAGGTACGCCACGATGGCGAGCGTTTCCGCCTGGGCGGGGGTCAGCGGCGGCGTCCTGGGCCGGGCCAGGAGCTGCCGGGCAGCGGGCTCGGCCTCCGCATGGGTGGACAGGAACCATCCTCCAGCCAGCTCCCGTACCACTAGGCCCCGCCGCTCGAATTCGTAGTGCTCGCGCAGGCGCTCGAGCGCGGTCACCACCTCGTGGAGCTCCGATCCGGTGGCGTCGGCCAGGGCTTGCGCCGGCGCGGCCTCCGGGCTGAGAAAGAGCAGCGCCTCCAGCGTGGCCTCGAGCGGGAGGGTCACGCTGGGGCCTCCATCGGCACAGGGTCCCCACCGTCTGCCGTCTGCCTGTTCTCGCCACTATTTCGATCGATTAAGTCCGGTGGCGGCGCCCCGGCCGCCGCGCCGGCCGCCCGTCCAGCTCGCGGCTCGATGAGGATCTCGCCCAGGGGCTCCTCCTGGGTCCAGTTCAGCTCACCCTGCTTGTACAGCTCGAGCAGGGCGAACAGCGTCACCGCCACCGTCACCCGATCCGCCCCGGTGACCGCCTGGTCAAAGCTGAAACTCCCCCGGCGCAGAAGCCGGCGCAGGTGCGCCAGACGCTCGGACACCGAGACCTTGGGCGCGGCCATGTGCCGGACATCGACCGGCGGTGGGTGCCTGAGCAGACCTCCCAGTGCTTCGGCCAGATGCCTGGGGTCGTACACGGCCTGAGCGTCCTCGAGCGACGCCCGGCGGAGCCAGGGCGGGGGCGGGGCCGAGCGGAAGCGATGACCCTCCTCCGAGGCCAGGCGGTGCACCAGGTAGGTGGCCACCGCCCGATAGCGGTGGGCATCCAGCAGCCGAGCCAGGAGCTCTTCAGCCGCCTCACCGGGATCTAGATCGATCAGATCCTCTTCCTCCCCGGGCAGCAGCAGCCGGGACTTGATCTCGAGCAGCGCGGCGATCAGGACCAAGAATTCCGTGGCCGCCTCCAGATCCAGGTCTCCCTGACCCTCGAGCCGGTCGATGTAGCTGATCACGACGTCGGCCAGATCGACCTCGAGCAGGTCGATCTCCTCACGAAGGATCAGCGTGAGCAGCAGGTCAAACGGCCCCGTGAAGACGTCGAGGTCAAGCTCGAGATCCAGTAGAGGCATCGTCGCGCAGGCTACCCGCGGTCCCGGACCGGACCGACGCCCATGGCGTCTCGCACGTCAGCCAGCGTCTGGGATGAGATCGCCCGAGCCTTCTCGGCGCCGGCCGCCAGCAGCCGCTCGAGCTCTGGCTCATCGCCCCGGATCGCTTGGTAGCGCTCCCGGACCGGGCCCAGGTACTCGACGACCGCGTCTGCAACGGCCTGCTTAAAGGGGCCATAGCCGCTGCCGTCGAACTCGGCCTCGATCGCTTCGGGCGCCTGCCCCTGGACCGCTGCCAGGATCTCGATCAGGTTGGCGATCCCCTCCTTCCCCGGACCACGCCTCACTTCCGTGCCGGAGTCGGTGACCGCCGAGCGGATCTTCTTGACCACTGCCGCCGGCTCGTCCAGCACGAGCACCGTCCCCTGCTCGCTTCCCCCGGTGGTGGACATCTTGCGGTCCGGACGCTGGAGGTCCATTATCCGCGCGCCCACGGGCGGGGTGCGGACCTCCGGCAACACGAATGTCTCGCCGAACCGGGTGTTGAACCGCTCGCCGACGTCCCGCATCAGCTCGACGTGCTGGCGTTGGTCCTCCCCCACCGGTACCTCGTGGGCCTGGTACGCCAGGACATCCGCCACCTGCAGGACCGGGTAGAAGAACAGCCCGGCCGAGACGAGATCCCGCCGCGCGCCGGACTTCTCCTTGAACTGGGTCATGCGGTTCAGCTCACCGAACGACGTGACGCTCGACAGCAGCCAGCACAGCTCGGTGTGTTCGTGCACGTCGCCCTGACGGAAGAAGATGCAGCGGTCAGGGTCCAGTCCCGCGGCGAGCAGGGTCGCCGCGGTGTCGTACACCGCCGCGCGCAGGCCCGCCGGCTCGTAAGCCACGGTGATCGCGTGCAGGTCGACCAGGCAGTAGATCGCCTCGCCACGGTCCTGCCCGGCGACCCAGTGGGTGATGGCCCCGATGTAGTTCCCCAGGTGCTTTTGGCCGGTGGGCTGAATTCCGGAGAAGATGCGCACGCGGCCGGGAGTTGGCGCCGTAGCGCCCACTACCGGGCGACTGCCTCGGCCGCCGACGGCTGGCCAGGAGTCCTTTTGCGCGGACGCTTGGCGTCTCGCGCGGCCAGCCACCAGGCGGCCACCACGCCGGCGATACCTCCGCACAGGTGGCCCTGCCAGGAGACGCCCGTGTGTGGGACGAGGCTGGACAGCAGTACCCCGCCCCAGATGACACCCACGACCAGCCCGGTGAACAACTCGAGCACGCTCCGATCAAAGAACCCCCGGGTGAGCAGATAGGTGGCGTAGCCGAACACCACACCGCTGGCGCCGATCGTGGAAACGCCCGCGGGACCGATCAGCCACGTCCCCAGGCCGCCCAGGACGATCACGATTGCGGTGACGATCAGCAGGCGGCGCGCCCCCCGCAGCGCGATGATCAGACCCAGGAACACCAACGGGATCGTGTTATCCAGCAGGTGCGGCGCGAAGTTGGCGTGGATGAACGGCGCGGTGAAGATGCCCCACAGGTGCGGGAAGCTGCGCGAGTAGATGCCGTCACTGTCCAGGCGGTAGCTGTCGACGGCGTTGATCACCTCGACCAGCCACATCAGAGCCACGATCCCCAGCAGCAGGCCGATTCCCTCCCGCTGGGTCTGCCAGCGAGACGAGCGCGGGCGGGGTGCGCCGGGCAGCCCCTGGCTTCGCTTCTGAACTCCGGGCAGGGTCGAGCTCATGGCCTTAAGCATGGTAGGCCGATGGATAGATTCCGTAAGAGTTTGTCTGGGCGCTGGGACTAATCGGCCAGAGCGGCGCCGGCCACAGCCAGTCCCACCTCGGCCCGCTCGCGCAGCGAGGGCGCCAGCACGAACTCGCCCGGAGTGTGGGCGCCCCCGCCCCGGGGCCCTAGCCCGTCGACGGTCACCGGGATCTGGCGCGCGAGGTGACTGGCGTCACTGGCTCCGCCCCGGGCCACGCCGACAATCGGCCGCCCCAGCTGGGCCGAGGCGGCTTCGAGCAGCCCGGAGGTGGTCGAGCGAGTGTCCATTCCCGGCCATACCCGCTCCATCACGGCCTCGATCCTGACCCCGTCGAGCTCGCCGGGAACTGCCGCCAGCACCTCCGTGAAGGCCTCGCTCCGATCCGCCCGCAGATCGAAGATCAGCTCGCCATGGGCGGGAACCACGTTGAACGCCTCACCGGAGCGCAGGACCGTGGGGACGACGCTCAGCCGGTCCGGTCCCCGCGGAGCGTGCAGCCGGGCCAAGTGGATGCCCACCCGGGCCAGGGCCAACAGGGCGTTGGCGCCGTGGTCGGGCGCGCTTCCTGAGTGAGCCGGCCGACCGGTGGCGCAGGCCCGGAGCGTGCCCGCGGCCTTGCGCACCACCACCAGTCCCTCCTCGCCGCCGGGCCCGCGCTCGCCGGCCTCGAAGCATAGGCAGGCGTCGTAGCTGCGGAAGCTCCCAGCGTGCCGGAACGGCTGCGTACGCCACTCCTCGTCGGTGACCAGCAGGACGGCCACCTCGGCGAAGCGCTCGGGCCGCGGCGCCAGGGCCCGGAGGATCCCGATGGCCAGCACCACTCCTCCTTTCATGTCGGTCGCACCCGGCCCGTACAGCCGGTCACCCTCCCGGCGCAGCGGCAGGTGGTCCTGGTGCGCTATGACGGTGTCCAGGTGGCCCAGGAGAAGCAGGCGCCTGGAACCCCGACCATGGACCACCGCCAGGAGGTCCGGCGCACTGCCCGGAGTCGAGCTGGGCGGCCGCTCAACCCGCGCCTGCGCGGGAAGCAGAGCCACGCATATCGCGGCCGCCTCCTCTGCTCCCTGGACGTCGCCCGACGGCGAGGACACACCGACCAGCGCCTTGAGCTCCCGCTCAGCGCGGCTCGCGATCGCGGCTGCGGCCGTCCTGATGAATTCATCCACGGCTTCGCGATCCCTGGGGTCGCGGGCAGTCAGAGCGCCTGGCGGACGATGCGCCGGCGGGCGGCCTCCGCCTCATCCAGGCGACGCACGGGCGTCGTGTACGGAGCCTGACGAGCCACCTCGGGATCCTTGGCCGCCTCGCGCAGGATGCCGGCGACGATTTCCGCGAACTCGTCCAGCGTCTCCTTCGTCTCGGTCTCCGTGGGTTCTACCAGCAGCGCTTCGTCCACGATCAGCGGGAAGTAGACGGTGGGCGGGTGAACCCCGAAGTCGAGCAGACGCTTGGCCAGGTCCAGCGTACGGATACCCAGCTGGCGCTTCATGGGCGCTCCCGAGAGGACGAACTCGTGCATGCACAGCCGGTCATGGGAGGTCGGGAGGAGATCGAGCGCGCCCTCGGCCCGCAACCGGGCGACCAGGTAGTTGGCGTTCAGGACCGCGGTCTCGGATACGTCGCGCAGCCCGGCCGCGCCCAGCGAGCGGATGTACGCATACGAGCGGACGAACACGCCGTAGTTGCCCTGAAAGCCCCGCAGGCGCCCGATCGTCTTCGGCCGATCCTCGTCCAGTGCGTAGAACGGCTCGCTGCCGTTGTCCTTCCAGACGCGCCGAAGGATTCGAGGAATGGGCAGGTAGGGCTCGATCCGGTCGCTCACGGCAATCGGACCCGCCCCCGGCCCTCCCCCGCCGTGGGGCTGAGTGAACGACTTGTGCAGGTTGAAATGGACGATGTCGAAGCCCATGTCCCCCGGGCGGCAGATGCCCATGATCGCGTTCAGATTCGCTCCGTCGTAGTACAGGGTGGCCCCCACGTCGTGCACGATCCGGGAGATCTGCTCGATCCCCGTCTCGAACAGCCCGAGGGTGGACGGGTTGGTCAGCATTAGGCAGGCCACATCCTCGTTCGCCTTGGCTCGAAGGTCGTCCAGGTCCACGTTGCCCCGCTCGTCCGTGCCCACCTTGAGCACCTCGTAGCCCGCCATGGTCACCGTCGCCGGATTGGTCCCGTGGGCGGTGTCGGGAGTGAGCACTTTGGTGCGGAATTGGCCGTGGTCCTCATGGTAGGCCCGGGTCAGAAGCACGCCGGCGAGTTCGCCGTGCGAGCCGGCGGAGGGCTGGAGCGACACGTGGGGTAGCCCGGCGATCTCGGCCAGTGCCTCCTGAAGACCCCACATGAGCTCGAGCGCGCCCTGCGCCCGGGCGGGGTCCTGGAGGGGATGCAGGCGAGCGTGTCCCGGTAGCGCTGCCACCCGCTCGTGCAGCTTGGGGTTGTGCTTCATCGTGCACGAGCCCAGCGGGTAGAAGCCGGTGTCCAGATCGAAATTGAGCTTCGACAGCCGGTTGAAATGCCGCACGATCTCGGGCTCCGAGACCTCCGGCAGACGCGGCGGCTCGCTCCGCCGCATGTGCGCGGGTAGCACCTCATCCAGAGGGCGCCGGGGCACGTCCAGCTCTGGAGCCACGAAGGCGCGGCGTCCCGGCTTGGACAGCTCGTAGATGGTGGGTTCGGTGTCTCTACTCACGCTGTCGCTCCCAGAGGCGCCGTGCGGGCGGAGTCAATCGCAGCTCTCAGAGCCTCGGCCAAGCTGTCGATGTGAGCCCGGGTGCGGCGCTCGGTAATAGCCACCAGCAGAGCCTGGCCCAACTCGGGATAGTCACGGCCCAGCGGATAGCCGGGGTTTATACCCTGCCGGCGGCAGGCCGCGAGCACGGAGTCCACCGGCGCATCCAGGGCGATGGCGAACTCCCGAACCACCGGCCCGGGATGAAGCAGGCTCACCCCGTCGACGGCATCCAGCGTGTCCCGGGCGTAGGCGGTGCGCCTGAGCATCAACTCGGTCAGGTCAACGATCCCCTGGCGTCCCAGCCAGCTCAGGTAGATCACCCCGGCCAGCGCGTTCAGGGCCTGAGCGGTGCAGATGTTGGAGGTGGCCCGCTCACGGCGGATGTGCTGCTCGCGCGTCTGCAGGGTGAGCACGAAGCCACGCCGGCCGTCGGCGTCTCTCGTCTCCCCGGCGATCCGGCCCGGGACCCGGCGCATGAGCGCCTCGGTGGTGGCGAAAAAGCCGAAGGACGGACCGCCAAAGTCCAGACGGTTGCCCAGGCTCTGACCCTCACCCACCGCGATGTCGATCTGGCATTCGCC
>JBPYDM010000194.1:0-3831 GCA_051986255.1 Solirubrobacteraceae bacterium | reverse complement strand
CACCACATGGAGCGGGTGAGGGGAATCGAACCCCCACTATCAGCTTGGGAATCCGACCGAAACACGCCGTCACGAGGTCTGACCTGCCTACTTGTGTGCCCGGTGGTGGCCGCTCTGGCCCGCTCTTGACCGTGGTTAATGGCACGTCAATGGCACGACGATCAGGGCTCGGCTGGCGTTGCGCCGCCTTCGCCGGAACGCTGCTGGCTTTCCCGCGAGCCCTTCGAGGACCCAGTCCTAGGGCTCGCCGCCACCGCCTGCCGAGCCAGGTTGGTCAGGCTCGGCTCCCGCGCCGGGAGCATCGGGCTCGCCCTTGGTGACCACCTGACTGCTCCAGGCATAGCCATCGCCGGGCTCGGACTCCGGCTCCCCGGGCCAGAGGGTGACCGCCCGTTTGCGGCCATCCGCCGGGGGTTCGGTTGAGTATCCGATCTCGTCGAGGCGGACTCCGAGACCCCAGGCCGAGCCGGCCATGAGAAGGTCGAGGGTCATGCTGGCGAGCTGTTCAGCGTCACCGTCGAGCTCGCCGGCCAGCGAGGCTTCCAGGACGGCGGCGTGTGCCCCGACAAAGGCTCGCGCCATCACGGGGACAGGGACGCGCGGCTGCCTGTTGAGGGCCTTGAGCCGGTCACGGATGCTCTGCTCGGCGTAGCGGCTCAGGGTGGACAGGTAGGCCTGGCGGGTCCGGGCGTCGCTCATGCACGCCCGGTACAGGTCGGGCATCTCGGCCGCCTGTTTGTACACGGCCTGGATGGCGTCCCGGCGGATCACGTTCCACGGCCCGCCCTGGTGGGCGATGCGCTGCATCAGGTCCTCGAGGAACCGGTGACAGACCGAGAAGAGCACGGCCTCCTTGTTGGGATAGTGGGCGTAGAAGGTGGCTCGGGCCAGGTCGGCCCGGTCGGTGATGTCTTCCACGGCGACCCGGTCATACCCTCGCTCGAGCACCAGCTGGACGAACGCGTCCTCGATCGCCGCCATGGTGCGGGCGACGCGCCGCTGGGTGCGGGAGCCTGGTCGTGAGGGTGGCATCGGTGTCTCCCTGTGCCGGGACGTCACGGACCTCGTGTGTTCAGTAAATCGTGGGGTCACACTGGCCGACACACTGGCTTCCCATGTCCGATCCGGCTGTGTCCAGATCCATTGACAATTGCCAGGCACTCTGTATGGTTTTTCCCTAGCCGGAGAGGGAGGGCAAGCACCATGTAGCGCGCGGGCCCCCGCGCCGACCAGGTAGCCCGGCTGTGGGGTGGCACGGGGAGGCCAGCATGGCATCAGCCAGCTGGAATGATCATGAGGCGCCGCCCGCAGGGGGCGCCGGGCGATTTAGGTAGGGGTGATGTGGATGTTCACTCGCGAGGGGCGTAGGGCTCGCCGGCCAGGACGAAATCATCCGCTGGTTACAACACAAGCGCGCCGACTGTCGTTTACGGCGGCGATCGTGGCGGTGATCGTGGCGGCGATCTCGCTTGCGGCCCCGTCGGCTGGGCGAGCGGCCACGATCGGGATTGACACAACGCCGAGCTGGGACGGGACGCAGTACATAAGCCCGTTTGGCTACTCGAGTCCAACACAGCGGGGCGGGCCGTCGGCTACGTACGGCCAGACAGTGACCGCGCCCGCGGGCGCCACCAACCTCACCAGCTTCACGTTCTACATGGAACAACCGAGCTCGGGGACGCCGCTGACGTTCCGGGGCGAGGTCTACGCCTGGATGAATGGCCAGGCGACCGGATCGGCGCTCTATGAAAGCAGCCCCGTGAGCCTGACTGCGGCGGGCGTTTTTCAGCCGATCACGTTCAACCCACCCAGCATCCCCGTGACCCCTGGGGCACAGTACGTCCTATTTGCGACGATCTCGAAGGACTATACGGGCGATTCGCGTTCGGCCACCCTCATCTGGGGCGCGCTCGGCCGGGACGTGTATCCGGGTGGCAATTTCGTCTACGAGAGCAATAAGAACAACACGAGCGCATGGACGACGCAGCAGTGGGCGACCCAGGCCTCCAACGATCTCGCGTTTAAGGCCAGCTTCACAGCTGTCGACAACGACCTGTCGTTCACCGGAGTGCCGGGCGACCAGACCGTCAACGCCACCAGCCCCAACGGAGCAACGGTCAGCTACCCCCAGCCGACGGCGACGGATGAGAACCTCGGGACTGTTTCGGTGAACTGTTCGCCCGCCCCGGGGTCGACGTTTGCGATCGGGGACACGACGGTCACCTGCACCGCGACTGACACCGACGGGGACGTCAACAGCCCGGTAAGCCAGTCGTTCAACGTGCACGTGAAGGGCGCGGCGGAGCAGCTCTCCGACCTCGCCAACGCGGTCAAGGGTGTGGGGCCGGGGCCGAGCCTCGCTGTCCTGGTGGCCCGCGCGCAGTCCGCTCAGGCCGCCAACAACACGGGCCTTGCTTGCGGCACGCTGGGTGCGTTCATCAACGAGGTCAACGGGCTGGCCGGCAGAATGATCGATGCCGACACGGCAGCGAGTCTGATTGCCGCCGCGCAGCGGATCGAAGCGGTGATCCCCTGCACGTCCTGACCATTCGGTGATAAGTCCGGCGGGCGCGTGATGAACGCCCCGCCGGACCCACCGACCAATTGCGCCAGCCCTCCGGTCACATGGCCACCGACGGCATTAAGTGGGAGACCAGCGGGGAGGCCGCCCAGGCCGTCACGGCAGTGCCCGGTGACGGTTCGGCTGGTGGCCGACCACCTCGACGTTCACCTTCAGGGCGGCGTGGCGTGGGTGGAGGGCCTGGGGCCCCTGACAAAGCGACGTTGTGCAACACCAGCACCGGCCCGTGCCCGGATGCAGGATGATCCGTCTTCGTGCTGCCGCACGGATGACGGATCATCCGCGTTGTCAGTCGGAGTCAGCTGGCGAGTCTCCCGTCACGCACTCCAAGGTAGTACCCGGTCTGCCCGCTCCGTCGTTGACAGCAAGCGTGCGTTTGAGATCATTTGCCGTGACTGTGGCTACGATCCTGGGTGGGTTTTCCAGGACGTCCCGCCCCGGCTGCAGCGCATCCGCGGCCCGTACTGGATCAAGACGGGTGTTACGGAGTACCAGGCGCACCTCGACTGGCACGAGGCACAACCATGCACCCGGTAACCGGGGCCACTAGGCAGTAGTTCTGGTGTCCTATTGGCGCGGATGGTGGCTGTGGCTGGGTGATGGTCAGGGATTACCTGTGTTCCTGGCCGGCCGAGGTTCACTCCTGCCTCGTCTTCCCGATAGGCGCTGATCCCCGGCGAGTGGACGCCTGGTCTAGGCTGGCGAAGCCATCACGAAGCGACGCCCAAGGGGCGGCCTAGAGGCGGTGGCCGTGAGCGGGACAATGGACCGCCGGGATGACGGCTGCGTGCCGCACCGGGCTGCGTAACAGATGAGCCTGGTAATCCAGCGGAGTCTGCTGGTGCGGCCCGGCGTGCGCCGGGCGGGCCCTCAAGGCTGAGCCTGGCGCTGACGCCGGGCCAGCGGCGCCGCAGGCGCCGCCTTGATCGACTACGGCTGGATTCGGCAACCCAACATGCTGATCCGTAGACAGCGCCGCGTGTGCCGGTGACCTGGGCATCCGCTGGCTGGCCTGCCAGGAAGGTTCGCATTGGCTTGTGTTATCTTTCATCGTTGTTCGGCCTTGTAAGGCCAAAATCAGGCCAGCCCTGATCCTCTTGTGGCCCGTTCGGGCGGCAACGTCGTCGGGCTTGCAGGACTGCCGCGGCTTCCTGCCAGCTGATGCTCGTGACGGCAGGGCTAGCGTGGGACTCATCCATCGGATAACCCGACCGGGGAGATGCCATGGCTGAGGCAAAACAGCTGGTCAT
>JBPYDM010000193.1:0-18612 GCA_051986255.1 Solirubrobacteraceae bacterium | reverse complement strand
CTCCACGCCCGGGCCGGCCCCGGCCAGGATCTCGTCGATGATGGCCTCGGGATCCTCGGAGCGCGGGTTGTCCGAGGTCACGATGACCCGGTCCGCCAGCCGGCGGGCGATGGCACCCATCATCGGGCGCTCGGCCCGATCGCGATCCCCGCCGCAGCCGAAGACGACGTGCACGCGGTTGTCGGTCAGCCCCCGAGCCGCCTGGAGGAGATTCTCCAGCGAGTCCGGCGTGTGGGCATAGTCCACCAGGACGGCAAAGTCTTGGCCCTCCTCGACGGGCTGTAGCCGCCCCGGTACCTGGCCGGCGGTATCGATCGCCCCGACTGCCAGCTCGCTGGGTACGCCGAGCGCGCGAGCCGTGGCGTACGCGCCCACGACGTTGTAGACATTGAACCGGCCGCGCAGCGACGAGCGCAGCTGGACGATCTCGCCCTCGGGGGTATGGACGGAGAACTCAGAGCCCTCGAGGCCGGCGCGCACCTGGAAAGCTTGGTAGGAGGCCTCCCGGTCCAGGGCGAACGTGATTGGCTCGGTGACCTCGGCGGCCAGCCGCCCACCGTAGGGGTCGTCCACGTTGATCACGCTGCGACGCGGCGCCAGCTCGCTGAACAGGCGCCGCTTGGCGGCGAAGTAATCCTCCATCGTGGGGTGAAAGTCCAGGTGATCCTGCGTCAGGTTGGTGAACACGGCCACGGCGAAATGGATGGCGTCGGCTCGATGCAACTCGAGCGCGTGCGAGGACACCTCCATCGAGCAGGCCATGTCGCCGGCGCCCAGCATCGCCCTGAACGTCCGCTGGAGGTCGATCGCCTCGGGGGTGGTGCGGATCACCTCGTACTCGACCCCGCCGATAATGCTCTTGACGGTGCCGAGCAGCCCGGTGGGTCGCCCTCCTGCCTCCAACAGCGCGCGGGTGAGAAACGCCGTGGTCGTCTTGCCGTTGGTACCGGTGATCCCTGCCACCTGGAGCGCAGAGGTCGGGTCACCGTAAAAGCGGGCAGCGGCCGGAGCCATCGCCCGCCGGCAGTCCGCCACCTGGATCTGCGGCACCGGCAGTGCCAGCGGGCGTTCCACCACCAGGGCAACCGCCCCGCGGTCCACTGCTACGGGGGCAAAGTCGTGGCCGTCGCGGGTGAATCCCGTGACGCAGAAAAAGAGCGTCCCGGGGATCACATCCCGATCGTCGTAGGCCAGGCATGTGACCTCGAGATCCCGAGCGGACGCTGGGACGCCCGTCATCACCTCGTGGAGGCGCATCGGGGGCGAGTGTAAACAGGCCCCCGGCTGGCGGGTCTGGCTAACTCACCCGGCTGTCATCCCCAAAACCGCGGGCCCGGGCCGGGAGCTCGCGGCGCTCGATGACGCGATCGACCAGCCCGTAGGCCAGTGCTTCATCGCCGGTGAAGTACCGGTCGCGCTCCATGTCGGCATGTACCCGCTCCGGCGACTGCCCGGTGTGCTTGGCGTAGATCTCGTCCAGTCGCGCCCGGAGCGCCAACACCTCACGGGCGTGGATCTCGATGTCGGTGGACTGGCCCTCGAACCCCCCGGACGGCTGGTGGATGAGGATCCGGCTGTTGGGTAGCGCCATCCGCTTGCCCGGAGCGCCTCCGGCCAGCAGCAGCGACCCCATGGACATGGCGATCCCGTAACAGATCGTCTGGACTTCCGGCCGGATGAACTGCATGGCGTCATAGATGGCCAAGCCGGCGTAGATCGAGCCGCCAGGCGAATTGATGTACAGATGGATGTCCTTGTCGGGGTCGTCGGACTCCAAATGGACGAGCTGGGCCACGATCAGGTTGGCCGTCTCCTCGTCCACCTGCCCGCCCAGGAACACCACCCGGTCGTTGAGCAGCCGGGAGTAGATGTCAAACGACCGCTCGCCACGCGCCGTCTGCTCCACCACCATCGGTACCAAGGGCATTGTTCCTCCTTCGGATATAGTGCAACCACACGGTTGCACCGCTAGCCTAGCAGACGCGCAACTCAACGGTTGCACAAGCCCAAGGAGGTACGCCTGATGACCGACCGAATCGACCGAGAGCTGGTGATCCGCGCTCCCCTCGAGGAAGTGTGGAAGGTCATCACGGGGGACGGCTGGCTCGCCGAGCGGGTAGAGCTCGATCTCGCTCCCGGTGGAGAGGCCCGGTTCATCACGCGCGACTCAGAGCGCGCTGGCTGGGTGGAGGAGGCTCGGCCACCGGAAGAGGGAAGCGAGGCCGGCGCTCTCCTCGTGTTCTGGTGGTCCGCCGACGGCGAGCCGGCCTCGCGGGTGGAGCTCCGGCTGGATCCCGAGGGCGAGGGCGCGACCCGATTGAGCCTCACTGAGAGCCGCCCCCTGGAGGTGCTCGACCTGGTCGGGATCCCACTGCCCGAGTCGGGCGGCCAGAGCTTCGGACCTTCGCTAGTCGTGGCCGCGTGAACACCCCGAGCGGACTGTCCGCGGTGGCCGGTGGAGAGGATGCGGTTTTCTTCGCGCTGGCTGATCCCACCCGGCGCCGGCTGCTGGCCGCCCTGGCTGCTGCCCCGGCCACTGCCACCGAGCTGTCCAGCGAGCTGCCGATCTCCCGCCAGGCGGTGGTCAAGCACCTGGCGGCGCTGGCCGAGGCCGGTCTGCTGGCCCGCGAGCGCACCGGCCGGGAGGTCCGCTACCGCATCACGCCGCAGCCTCTGTCTCAGGCGGTTGGCTGGATGGCCGACGTCGGCGCCGACTGGGACGAGCGGCTGGCCACGCTGGCCAGGACTTTCGGCGCCGACCGCCAGACGTAGCGATCCGACTGGCCCGCTCGGTCACCGAGACGGCCCCGCTACTTGGGCGAGAACCCGAAGTACGGCACGGCCCAGCCGACGATTTTTTGGAAGGCCGGCGCGGCTACCGAGCCGCCGTAGATCGAGCCGTGCGGCTGATCGACCACCACTAGGCCGATCAGTTGCGGATGGGAGGCGGGGACCATCCCCACGAACGAAGCCACATAGCTGTCGGAGTAGTGCCCGTCCACCGCGATGTTGGCCGTTCCCGTCTTGCCCGCCATCACGTAGCCGGGAATGCCCGCTCCGGACGCCGTCCCCCCTTCGCCGTACACGCCGACCAGCATGTTGCGCAGTTCAGCCGCCGTCTTGGCCGAAATGATGCGGTGACCCTTGGGGACCGGGGCGGCCTTTTTCCCGATCGCGGCCACGATATGCGGGGTCCTGAGGATTCCGCCGTTGGCGATCGCCGCATACGCGGTGATCAGCTGCATGGGCGTCACCGATTCGCCCTGCCCGAAGGGGAGGTTCCCCATGGAGGATCCGGAGTACTGCCACCAGTGCAGGACGATTCCAGGCTGCTCGCCCGGCAGATCCACCCCGGTGGGCTGGCCGAAGCCGAAACGGTGCACCCAGTAGTCAAAGCGCCGGGCTCCCAGCCGCGCCCCGATCTCGTCCGCCCCGATGTTGCTGGACACCTTCAGAATCTGGGCCACAGTCAGCGTCTCATCACCATGCACCTCGGCGTCATGAATCTCGCGGTCGGCCACCTGAAGGACGGGCGGGATGTTGAACTGAGTGCGGGGAGTGATCAGTCCGTCCTGAATCGCTCCCGACACCGTGATCGCCTTGAACGTCGACCCCGGCTCGTAGCTCAAGCCCACCGCCTCGTCCTCCCAGGCCGACGCAGGAGCGGTAAACGGGCTGTTCGCATTCACTGGCGGCCAATTGGCCAGGGCCAGGATCGCTCCGGTGTTGGGGTTCATGACGATGGCCGTGGCCCCCTTGGGCTGGAATTCGACGCCCACGCCGGCCAGGACCTGGTCGACCTCGTCCTGGAGCGCGGAGTTGATGGTCAGGTGGAGGCTCGATCCCGGCACCACCGCCCGCACGTTCTGTACCGAGATCGGCTGGCCGATCGCGTCATTGACCACCCGCCGAACCCCGTTGCGCCCATGCAACGCTTGGTTGTACAGGTACTCGAGGCCGCCCAGACCCTGATCGTCCGCCCCCACGTACCCGAGAACCTGCGAGGCCTCCCACGGCAGCGGGTAATAGCGCCGCACCGTGGGGATGAAGTTCAGACCGTTGATCCTGAACTGCTGGATCTGATTGCCCAGGCTGACGGGGACCTGATGGGCCAGGTAGACGAACCCGGTGTGCCGTTTCACCAGATCCGAGTACAGGGCCGAGACGGGCCTGCCCAGCAGCGGGGCCAGCCGCGCGGCCACCGAGTGAGCGTGCTTGATGAGGTAGGGGTCACCCACGATGTCGTCGGCCGATTCGCTGATGGCCAACTGCACGCCCGAGGAGTCGGTGATCGTGCCTCGAGGCGCTGGGACCACCTCCTGAACCACTTGCTGGGTGAGCGCCGCCCGCTGGAGAGATCCGGACTGGAAAGCCCCTAAATAAAAGGCGCGGGCTACGGCGATGGCTAGCAGACCGAGGAAGGCGAGAAACAGAAGCCCGATCCGGCGGTCCACCAGGGCCACGCCGTTATCCCCCAGTCTGAGAGACCCCGCCCGATGACGAGGTGGCGCCACCGGTCGATTGGCTGGTCGGAGCGGCAGGCTGGGTGGCGGTGACAGCGGTCGAGCCGCCGGCCGGGGAGGTGCTCGGAGGAGCGGAAGGCGTTCCCGTCGTGGCCGGCGCGGCCGACGGGCTTGACTGAGTGGTCGGGGTGGCCGGAGACACGGGGGTGGCCGCCAGGGTGGGAGCGACCTCGGCCTGAGCAGCCGCCTGGCTGGCCGATAGCGCAGCCAGGAACTGGGCGGGGTCCGGCGCCTGGATGCCCCTAATGGCTGCCTCGGTCCCACCCCGCGGGTGGAGCGGCAGGAAGGTCACGTTCGTGGGCTCCGGCATGACCATGCCCATCCGGGCGGCCAGCCGCTCAATGCGCTGGGCATCCGAGAGCGCCGCCACGCTGGCCTGCAGCGCCTCGTTGCGGCTGGTCAGAGCGGCGGTCCGCAATACCCACCGGCCCGTGCTCGCTCCCAGCTTGAGCACCTCCACCTGAGTGGCCACGATCCCGGCCAGCAGGACGCCGAGGAGGGGGATCCAGGCGCGGCCGCGGACCAATCGGTCGAGCCAGGGATGATCGGGCAGAGACCGCACGAAGGCCACCACGGCTGCTGCGGCCTGGGCGAGGAACGGCTCGCCCTGGCGAAGGGACGAACGACCGCCTGAGCGGGCGAGCGGGCGGTCGCCCTTGACCGGCCCGCTCACCCGCCGTGGGGGCAAGGACGTGCGGGAATGGAGCGAGGCGGCGCCGGCCCGCACTGGGCGCGGCGTGGCGGCGCGGCCGCTGGAGGGCGGCGTCATGACGCGTTCAGCTCCAGCTTGCGGGCCGCGCGCAGGTGGGCCGAGCGAGAGCGGGGGTTGGCTGTCACCTCTCCAGCCGTGGGGGCAATGGCTCGGCGCGTGATGAGCTCCGCCTCGGGCTGGTGACCGCAGACACACACCGGGAGCTCGGGTGGACACACACAGCCCCGCGCCCGCGCGGCCAGAAAGCGCTTGACCATCCGATCCTCCAGCGAATGGAAGGAGATGGCGGCCAAGCGGCCGCCATCATCATCGAGCAGCTCCCAGGCCAAGGGCAGCGCCGCATCGAGCTGGACGAGCTCGTCATTGACCACGATCCGCAGCGCCTGGAAGGTCCTCCGGGCGGGATGCCCGCTGGCGAAAGGAGCGTGCACCGGCACCGCCGACTTGATCACGTCCACCAACTCGTGGGTGGATGCGAGTTCTCGGCTCCGGCGCGCCCGCCCGATGGCCCGTGCGATCTGCGTGGCGAACCGTTCCTCGCCGTATTCCCGCAACAGCCTGGCCAGCCGGCCTTCGTCCCACGTGTTGAGGACCTCCCGGGCGGTCAGCTCCTGTTCAGGATCCATGCGCATATCCAGGGGGGCGTCGTAGGCGTAGGAGAACCCGCGCTCCCGAGTGTCCACCTGAAGGGAGGACATCCCCAGGTCGAGGTAAGCCAGGTCGGCCACCACGCTCTCCTCACGCAGCTGCCGCAGGCCACTGACGAAGTCGGCTCCGATGAAGCGGGCGTGGCAGGGGAGCTCGGCTGAGAGCTCGCTGAAGCGCTCCTCGGCGGCAGGATCGCGGTCGATGCAGATCAGGGTGCCGGCCGGACCAAGGCGGTCCGCCACCAGCCGGGCGTGCCCGCCTCCGCCAAACGTGCAGTCCACGGCCACCTCGCCCGGATGCGGATCCAGAGCCTCGATCAGCTCGCCGGCCAGGACCGGGGTGTGGCTGGTGGTCATGTCAAGGAGTGTTGCCAAGGTTCGCTGCGATTTCGGGGACACGGGTGAGAACGCCGTCGCTGTACGCGTAATAGGCGGCGCGGTCAAACACCTCCAGACAGCGACCTGAGCCGGTGACCACTACGTCCTTGTCTAGGCCGGCGTACTGCATGAGGTTCGGCGGGATCATGACTCGGTTGGCGGCGTCGAGTTCGGTGTCGTGTGAGAAGGCGTAGAAGAAGCGGTTCAGGTCGCGGGCCTGGGGGGAGAGCGGGCTGATCCCGGCCAATGCCGCAGCGGTAAAGGCCTCGTACTCCTCGGTGGGCCAGATCCCGAGGGCCCTGGGCGTCCCGACGTCCGTCTCCTGTGAGGCGGCCAGCACTACTCCACCAGCGAGCGTCGCCCTGAACTTGGCCGGAATGGTCAGCCGGTGCTTGGCGTCGAGGGCGTGCTCGAAGGTTCCGCGGAATCCGTGCAAGCTGTGTCATCCAGCGGGGAGGTGAGGATCGGCAGGATCGGCGAGGGTCATGCGGGTCGGCGGAGGGCGGCTCGAGGGCTGAGGCTGCTTCGTCGCGGGCCAGGTTTTTGGGCACGGGGGGCGAACTTCGAACCTGAGTGGCCGGGTGGGAGGAGCCCTGCCACCCAGGTTCCACATCGCATGCAGCCACCACTGTACCCCACTTCATCCCACAATGCAACCCAAATTTCACTCATCGCCCCACGAGGCCGGTCATCTGCTCCCCGCACGGGCGCAAACCGTGGTCTGCCGGCGGTTTGGAGGGCTCGTGGGTCGCATGAGTGCCGGCTGCGCGTGAAGGCGAAAGTGCAGGACGGGGGACTGCAACGGGAATTGCCGGATTACGGAGCGCCACGCGCCCGTGGGAAATAGAGCACGCGGTGGCCAGGCTGACGGCTGCGCATGAAGGCGAGCGTGCGGGACGGGCGACTGCAAGCGGAATTGCGGGGTGACGGAGACCTCTGGCCCGCAAAACGCCGGTCAACGTCCCAACGTCCGCGCCCACGGTTCAGCGTTGGGCTGTTGACCGCGCCCACGGCCGCCAACAGCCCACTCCACCGGAATCACACGTCGGTTGGGACGTCGCCGGGTCTGCTCCCGCCGGGGGCGCCCACATCTAGTGGCGCCCTCGGGGGCGCCGGTCGGTCACCGCCCCGCGCTCCCGCCTCGCTCCGGCCGCGAGCGGCAGTTCGAGCACGAGCCGCGCTCCGCGCTCGCTGGGCGCCGCCGTCAGGCTCCCGCCGTGGGCCGCGGCCACCATCCGGGTTATGAGCAGGCCCCTCCCCCGCCCCGATGCCGTTGGCCGGGCCAAGCCACGCCTCTTGGTCCTCCCCCCTCGCTGAAGCCACTCGCTCAGCTCCGGGCCCAGCCCCGGCCCCTCATCCCGCACCTCGATATACACGCGTCCCCCGTCCACCCTCCCGCGCACCTCAACCCGCCCGCCGACGTGCTCGATGGCGTTGACGATCAGGTTGCCGGTTGCGCGAGCCAGCCTCGGCCGCTCACCTCGCACGCGAGCGGGCGGCCCGTCCCAGCGCAGGCAGAGCGTCGCTCCACGGCGTTCGGCCACCGGTGTCCAGGCCTCGACAGAGTCCTTTAGCCAGGACTCGACGTCCACAAGCCCGTCCTCGGCATCCGGAACGGCCGGCCGCCTGACGCCCTGCAGGTCATCGAGGGCCACGGCCGCCCGGTCGAGTTCCAGCTCGACCGCCCTCAGACGGTCGCTCGAGCTGCCTGGCCTGGACACGCTCAGCTCCACCCCGAGCCGGGCCGCGGCCAGCGGTCCGCGCAGCTCATGGCAGGCCCGAGCGACGCTCTCGGCCCGGGCGGTCAAGGCCGCTCGCCAAAGCAGCCAGGCCGTGGCCATGACGGCGAAAGCGACCCAGCCTCCGAGGCTCACGACGAGTCCCATTCGCGCCGCTCCACTACTCCAGCCGCCCGTCGAGCAGCCGGTACCCCACTCCCCACACGTTGATGATGAACCGATCCCCGGCCGCGTTGACCTTCCGCCGGAGCCGGTAGGCGTGCGAGTCAAGGGTTCTGGTTGCCCCCATTGCCCTGAAGCCCCACACGCCCCGCAGTAGTTCCTCGCGCGTGAACACCCTCGTCGGCTCGGAGGCGAGCGCGCGCAGCAGGGCGAACTCCTTCTTGGACAGAGCCAGCGGCTCGCCCCTTAGCCAGACTTGGCGCGACAGCGGGTCGATTTCCAGCGAGCCCACCCTGAGCCGGCCCAGATGTGGCCGATGCCGCGTGCGTCTGAGCAGGGAGCCGATCCGTGCCCGCAGCTCCTGGTAGCTGAAGGGCTTGAGTACGTAATCGTCGCACCCGCGGTCGAACCCCCGCAGGCGATCGAGCTCCGACACCCGCCCGGACAGCACCAGCAGGGGAAGCTCCGGATCGATCCGTCCCGCCGCCCGGTCCGCCTCTCGCACCAGGCGGAGCAGGTCGAGCCCGTCCCCGTCGGGCAGCCCAAGGTCCACGACGGCCAAATCGGGAAACCCGCTCTGGAGCAGCGCAGCGGCCTCGGAGGCCGAGCTTGCTTCGACCAGGTCGTACCCATCCGCCGTCAGGTTGTCGGCCAGAAACCTGCGAGTGAGGGCGTCGTCCTCCACCACGAGAATCGTCGGGACGAGGCCATCCATGGAGTCAAGTTCCATGTAGTTAAAGAGGGTCCGGAAGGCCACTTTTCCCCCTCCCCTGCAACATCAATTTCAGCCAGTGCCGCCCAGAAGGATTCCGGCATATGATGCCGACGCTGCCGATGTTCACGCGTGGCAATTACAGCTCCGGCGAGGATTTTGTACTCGAGTACGGCGAGCTGCGATTCACGTTCAACGAGCAGGATTTCCGGGAGCGCTGCGAGCAGGCGGCCCGGAAGCTGGGCTTTATCGACGGGGTGGTCGCCTCCGACGAGGCAGAGGACCTGATCAATCTGGTGGTCAACGGCGAGGTCACCGACCCCGCCTCAGGTCTGGGCGAGCACGTCAACGAGTGCTGGCCCGAGCTCGTGGGGCCGTCCGAGCGCTCGCTGGTGCACTGGCTTCGCCGGTTGATCTTCCGCAGTGCCTGGCTTGACCAGCGGGTCAAGGAGGGCGAGCTCGATGTGTGGTTCGATGACGAGAGCCACTCATTCGTGTACATCCAGCCGGATCGGGGCGGTGAGCCCATCCGGCTCGCTCCCGAGCCAAACTGGAACCGCGTGGCATACGTGAGGCGTTAGCGGCGCCCAGCGGTCCAGCCGGCTACCGCATACCCTCCACTCCCGAGCACGGTCAAGCTCCGCTCTGGGGCCGCGGGGATGACTGCATATTTGGCCCAGAAACCGCGGGGCTAGGAGATCCCGTTCCGCACCCGCCCTGGTGCCAGTTCCAGCGGCGCCTGTCTACTCTCACGAGGTCATGCAAGCTCGGGTGTGGGTCGTGATGCCCACCTATAACGAGGCGGCGAATCTCGACGGGATCGTCCGGACGACCGTCGCCGAGCTGGAGCGGCTGGCTCCGCAGGACCACGCGATCCTCGTAGTGGACGACTCCTCGCCCGACCTCACGGGCGAGATCGCCGACGCTCTCTCCCGCGAGCTCCCTTCCGTCGAGGTGTTGCACCGGGCGGTGAAGACGGGCCTGGGCCATGCCTACCTGGCGGGATTTGCGCACGCGCTCAACGGAGGGGCTGAGCTCGTCGTCGAGATGGATGCCGATTTCTCGCATGACCCTCGTTACCTCGGCGGCCTGCTCGAGGCGGCGGAGAATGCCGACCTGGTGCTCGGCTCGCGCTACGTGACCGGAGGCGGAGTGGAGAACTGGGGGCTGATTCGCCGGGTGATCAGCCGGGCCGGGTGTATCTACGCCCGGATGATTCTCGGAGTCGGCATTCACGACCTGACCGGCGGATTCAAGTGCATCCGCCGCCAGGTTCTGGAGTCAATCAACCTGGAGAGCGTGCGGGCCGAGGGCTACGTCTTTCAGATCGAGGTGACGTACCGGGCCATCCGGGCCGGCTTTCGGGTGGTCGAGGTGCCGATCGTGTTCCGCGACCGCACCGGTGGCGTCAGCAAGATGTCCAGTCGGATCGCGCTTGAAGCGATGGTCTCTGTCCCGACGCTGCGCCGGCACGCCGCGTCCGCCCTGTCTCGCGTCGGACCGTCCGCCAGGGCCGCTAACAATATGGACACAGCCCGGGGTGTCTCCGCGGCTGGTTCAGCGGGTAAACAACCCGAAGTAACAAACCCGGTCGACGACCGGGCGTCCTAAAGTAACCGATTGATCGAGGACCGGGCGTCCTCAAAGTAATCGACCGGTCAACGACCGGGCCTCCTAACGTAACGCCAACATCCAGGCAGGCATCCTTCCGTCCGATGAGCGCACAGCAGCCTCTTGGCGTGACCGAGACCGGCACTGTCGGCATCACCGCCCACCCACTGGGCGTTCGCGCTCGGGCTGAGCTACGGAGCAGCCGGCTCGGACTGCTGGCGCTGATCGGGGTCGCCGTCACCACCTTGATGGTCACCGTAGCCGCAGCCGGCACGCCGCTTCTGCTGCCCCAGTCCGTGTCCTCGGTACCGAACTGGCTAGCCGGGCCATTCGGCGGCGTGTCATTCAACATCCGCAGCGGCGGAGTGATCGCCGACATCGCGGTGATGTTCGCGTGCTACGTCATCGTCGTGCGTACGGCCGAAAACGTTTCCGCCCGGGCGATGCTGCTATGCATCGCCGCCGTCAACACGCTCGTGCTGCTGGCCCCGCCGCTCTTCTCGACCGACATCTTCAGCTATCAGATGTATGGCCGTATGGGAGCCCTGTACGGCTTTAACCCGTATCTCGCCGGGCCGCACGCCCTCATGCTCGACCCGGTGTCCCCCTACGTGGGGGCCAAGTGGGCCTACACGCCGAGCGTGTACGGCCCCCTGTTCACGATCCTCAGCTACATCCTGGCCCCGCTCTCCATCGCCGCCTCCGCGCTGGCCTACAAGTCCATCGCCGCCGTAGCCAGCCTGGGGACGGTGGCCCTGGTGTGGAACTCCGCGCGGTTGCGGCGAGTCAACCCGGTCAAGGCCGTGGCCCTGGTTGGGCTGAACCCGCTCACCGTCATCTACGGCGTGGGCGGCGGCCACAACGACCTGCTGATGCTGCTAGCGCTGATGGCCGGCGTCTACCTCCTCCTGCTGGGCAAGGAGCGCTCCTCGGGTGCGATGATCGTGACCGCTGCGGCGATCAAGGTGAGCGCCATCCTGCCGATGCTGTTCGCGGTCATCAGTGGCCACGGCCAGCGCCGCGAGAAGGTGCGGCGCGGGGTGCTCATTGGAGGCGCCTCGGCCACGGCCGCGCTGGCCGTCCTGACATTCGCGCTGTTCGGGACGGGATCGTTGCACCTACCGGCAACGCTGATTCAGGTCCAGCGCGAGGGTGACTGGCACAGCGTGCCCGGCCTGCTCAGCGCGCTTGGCTTCCCCACCGCTAGCACCGTGTTCAGCGTGTTGCTGGCGGTGGCGTTCGTGGTGATCGTGCTCTGGCTAGCCCGGCGGGTCTGGCTCGGCGAGCTTGACTGGCTGAGGGCTACCGGCTGGATGACCGCAGCCGTGCTGGTCACCACCAGCTCCCTGCTTCCCTGGTACGTGGCCTGGCTTATGCCGTTCGCCGCTTTGGTGAAGGACCGCCGTCTGTGGCAGTTCGCTCTGGTGTTCACCGGCTTCATCCTGACCCTCCAGCTGGGCGGCTACATTCCCGCGTTTGCACACTGGATAATCGGATGAGCGACGTTCAGGACTGGAAGATGAAGGTGGATCAGCAGCCGGCCAACGCCGAGCCGCCCACCCTGATCGAGGACGGCGATCCACCGACGCAGGTCGAGCGCCGTCTCGAGTTGCTCAGCGTGGTCGCCCCCGTGTACAACGAGGAGGCCACGCTGACGGAGTTCTACACGCGCGTGTGCCGTGCCCTCGAGGGGATTCCATTCGAGCTAGTGCTGGTGGATGACGGCTCCACCGACAAGACCCCGTCCATTCTGAACCGACTGGCTGGGGATGACTCGCGCGTGCACGTCGTCTGCCTGGCCCGGAACTTCGGTCACCAGACAGCGCTGACCGCCGGACTGGATCACGCCACGGGCAGCGCCACGGTGATGCTCGATGCCGACCTCCAGGATCCCCCCGAGCTCATCCCCCGCATGCTCGACCATTGGCGAGCCGGGTGCGACGTGGTATATGCCGTGCGGCAGCAGCGCGAGGGCGAGTCTCAGTTCAAGCTGACCACGGCTCGGTGGTTCTACGCGCTGTTCTCGAAGCTCGCTCAGGTGGACCTCGAGCCGAACTCTGGAGACTTCCGGCTCCTGGACCGACGGCCGCTGGATTCCCTTCGGTCAATGAGGGAGCGCAGCCGTTTCCTGCGGGGGATGACCGTGTGGGTGGGGTATCGGCAGGCGGCAGTGCCTTACCGCCGCGACCCGCGCTATGCCGGCGAGACGAAGTACACGCTCGCGAAGATGGTGCGCTTCTCGCTGGATGCCATCTTCTCGTTCTCCCAGCGCCCGCTTCAGCTGGCCACGCTGCTGGGCTTCGTGATCTCGACCCTGGCCTTCCTGGCCATCCCCGTGGTGGTCATCCTGAGGTTGGTGGGGTCCTATCTGCCGGGCTTCGGCACCATCACCATTGCCGTTCTGTTGCTCGGAGGCATTCAACTCATCGCCATCGGGATCATCGGCGAGTACGTGGGCCGCATCTACGACGAGGTCAAGGGACGGCCGCTCTACCTGGTCAAAGCCAGGCTGAATATGAATGAGGACGAGCTGCCGGATCCCTCCCAACCGCCGGTGCCCGCCCGTCGGGGCGCGCTCCGTGCCTAGGGGACTCCGCTAACCACCGGCGGGGTTAGGCCCGATTGAGCGGGCGCGGCTGACCGCACCATCGCTCTCCGCTTCGCGCGTGTCCGCGCCGGTTTCGTGGTTCTCGAGCGCGGAGATCCGGGCCGATAGTGCCTTGATGGCGTCGGCAATCGGGTCCGGGAGGTGGACCCAATCGGTGTCCGGGCCCTCCGGGCGGCGCCCCTCCACCCGCACCGGGTGGCCCGGGTTCCCCACCACGGTGGAGTGAGGCGGCACGTCATGGATGACCACGCTGCCCGCCCCGATTTTGGAGCCGTGCCCCACCGTGATCGGGCCCAGCAACGTGGCCCCGGCTCCGATCGTGACGTTGTCCTGCACGGTGGGATGCCGCTTCCCGGTCGCGAAACCCGTGCCCCCCAGGGTCACGCCCTGGTACAAGGTGACGTCCTCGCCTATGTCCGCCGTCTCACCGATCACCACCCCCATACCGTGGTCGATGAACAGGCCCGGGCCGATCGTCGCGGCAGGATGGATCTCGATTCCGGTCACCGTCCGGGCCACGGCGGCGGTCAACCGAGGCAGGAGGGGGACCCCGGACTGGCGGAGGGTGTAGGCGATCCGGTGAGCCAAGATGGCGTGCAGGCCCGGCCACGTGGCCACCACCTCAAGCCGACTGACGCCGGCCGCGGCGGGGTCGCGAGCCCGGGCGGCTGCGAGATCCCGACGGAACTCCGAGAGGGTGCGGGCGATCACCCCTGACATTGACCAAGCGTAGCCATCGACCGCGTGCTCACGGGGCGAAGAACGGGGTGGACACGTAACGCTCGCCGGAGTCGGGCAGGATGGTCACGATCCTGGCCCCCTGGGACTCTGGCCGCCTGGCGACGTGACGGGCCGCCCACACGGCCGCCCCACCTGAGATCCCAGCCAGCACGCCCTCCGTCCTGGCGAGTTCCCGGGCGGTGGCGATGGCATTCTCGTCCTCCACCGGGATCACCTCGTCCAGCAGATCGGTCCTGAGAACCTGCGGGATGAAGCCGGCGCCGATTCCCTGGATCTTGTGTGGTCCGGCAGGCCGGCCGGACAGCACAGCTGAGGACGCCGGCTCCACTGCGATGAGTCGACAGTTGGGGTTGCGGCGCTTGAGTACCTCGCCCGCTCCGGTGATCGTCCCGCCCGTGCCCACTCCGGCCACGAACACATCCACCTGACCGTCCAGGGCGTCCAGGATCTCTGGACCGGTGGTCCGGCGGTGTATCTCCGGATTGGCGGGGTTGGAGAACTGGTCGGGCAGGAAGAACGCATCACTGGTGGCCAGGGTCCTGGCTGCCTCCACCGCCTCGGTCATCCCGCCCATCGAGTGGGTGAGCTGGACTTCGGCTCCGTACAGACGCAGGAGGCCTTCGCGCTCCCGGCTCATACCTTCGGGAAGCGTGAGCACGAGGCGATATCCCTTGGCCGCGCACACAAAGGCCAGTGCGATGCCGGTGTTCCCACTGGTGGCCTCGACGATCGTCGTCTGACCCGGCGCGATACGGTTCTCCCGCTCGGCTCGCTCGATCATGGCCACCCCGATCCGGTCCTTGACGCTGCCCCCGGGGTTGAACGCCTCCAACTTGGCGTACAGCTGAGCGCCGTCCGGAACCATCCGCGTAAGCCGCAGCATCGGGGTGCCGCCCACGTGCTCGGCGATGTTGCTGGGAATGCAGGCCATCGGTGCGAGGCCGAACCCTATGAGAATGCTCGCGGCTGGAGCGCAGCGAGAACGGCCCAGGCGGAGTCTGACGACTGGACCGGGCCGCCGATCAGCTCAACGCGGTGAAGAAAGCGGCGCGCTCCATCGTGCAGAAGTCGTGCCCAAACCAGAACGACTGAAAGAACGACCCTACGACTCTGTGCCCGTTGAAAATCCCACTCAGCCGCATCCGGCGCCCAGCGAGCTTTCCGGTATATGAGAAGCCGCCGGTCGGTCCGATGTCAACGGTGAAGGTGGGCATCGGATCCTGGTCGCGCACCCAGCCGAGGGCGTGGCAGGCGACTCCGAAGGTGACCGTCAGTCCCGTGATCTTGCCCTGGCTGACCAAGAGGCTGATGCGGCCCGCATAGGGCTTGGGCACGACCTGCGCAATCGTCCCCGCGTACGGGCCCTCGCGGTAGAAGACGGCGTTCGCCTGCGCCTGGGCAGCGTTTGGAACGGCGGCACCCAGCCCTACCAGCAGGGCGATGGTCAGCAGTCCACGCCTCCAGCCTCTGCTCATGAGTTGGGTATCGGCATATCGTCGGGCCGGCACGATCCGTCAGGAGTCCCTCATGCGTCCCCCGGCCCTGAGGGTACCAGCGGTCTAGACGCTGGATGAGATGCTGCTGAGGACGCGAGCGCACTCCCAGCTCCCACGGCCATAGGCGGCGGCCAAGAAAGCCTCGCCGTTGGCGCTGAGCGACGACCGTCTACCCTCAGGGGCGCGGCGGATCGCCCACTCGACCGTGGGCCCCATGGCCCACCGGCGCCACGCGCCTCTCAGCTGGAGGCGGCCAGTCCCGGAGGTCGGGAGTGTCACGCCACCCAGGCAGACACTCGATAAGTCCTGGGACGTAGTAGTTCAGTGGTGATCTTGGACCGCACGTGGAGGGCCAGGCATTGCAACCTGGCCCTTGGCGTTAAGGGGTCCGGTGCGGCGCCGGTTGGATCACAGCACTCCCAGCCGTGAGGCGATGTCGAAGCCATAGACCGCTAGCGTCATCGGACCCACGTGGGCCATGGCCAGCGGATGACCAAAGCTGGGCGGAATCGACGGCAGACCGGGAGCGGCGGGGTCCGCGATCAGCATGGATCGGGTTCCAGGGCGGGGGAGGTACCACGTGTTGATGCGCGCGTTGGAGGGGCACAGCCCTTCCGGGCCACAACCTGCGTGCACGGGATAGATCTGGAGATGGAACCTGGTCAGCCAGGTCAGGTCCGGAGCATCCAGGTAACCCGCGTAGCCATAATCGACGTCGTGGGCTCGGGCAAAGCGGAGGACCGCCTGCGCCTGGGGAGGGCCTGGAAAGTGACCGTACGGATCGTAGGGCTGGCGGGCCAGCTGGAAGATCGCGCTGAGGGCAAACACGCAGACGGCGGCTGAGAGGCCAATCCGCCAGACCCATCCGCGCCGGGTCAGCAGCGGCATCAGGGCCATGATGGCGATGTATCCGGCCAGGGCGTAGCGGATGCTGCCCGTCTTGAGCTTCGGCACGCTGGTCCCGATGAACACGGCCGATTGCAGCAGCAGCGAGCTGGTCCAAAACGTGACGTAGGCCAGTCTCGGTGTGGCCGTAGCGCGACCCAGCAGGACCCGAGGACCGTCGGCGTCCACGCTCTCTGACTGGCGCGCTCTCACCAGGCGCCGCACCTCCCACAGACCCAGGACGAGGGCGGCGAGGATGAAGAGACCACTGGCCAGCGCCGCCAGGCCCCGGAGGTTCACAGGCATGCCGAAGAAGCCACCTGCGCCGAGGTTCATCCACCCCACCAGCAACTGCTCGAAGTTGTTGACCGCCCCCTTCATCGAGCCCACGAACGTGTAGGAAAACGGGATCGTGCCGACGCCGCCGTCCCGGACGAGATGCCCAACCACCCGGCCCGCCAGCAGCGATACCAGCAGCGTGATCGCCGCGAAGGCCAGCGGCGTCCAGCGAGCACGCCCCGCGCTCCGGTACGCCATTGCGCCGGCGGTTATGCACATCGGAATGAGCGCCCAGAACGGGAACAGGGCGTCCGAGGCCGTCGGCAGCGCACCGATCAATCCCAGTGCTGCTGCCAAGGCACACAGCACGGGCCAGCTGATCTCGGCGGCCCTGGGCGCCAGCCAGACCAGGGCAGCAGCGATGAGGATCGTGTGCACGACCGTGAGGCCGTGCCAGTTGAAGGCGAAGAAGATGAACCGGCCTAGCGACCCCAGGCATATCAGCGCCGCCGTGGTGAGCAGCGCAGCCAGCCCACCCAGCGCTCGCCAGGCCGCCCAGGCCAATATCCCGAACCCCAGGAACGTCCAGAGCATCGGCGAGAGCTCCCAGAGCTGGCGATAGAAGGACAGGCCAGCGGTCGCCCGCAGGAAGAGGTACTCCTCATACCAGGGGTGATGCCCAATCAAGACATGGCTCCCGGGTGGCGCCTCACCTGCCAGCTTGCCCAGCACCGGCGCAATCACCACGTCCCCATGCATGTTGATCGACGTGATAACCGGCTGGAAGTCCGCCAGCAGGACAATCAGATACGCGAGCGCGAGCAGCGCCGGGAGAGCCCAGACCAGCCTCCGCCAGTCCAACAGAGCGTCACGGACACCCTGGACGACGCCCGCCCAGCTGCCAACCCGGGTTTCTGCGCTGCTAGTAGCCGACACGTGAAGAGATGCTCCCTAGTTGCACCACGTCGCTGCCAACTCCTTGAGCGGTGGAAACTCGCACTCCCGCAACGGCTCCGTGGGGGCGAAGGCCATGCTAACAGGGGGTCTAGATGTGATAGATGCAACACGAACTCCCTGCAAATAGGGAACTTCCCAGATTCGCGGAGGGTTCGGTCGCATGAAATGGCATTGAATCGCACCGAATCACGGGGCGACTGGCGCGTTCTCCTTGACCACGAGAAGCAGTCGACGGAATAAGAGCCGGGCTATCGAATCAAGGGGCCGCCTTCGAGTCGTGCCGCCCGTGGCGATCAGACCGCCGGCTACGCGGACCACGACGACGAGGCAAAACGCGGATCCCACAAGCTCGTGAGAGGGCATAACGGCCTCGTGGAATAGGGATCTGGTCCAGTAGTAGTGTCCGCGACGATCGCGTGAGTTCTACCGAGGAAGGGAGTGCGGTGACCGACATTAACGTCGACGAGCTGGGACCGGTCGACTACCTGGTGGTCAGGTTCCCAGAAGACAAGGCCAGGTTCTCAGGGGAGATGGCAACTGAGCTCAGGTCGCTAATCGAGAACGACACGATCCGGGTGCTTGACCTGGTGATCCTCACGAAGGCGGATGACGGCTCCATCGATGCGGCCGAGCTACGCGACGTCGATGACAGTGATGCGGGCGAGCTGCGCGACCTCGAGCGAGAGCTGGCGATTCTGCTCGCGGAAGAGGACGTCGAGCAGATCGGGGAGATGATGCAG
Organism: Solirubrobacteraceae bacterium; assembly: GCA_051986255.1. Taxonomy (GTDB): domain Bacteria; phylum Actinomycetota; class Thermoleophilia; order Solirubrobacterales; family Solirubrobacteraceae; genus Palsa-465. The sequence goes on along the minus strand of JBPYDM010000193.1, from coordinate 422 downwards.
CCCGCTAGCGCCGCGGCCGTGCTCGTGTACGAGAACACGTGGGCGGCCCCGTTCGCTTCGGCCGTTCGCAGGTCGGGCGGTGAGCTGGTAGCCAGCGGCCGGATCCCGACGCAGGCGCTTATCGCCGCCGTCGAGGCCGACCGCGAAAGCGCCGCGGACGGAGGTTGAGATGCCACTGTTCAGAGAAAGACATGATCGACCCGGTCTGCTCGGCAGGATTCGCGAACGGCGCGAGGATCGGGCCGACCGGCGCGATGACCGGCGCGATGACCGTCAGGACCGTCGCGAGGATCGAGGGCTGTTCCGCCGTCGCGGGCGCGGGCTACTGAGATAACGAAGAGGCACACAGCAGTGCGCAATCCTCGCGACCTGCTCGGCCGCCGCTGGGGTCCGCTTTAGCGAGAGCGTGCGACACGGGGCAG
>JBPYDM010000192.1:0-4500 GCA_051986255.1 Solirubrobacteraceae bacterium | reverse complement strand
CACAAGTCGGGGACGGTGGCCGAGCTGCCCATATCGCCTGGCGCGGCTGTGGCCAGCGGGGACACGCTGGCTGTGATCAAGTCGGGGGAGTAGGGGCGGGAGCGGCCTTCGGGCATTTGCGGCCCGGGCCTGCGGGCGAGTCGCGGCCCGTAGCGCGCTGGAGCGGTGCTAGGAGATCCCGACCAGCTTCGCCGCCTCCCTGAGGCTGTGAACCTCGGCATCTGGCTTGCGCTGGCTGGGCTCGAGCTGCTCCCTGGAACGGTTGACCCAGATAACGGGGATCTTCTTCTTCAGGCACGGCTCGACGTCGTAGTAGTAGCTGGCCGCAACGTGCACCCATCCCTTCTTCCCGCCGATGCGGCGCTCGCACTCGGTGAAGTGCGCCGGGTCGGGCTTGTAGGAGCGGACCTGCTGGGCGGTGACCACGAGGTCGAAGTCGAGCGGGATGTGCCGACGGGTCTGGCCCAGGAGCTTGTCGTCGATGTTGGAGATGAGCCCGATCCGTGTCTTCTTGGCCACCCTGGCCAGAACCGGGTTGGTCTCTTTGAATGGCGGCCAGCGCTGGACCGAATCCGGCAGGAAACCCGACCGCGAGGGCTCCAGTGGCCAGCCCAGCTGCTTGGCGATCTGCACCGCCGTGCGCCGCAGCACCTCGGCGTACAGCTCGTAGGAGCCTGCCTGAATCTGCTTCTGGACCTCGTAGAACAGGGGGATCAGCTGGTCGCGCTCGATCGTGAAGCCGTCGCGCTCGGCCTCGGCCCTGAACGCGTCGTAAACGCCGGTGTCCCAATCGATCAGCGTCCCGTAGACATCGAAGGTCACGAAGGAGACAGTCTTCGGGATGGCCATGGGGCGGGCATGATGCCATGGCAGGCGATCAAATAGAGTGCTGGGGGCCGATGGACCTGCTCGAGTACCAGGGGAAGCAGCTGTTTGCACGCCACGGTGTGCCCGTGCCGCCTGGTAGCCATGCCACGTCGGTACAGGACGCGGTCCGGGCGGCCGAGGAGCTGGGATTTCCCTGCGTGATCAAGGCGCAGGTCCAGATCGGGGGTCGGGGCAAGGCCGGCGGGATCAAACTGGCTCACAACGCGGAGGAAGCTCGCGAGCACGCGCAGGCCATCCTGGGCATGGACATCCGCGGTCTGACTGTGCACGAGCTTTGGGTGGAGGCCGCCTCGGAAATAGCCGCCGAGTACTACGCGTCGGTGGTCTTCGACCGCTCGGCCAAGGCCCCGCTGATCATGCTCTCCACCAAGGGCGGCATGGACATCGAGGAGGTGGCCTCCCAGGACCCCCAGGCCATCGCCCGCTTGCACCTCGACCCCTTGCTCGGCTATCAGGACTTTCACGGCCGGCGCCTGGCCTACGAGGCCGGGGTGGACGGCGATGTGGTCAGAGCCGTAGGGGCCATGCTGGCCAAGCTGTATGAGGTGTTCGTGGAGGAGGAGGCCACGCTGGTCGAGGTCAACCCGCTCATTGTCACGGGCTCCGCCGGGGAAGCCGGTGGACAGCGCGAGGTCAGGGCGCTGGACGCCAAGGTCACGCTGGATGACAACGCGCTCTTCCGCCACCCGGACAACGCGCGGCTACGCGATCCCTCGCGCGAGGACCCGCAGGAGCGGATGGCCAAGGAGCGCGGGCTGATCTACGTCAAGCTGGACGGCGACGTCGGCGTCCTGGGGAACGGCGCCGGGCTGGTCATGTCCACGCTGGACGTGGTGGCCGAGGCCGGCGGGTCGCCGGCCAACTTCCTGGACGCCGGGGGCGGCTCCAAGGCCGAGGCGATCACCAGCGCGGTGGAGGTGATCCTGTCCAACCCCAAGGTCAAGGCGGTTCTGTTCAACATCTTTGGAGGCATCACCCGCGGGGACGAGGTGGCCCGAGGGCTGATCGAGGCCTTCCACCAGATTCAGCCCGAGGTCCCGTTCGTAGTCCGGCTGGACGGAACCAACGACGAGGAGGGTCGGCGGCTCCTGGCCGAGGCTGACCTGCCCCGCGTGTATACGGAGGCCACGATGGATGGAGCGGCCCGCAGGGTGGTTGAGCTGGCGGCGGCCGTGAGCGCTGGCGCAGCGTGAGCATCGCCGGCGATAGGGAGACGGCTGGATGAGCATCCTGGTCGACGAGAACACCCGCTTGTGCGTCTCGGGCATCACCGGGCGCGAGGGCACGTTTCACTCGCTGCGCAACCGCGACTACGGAACCCAGGTGGTGGGCGGGGTCACGCCGGGCAAAGGCGGGCAGGACGTGGACGGGATCCCGGTGTTCGACACCTTCCACCGGGCGGCGGCCGAAACCGGCGCCAACACGGCCATGATCTTCGTGCCACCGCGCTTTGCCGCCGATTCGATCCTCGAGGCGCAGGACGCAGGCATAGAGCTGATCGTCGCCATCACCGAGGGGATTCCAGCCCACGACGAGCTGCGGGTGTTCAACGCCTTGAAGGCACATGGCCGGGCGCGGCTGGTTGGACCCAACTGTCCGGGCATCCTGTCCCCGGGCAAGGCCAACGTCGGGATCATTCCCGCCGCGTTCTTCAAGCAGGGCAATGTCGGCGTGGTGTCGCGCTCAGGCACGCTCACCTACCAGATCGGTAACGTCATCGCCCAGCAGGGATTCGGCAACTCGACGATCGTGGGGATCGGCGGTGACCCGGTGCCAGGCACGGATTTCATCGACGTTCTGGTCATGTTCGAGGAGGATCCGGAGACCGAGTTGATAGTCATGTGCGGGGAGATCGGCGGAGACGCCGAGGAGCGGGCCGCGGAGTACATCGCGGCCCACGTCAGCAAGCCGGTGGTGGCCTACATCGCGGGCTTCACCGCCCCGCCGGGCAAGACGATGGGCCACGCCGGCGCGATCGTCTCGGGCTCGCGCGGCACGGCCAAGGCGAAGGCCGAGGCGCTAGAGGAGAAGGGCGTCAGGGTCGGGCGCACCCCCACCCAGGTGGCGGAGCTGGCGGTGTCGCTGCTGGGGGACGCCCAGTCGGCCGCGGTGTAGGGCAGGGGCCTCGGTCGCGGCGGCTTCGGATAGGGGCGGCCGCCCGGATAGGGGCGGGCGCCCGGAAACAGCCCATTTCCCGGTGTGCCGGGCCGGATTGGGTTGGTGACGGTTCAGGAAGCCGTCAACGTCCCAGGCCACCGCACCTGCGGGGCGATTGGGACGTCGCCGGGCAGGTTTCGGGCCGGACCCCGCGTATCATCATCCGAGCGCCGTGAGCACCGTTACCGCCCCGCCCCAAACGGCCCGTCCTGGTGCCTCCGGCCCCCCGGCAGGGGGATCGTCGTCTGCTCCTCCCGCCTCTCCGCCCACTCAGCCGCCGGACGGGCCTGCTTCGCCGCGGCCCCGGCGGCGCGGACTGAGACGGATGCTCTTGGGCTGCCTGGCAGCCGTGCTGGCCAGCGCGGGGGCTGCTGCGGTGTTCGTCCTAGAGGAGGTTCACAACCTGCGGGACGCCCTCAACCAGCGCGCGCCGCTGCAGGTCGGGCCCGGGGCGCTCGCCACGGCCGGGTGGGGGGATCCGCAGACCCTGCTGCTGGTGGGCAACGACCAACGCAACCACACCACCACCACGCCGGTGCTGCCTCACTCCAACGAAATGCTGCTGGTGCGGCTCGATCCGAGCAAGCCGTGGATCTCGATGATGTCGATCCCCCGCGAGCTGATGGTGCCCATTCACACGGCCGGTGGCTTGGAGATCACGAGGCTTAACGCCGCCCTGACCTATGGCGGCATCCCTCTGCTGGTCAACACCATCAAGCAGGTCACCGGTCTGGGGGTCAACCACGTGGTGGAGATTGACTTCAACAATTTCGTCCGCGCCGTCAACGAGATCGGCTGCGTGTACTCGACGGTGGACCGCCGCTATTACCACGTCAACGTTCCCGGTGGGCCGCAGTACCAGCAAATCAACCTCCAGCCCGGCTACCAGCGGATGTGTGGTCAGCAGGCGCTGCAGTTCGTCTCCTACCGTCACGGCGACACGTCGCTGGTCCGTGACGCCCGTGACCAGGCGTTCCTACTCGACGTCAAGCGTCAGTACGGCCCAACGCTCGTGGACAACGCCGACAAGTTCGAGCACATCTTCGGGCAGACCGTCCAGACGGACGCCAGCCTCCACAGCACCAACGGCATCCTCAACCTGCTGGGCACGCTGATCTCCTCGGTCAACAAGCCGGTGCGCCAGGTCCAGTTCCAGGTCAACATCCAGCCCACCGGAGCCAACCCATGCTCGTGTGACACGGCCACGCCCCAGCAGATTGCGGCCAGCGTGCACTCATTCCTGTACGGCTCGGCTAAATCTCCCAAATCCGAGACGGCGGCCATGGCTCGCTCGGTCCACGGGTACCAGATTCGGCGGCTCCCACTGGTGCCCGTGGCCACCCCGGAACTTGCCCAAGCGCGCCGTACGGCCACCCAGGTTCCGTTCTCGTTCGAGTTCCCCCAAGTGCAGAACAAGGCTGGCAGCGGCAACCCCGTGTATCTGCGCAATTACAT
>JBPYDM010000191.1:0-17318 GCA_051986255.1 Solirubrobacteraceae bacterium | reverse complement strand
CGTTGCAGCAATCAGGCACCTACCGGTAAACGAGGTGCGTCACTGTCGGCGTCAGCGGTGCGTCACACTTTGCGTCACTCCTGCCCGCGCACCGACGCGCAACGCCCCGCAAACCACCCGCGAGGCCCTGTGTTTCGGGGGGGTGCGGGGGTGTGCGGGGCGCGGGGCCTAATGGGCGATACTGGGCTCGAACCAGTGACCTCCGCCTTGTCGAGACGGCGCTCTCCCAGCTGAGCTAATCGCCCGGGAGTGGTTGGAAATCTAGCGCCCGGAGGCGTGGGCGGCGGTGGCCGAGACTTTCGACTTCGGCGTGCGGGCCCGCGACCGGGCGGGCAACGAGGATCAAAACCACGTCCAACTAGCATCCTCAACCCATGGACTTCGAGCTCCCCGACGGGAAGATCCTCACGCTTCCAGACGGCGCCACCGGCGCCGACGCCGCGACGGCCATCGGGCCAGGGCTGGCCAAGGCCGCGCTGGCCGTCAAGGTCGACGGCGAGCTGCGGGACCTGGCCCGGGAGCTGCCGAGCGGGAACGGCGCGCCCGCCAAGCTCGAGATCATCACCGACCGCACCGGGGGTGAGGCCCTGTGGTTGATTCGCCACGACGCCGCCCACGTTCTTGCCGAGTCGGTGACGGAGCTCCACCCAGGGGTGAAGATCTCGATCGGCCCGCCGATCGAGGACGGCTTCTACTACGACTTCGACTTCCCGGACGGAGTCACGCTGAGCGAGTCCGACTTCGGGGCCATTGAGGCCCGGATGCGCGAGCACATACAGGCCGACGAGCCGTTCGTCCGCCGGGACGTGCCCGTGCAGGACGCGCTCGACCGGTTTCGGGCGGAAGACCAGGACTACAAGGTGCTGCTGATCGAGGATCTCGTCCGCGACGCCGATCCGGCTCATCCCCTCAGAACCGTGAGCCTCTACACCAACGGCGGGTTCACGGACCTGTGCCGAGGGCCGCACGCGCCCAGTACCAAGCGGATCAAGGCGTTCAAGCTCCAATCCGTGGCCGGGGCCTACTGGCGTGGCGACTCCAGCCAGCCCATGCTCACGCGCGTGTATGGAACTGCGTTCTTCTCCCAGAAGGACCTCGACGACTACCTGGAGCGGCTGGAGCAGGCCCGGGCCAACGACCATCGGCGCCTGGGCCCGCAGCTTGGGCTGTTCACCTTCTCGGACGTCTCGCCGGGAGCGGCGTTCTGGCTGCCGGCCGGGACCCAGGTATTCAACGAGCTGGTGGCGCTGAGCCGGGAGATGGGGCGGGACCGGGGCTACTTGGAGGTGAAGACGCCCCAGATCTACGACAGCTCGCTGTGGGTGACCTCGGGCCATTGGGACAAGTACCGCGAGAGCATGTTTCTGACCGAGTACGAGGACCGGCAGATGGCGGTCAAGCCGATGAACTGCCCCGGCCACTGCCAGCTCTACTCGATGACCCGGCACTCCTACCGCGAGCTGCCGCTGCGCTACTGGGAGCCCGGGCTCCTGCACCGCCGGGAACCAAGCGGAACCCTCCACGGCCTGCTTCGAGTTCGCCATTTCGCCCAGGACGACAGCCATATCTTCTGCACGGAGGATCAGATAGAGGAGGAGGTCGCCGGTGTGCTGGACTTCGCCTTCGCCACCTACCGGGTGTTCGGGCTGGACGTTCGGGTGGAGCTGTCAACCCGCCCGGAGGAACGGATCGGCTCCGATGAGCTCTGGGACAAGAGCGAGACGGCTCTGCTGAGCGCGCTCGACAAGCTGGATCTCGAGTACCAGCTCAACGAGGGCGACGGGGCCTTCTACGGGCCAAAGATCGACCTACACATGACCGACTCGCTGGGTCGCTCGTGGCAGCTGGGAACCTGCCAGCTCGACTACAACTTTCCGGAGCGCTTCGACCTCGTCTACACGGGTGCGGACAACGCCGAGCACCGTCCGGTCATGATCCACCGGGCCCTGATGGGATCCTACGAGCGCTTCATCGGGATCCTGCTTGAGCACTTCGCCGGCGAGCTGCCGCTGTGGCTGGCGCCGGTGCAGGCCATCGTTCTGCCGATCGCGGACCGTCACCTGGAATTCGCCCAAGGGGTCGAGGGGCGCCTGCGGGGTGCGGGGTTGCGGGCCGAACTGAACGACCGCGGGGAGTCGATCGCCCGCAAGATCAGGGATGCCGAGCTCATGAAGATCCCCTACCTGCTCGTGGTGGGGGACAGAGAGCAGGAATCCGGTCAGGTGGCCGTCCGCCAACACCGCCAGGGCAATCAGGGGTCAAGCGATCTCGAGGAGTTGATCGAGCGTGTCAGCCAGCGGGTGAAAAGTCGCCTTCCGGAGTAGATCCGCCGCTATACTCGCCGCCGTTGATCCGACAGACTCATCACACCCGGCCCGGCGCCGCTTGAATCCAGGACGCCACCGCAGCTAGTGCCGGTCCCCAAGAAGTTCGACCGGCGGCCCCCGGAACGGGATCTCACTCGGACCAATGACCGCATTCGTGTGCCCGAGGTCCGGCTCGTGGGCGAGGACGGCAAGCAGATCGGGGTCGTCAAGACCGAGGATGCGCTGGAGTACGCCCGGGAGCGCGATCTCGACCTCGTTGAGGTGGCTCCCGACGCCCGTCCTCCGGTCTGCCGGGTCCTCGACTACTCCAAATACAAGTACGAGCAGGCCCAGAAACAGAAGGCAGCCCGCAAGCACCAGCAGCAGATCACCATCCGGGAGATCAAGTTCCGGCCCAAGATCGCCCAGAAGGACTACGACACGAAGAAAGGCCACGTGCGCCGCTTCCTCCTGGGCAAGGACAAGGTCAAGATCACGATCATGTTCCGCGGGCGCGAGGTCACCCACCCCGAGCGGGGCACGGCGCTGCTGGATCGGCTGGCCGAGGAGTTGGCCGACATCGGCGTGATCGAGCAGGCTCCGCTCCAGGACGGGCGCAACATGACCATGCTGCTGGCGCCCTCCAAAGCCGTCCTGACGGCCGAGAAGGAGAAGCCGGCGGAGGCCCAGGACCAGCCGCGCACCCGGGCCAACGGACAGTCGCCAGACGGCCAGGATCCCGAGGCTCCCCCGGCTGGCGTGGGCGAGGAGCGGGCCGCCGCGCCCACCGACGCCGCCGCCTGAGAGCCAGTCACCTTCTGCTTTACTGGTCGGCGTCCATGCCGAAGATGAAGACCCATTCCGGCGCCAAGAAGCGCTTCCGGCTGACCGCTCGGGGAAAGGTGAGAGGGCGCAGCGCGTTCTCCACCCACATCCTGGAGAAGAAGTCGCCCAAGCGCAAGCGCCGCATGGCCCGTCCGGCTGAGATCGCCAAGCCCGACGAGAAAAGGATCAGGACGCTGCTCGGGGCCAAGCACAGGGTCGAGTCGAGATGACCAGGGTCAAGCGCTCGGTCCACGCCCGCAAGAAGCGCCGGGCCACCCTCCACCAGGCCAAGGGCTATCGCGGTGACGCCAGCCGGCACTACCGGGTGGCCAAGGAGGCGGTGCTCAAGGCTGACCAGTACCGCTACCGAGACCGGCGCAACCGCAAACGCGACTTTCGCCGCCTGTGGATCACCCGCATCAACGCCGCCGCCCGCCAGAGCGGCATGTCCTATTCGCAGTTCATGCACGGACTGGCCCTAGCCGGTGTGGAGCTGGATCGCAAGGTCCTGGCCGACATCGCCGTGCGCGACGCCGACACCTTTCGACGGTTTGCCGACCGCGCCCGGGAGGCGCTGGCGGCGGGCTGAGCACCCAGTCAAGTCACCAGCATCACCAGGGCGCCGCTCCCACGAGGAGAGGCGCCCTTTTTGTCACCAAGAGCCACCGTGCCAGCCATCTCAAGTCCCCACAACCGAAAGCTCAAGGAGATCCGCAAACTGCGCCAGCGGCGGCGCTGGCGCGAGCGGACAGGATCTTTCGTGGCCGAAGGCGAGGATCTGCTGGCCGCGGCCGATGCGGCCGGCTGGGAGCCCGTGGAGCGCTACTGCGCGGTCGGCTCCGGGCTGCCGGGGATAGAAGTCGAGGCCGAATTGCTGGCCTCCGCCTCCGGTTTGGCCTCGGGCACCCGAGCGCTGGCCGTCTATGAGGAGCGCTGGTCACCGCGCGCTCGAGGGCCCCTATGTGTCTACGTCCACGCGCTCCAGGACCCCGGCAACCTTGGGACGGTGCTGCGGAGCGCGGAGGCCTTCGGCGCTTCGAGCGTGGTGCTGGGTCGGGGGAGCACGGACCCGTTCAGCCCCAAGGCAGTCCGGGCCAGCATGGGCGCTGTCTTCACCGTGCCGCTCGTCAAGGGCGACGTTGACGGCCTTCCGGGTGTCAAAGTCGCCCTGGTGCCCGGGCAAGGCTTCCCGATCGGAGAACTTTCGCAATCCGGATCACATCTGCGTGACCCCAGCGCGAAAGTTCCGCTCAGCGAGGTCAGCCTGCTCGTCGGCGCCGAACGGGCCGGTCTTCCGAACGACATCGTCGCGCAGGCTGACCTGATCGGTCATATACCGGTCCGGAACGATTCACTCAACGTGGCCATGGCCGCGACCGTGGCCCTGTATGAGCTCGCGAATAGGATGGCCGCCCCATGACCGAGCGAATCGCCCAGATCAGGTCCGAGGCCGAGCGGGCGATCGCGTCGACCGCCACCAGCTCCGAGCTCGACGAGGTCCGCATCCGCTATCTGGGCCGCAGGGCGGAGCTGCCCAACCTTTTGCGCACGGTGGCCCAGCTGCCGCCTGACCAGCGGGCCGCCACGGGCAAGGCGGCCAACGATGCTCGGCAGGCGCTGGAGGCGCTGATCGAGCACCGCGGCCAGGAGCTGGCCGCCGCCGAGTTGCACGAGCGCCTGACGCAGGACCGGGTGGACGCCACCCTGCCCGGGGACCCGGCGCCCCGACTGGGCGCGCTGCACCTGATCACCCAGACCTGGCGTGAGCTGGAGGACGTGTTCATCGGCCTGGGCTTCAACGTGGCGGAGGGCCCGCAGGTGGAGAACGTCTACTACAACTTCGACGCGCTGAACCACGACATCACCCATCCCTCCCGGCTCATGACTGACACGTTCTACGTCAAGCCGGCGGAGGACCTCTTCGCCCCGGACACTCTGCTGCTCCGCGTGCATACCTCGCCCGTCCAGATCCGGGCCATGGAGCAGCAGCCGCCGCCGATCTACGCCGTCATGCCGGGCCGGGTCTATCGGCCCGACTCCGACGCCACCCATTCGCCTCAGTTCACCCAGCTGGAGGGTCTGGCCATCGACACCGATGTGACCCTGGCCGATCTCCAGGGCACGCTGCTGGCCTTCGCCCGGGCGATCTTCGGGGAGGAGCGCGAGGTTCGCATGCGCCCGCACTTCTTCCCCTTCACCGAGCCGAGCGTCGAGGTCGACGTGTCCTGTTTCAACTGCACCGACGGGATCACCGCGGAGGGGGAGCGCTGCCGGCTGTGCAAGGGCGAGTCGTGGATCGAGATCCTGGGGGCCGGGATGGTCGATCCCAACGTCCTGGAGTCCGTGCGCGACCACGGCTACGACCCCGAGCGCCACCAGGGATTTGCCTTCGGCATGGGCATCGAGCGGATCGCCATGCTCAAGCACGGGCTGCCGGATCTGCGCATGCTCCTCGATAACGACATCCGTTTCGCGGAGCAGTTCAGGTGAGTCGGGCTGCTGCAGTGCCGCGGAGAGCTGATCCGTGAGGGTCCCCGTGCTGTGGCTGCGCGAGTACTGCTCGCCGGAGCTCGACACCGCCAGGCTGGCCGGTCGCCTGACCATGACCGGCACCAAGGTGGAGGCCATCCATCGCCACGGGGTGGGCGCCCTGGAGAACTTCGTGGTCGGCCAGGTGCTGTCCGTCGAGCAGCATCCCGAAGCTGACCGGCTGAGCGTGTGCACGGTCCAGGACGGCGACGGAGCTCCCCGGCAGATCGTCTGCGGCGCGCCCAATGTGGCCGTCGGGCAGACGGTGGCCGTGGCCCGTCCCGGCGCGGTAATGCCCGACGGCAGCACCCTGGGTAAGGCGAGGCTGCGCGGCATCGACTCCGACGGGATGATCCTGGCCGAGGACGAGCTGGCCATCGGGACCGAGCACGCGGGAATCCTCGAGCTCGACGTGGACGGGGTGGCGCCGGGGACGCCGCTGGCCGACGTCATCGAGATCTCGACCGAAGTGCTAGAGCTGGAGATCACCTCCAACCGGCCGGATTGCCTGGGCGTCTTCGGGGTGGCCCGCGAGCTGCACGCCGCCACCGGAGCAGCGCTGTCTCAGGCGCCATGGAGCCAAGATCCGGGAAGCCACGGGCCAGTCGAAGGGGTGGACATCGAGGTTCATTGCCCCGACCTGTGCCCCAGGTTCACCGTCCGGGTGTTCGAGGACGTGAAGATCGGTCCCAGCCCGGCCTGGCTCAAGGCTCGGCTGATGGCCGCCGGCCAGAGGCCGATATCCAATGTGGTCGACATCACCAACTACGTGATGCTCCTGACGGGTCAGCCGCTGCACGCCTTCGACCTCGACCGGGTGGCCGGTCAGCGCCTGGTGGTTAGGCGGGCCCAGGACGGAGAGGAGATCGAAACTCTCGACGGACAGACCAGAACGCTTGACTGCGAGATGGCGGTTATCGACGACGCCGAGGGGCCAACCTCGATCGCGGGAGTGATGGGTGGAGCCCGCTCCGAGGTCGACGCCCGGACCACCCGGGTGCTGATGGAGGTGGCCAACTGGGATGGGGCGAACATCCACCGCACGTCCCTGAAGCTGGGCCTGCGCAGCGAAGCCTCGGCCCGGTTCGAGAAGCAACTCCAGCCCGAGCAGACGCTCGAGGCCCAGGCCGTCGCCGCCCAACTCATGATCGAGCTCTGCGGCGCGCGGCTGTGGCCTGGCACCATAGACGTCGGGGGTCCCGGGCCGGAGCCCGTGTCGATTCATCTCCGGGACGCGCGGGTGAGTGGCCTGCTCGGGATGAGCATCCCGCGGGATCGCCAGCGCGAGATCCTCGAGGCGCTCGAGTTCCAGACGGCCGAGACCGAGGACGGACTCGACGTCAAACCCCCGGCCTTCCGCCGGGGTGACGTGACCCGTGAGGCCGACGTGATCGAGGAGGTGGCCCGGATGTATGGGCTGGAAAAGCTGCCCTCGACCCTTCCCTCACGCCACGGCGCGCAGGGCCGGCTTACCCCGCGCCAGCGCCTGCGCCGGCGGGCGTCCGATGTCCTGGCGGCCCAGGGTCTCGACGAGGTGGTGGGCTGGAGCTTCTACGGCCCGGACGCCGCCCGCAAGCTCCGGCTGGCGCCAGAACTTGTCGAGGTGGAGATCGAGAACGCCATGTCCACCGAGCAGTCCCGACTCCGCCGCACGCTGCTCGTCTCCCTGCTCGACCTGGCTGCGAGCAACCGAGCCCGCGGTGCCACCACGCTCCGGCTCTTCGAAGCCGGCGCGGTGTTTCTGCCCCGGGAGGACCAGCCCCTACCCGACGAGCCCTACCACGTGGCCGCGCTGCTCTCAGGCCCGGTGAGGCCGTCCACCTGGCGGGATCCCCGCCCGCCGACGGCCGATTTCTTCGCCGCCAAGGGGGTGCTGGAGGCCCTGCTGGGCGCACTGCGGGCCGACTGGAAGCTCGAGCGGTCAAGCGACCCTTTCCTGCACCCGGGAAAGCGGGCCACGATCGCCATCGGCGGCCGCGCCGACGGCTGGCTCGGGGAGATTCACCCGCTGGTCGCGGCGGACTGGGAGATCGACGTGACGGTGGCCGCCTTCGAGCTGAACCTGGACGCCGTGCCTGAGCCGCCCACCGCGCTGTACTCGGAACTGCCGAGCTATCCCGACGTGCGCGAGGACCTGGCGGTCGTGGTGAGCGAGGACGTGACCGCCGCGCAGGTGATCGAGGTGGTGCGACGTGGTGGCGGCGGGCTGCTGGCGGACGTCGAAGTGTTCGATGTATATCGCGACCGTGAGCGCCTGGGGGAGGGGAAGGTGTCGCTGGCCCTGCGCCTGAGCTTCCGGGCCGGTGATCGGACGCTGACCGATCAGGAGGTGGCCGCCCGACGCGAGCAGATCATCGCGGCGCTGGCTCAGGAGCTGTCGGGGCGGGTCCGTGACTCCTAACTCGGCCAGACCCACCGTCGCGGTCTTCGGCGCGGGTGGCTTCACCGGCGCGCTCACCGCCGCGCTGCTGGCCCGCCACCCCTCGTTCGAGCTGACAGCGATCACGGCCCGGTCTGACGTGGGACGGCGGCTGGACGAGCTGTACCCCTACCACCGGGTCCCCATGACCCTGGAGGAGCTCGACCTGGACCGCCACGGCCAGGTGGATGCGGCGGTCGTGGCCTACCCCCACGGGGCGGCGGCGCCCCTCGTCGCAGAACTGCGTCGGCGAGGCACGAAGGTTGTCGATTTGTCGGCCGACTTCCGGCTGCGTGATCCCGACGTATACGCCGAGTGGTACCGCGAGCATCCCGCCCCCGAGCTGCTGGCCGAGGCGGTATACGGGCTCCCCGAGCTCGGATACCGTGCGCAGGTCCGCGACGCCGACCTGGTGGCCAATCCGGGCTGTTATCCCACGGCCACGCTGCTGGCGCTGAAGCCGTTGGCGTCCGAGGGTTTCATCGACGATGTGGTGATCGACGCCAAATCCGGCGTATCGGGGGCGGGGCGAGTGGCCTCCGAGAAGACCCACTTCGTCGCCGTGGACGAGAACGTCTCGCCCTACGGAGTACTGCGCCACCGCCACACCCCGGAGATCGAACAGGAGCTGGCCGTGCTGGGGGCTGAGATGAGGGTTACCTTCACGCCGCACCTGCTCCCGCTCGACCAGGGCGAGCTGGTCTCCTGTTACGTGACGTTGGCCGGCGACGGCGCAGGCGAGCTCGAGACGATCTACGAGGACTACTACGGGGACGAGCCGTTCGTCGAGTTGGTGGCCACGCCGCCCGGGGTCCGCGACGTGCGCGGGACCAACATCTGCCGGATCTCGGTACACCGGGACGCTCGCACCGGGCGGGCGATCGTGTTTGCCGCCATCGACAACCTGTGGAAGGGAGCCGCGTCCCAGGCGATCCAGAACCTGAACCTGATGTTTGCCCTCCCGGAGGGGGAGGGCATCGAGTGAGCCCCTTCTTCCGCTCGCGTTGGGTGACTGCGCCCGACCACGTGAGCGAGGACTCCGAGGGCGGCCTGCCGGCCGGGTTCCGGGCCGCCGGGGTGGTCTGCGGGATCAAGCCGTCGGGCGCGCCGGACCTGGGGATCGTGGTCTCTGACGCCCCGGGGACTACCAGTGCCGCTCGCTTCACGTCCTCGGGCACGCAGTCAGCGCCGGTCCTGCTCTGTCTGGAGCACTGTCTCCTCGGGGCTGTCCGGGCGGTGGTGGTCAATTCCGGCAACGCCAATGCGGCCACCGGAGCCACTGGGCTGGATGACGCAGCCCGCATGCAGGGGGCGGCCGCCATGGCCACGGGTGTGCGGGACGAGGCGGCGGTGGCCGTGGCCTCGACGGGCGTGATCGGCGTGCCCCTCCCGATGAGCGACGTGACCGCGGGGGTAGCCGCAGCCAGCCGGGCGCTGCGCCCGGACGGGGATGAGGACTTTGCCCAGGCCATCCGCAGCACCGACGCAACTGCCAAGTGGGCCCGCCTGGAGGTGCAGCTGCCATCCGGGACGGTGCGTCTGTGCGCCCAGGCCAAGGGTGCGGGCATGATCTCTCCAGCGTTCGCCACATTGCTCTGCTTCATCCAGACCGACGCCGAGCTCTCCCCGGAAACCAGCGACCTCCTCCTGGGAGTGACCGTCAAGCGCTCGTTCGAGCGGATCAGCGTGGATGGCCAGCTGTCCACCAGCGACACTGTGATCCTCCAGTGCAGCGGCCGGTCCGGTGTCCGCGTGGAGCCGGAGAGCGAGGACGAACTGCGCTTGGGCGAGGCTCTGGACAGCCTTCTTCGTCAGCTCGCGCTGGACATCGTGCACGACGGCGAGGGTGCCGGACGCGTGGGCCGGGTGGTGGTGCGCGGGGGGGACGGGGACGCGGTGGACCGCGTAGCCCGGGCGGTGGCGGACTCACCGCTGGTCAAGACGGCGCTCCATGGCGGGGACCCCAACTGGGGGCGGATCGTCCAGACAGTGGGCATGGCCCTGCCCGGAACCGCGCCACTCGAGATGGACCTGTCCATCGAGGGAGTGCAGGTGTGTGCCCGCGGAACCCATGTGCCCCACGACCCCCTCGCGCTCACGGCCGCGGTGCAGCGCCAAGAGGTGGAGTACGAGGTGGGGCTGCCCGGGGTGGGGACCGAGACCGAGCGCTTCTTCTCCGACCTGGGGCACGCGTACGTGACCCTCAACGCGGAGTACACGACGTGAGGGACATCGGCACCCTCCTAGAGGCGCTTCCCTACATCCGCGAGTTTCACGGCCGCACGGTGGTGATCAAATACGGCGGAGCGGCGATGTCCGATCCTGTGCTCAAGGAGGAGTTTGCCCGCGACGTGGTGCTCCTCAAGTACGTGGGCATGAATCCGGTGGTGGTGCATGGCGGCGGGCCAGAGATCACCGCCTACATGGAGCGGCTGGACCTGCCAGTGCAGTTCGTGGAGGGACTGCGCGTATCGGACGCCCAGACGGTCGAGGTGGCCAAGATGGTCCTGGTGGGCAAGGTCAACAAGGACATCGTCCTGCTGATCAACCGTCACGGCCAGCCCGCCGTGGGCATCTGCGGCGATGACGGACTGCTCTTCCGCGTGGACCGGCAGGCTTCCCCGAGCGGGCAGGACATCGGGTTCGTGGGTCGGATCGAGAGGGTGGACGTTGACGTGCTCAACCACCTGGCCCGGGACTACATTCCGGTGGTGGCCAGCGTCGGCGCCGATCGCCAGGGCAACTCGTACAACATCAACGCCGACGAGGCCGCCGGGGCCGTGGCCCGGGCCCTCCGGGCCTACAAGCTCATGTTCCTCACCGACGTGACCGGCTGGCTCCGGGAGCCGCACGACCCCGGCAGCGTCATCTCCGAGGCCGGTGTCCAGGAGGTCGAGGTTGCTCTGAGCAACGTGGAAGGGGGAATGCGGCCAAAGCTCCAGGCCTGCCTCGAGGCCATCCACGGCGGCGTGGACGCCGCCCATATCGTGGATGGTCGGGTGCCTCACTCGCTCCTGCTGGAACTGTTCACGGACGCGGGCATGGGCACCAAGATCGGGTCGGTCGGATAGCGCCGTGCTCAAATGTCAAGGATGAGCGCCACCACGCAGTCTGAGGCATCCCTATCCGAGCTCCAGCAGCTCGAGCGGCGCTACGCCGTTCACACCTATGTCCGCCAGCCCGTGCAGTTCGTCCGCGGCGAGGGCGTGCGGCTCTGGGACGAGGAGGGTCGCGAGTACCTGGACTTCCTGGCCGGGATTTCGGTGCTTAATGTCGGCCACTGCCATCCGGCGGTGGTGCGGGCAGTACGCGAGCAGCTGGGCCGGCTGACCCACGCCACCAACCTGTACTACACGGCACCCGGGCTGCGCTTGTCCGAGGCGCTCTCGCGCAGCTCGCTCGGGGGGAAGGTGTTCCTGACCAACTCCGGGGCCGAGGCGGTCGAGGCCGCGCTCAAGCTCGTCCGCCGGGCACGTCCCGGAGGGAACATCGTCGTACTTGAGGGAGCCTTCCACGGGCGCACGTATGGGGCGCTGTCGGCCACGCCGCAGGAGTCCAAGCAGGCACCCTTCGCACCACTTGTGCCCGGGTTCGTGATTGCCCCCAAGGACCCGGCCGCGCTGGCCGAGGCCGTGGATGAGGACACGGCAGCGGTGCTGCTTGAACCGATCCAAGGGGAGAGTGGAATCCACGTCCTGTCCGGGGAGCTGCTCCGAACAGCGCGGACGGCCTGTGACCGGGCCGGCGCGGCGCTGGTGTTCGACGAAATCCAGTGCGGAATGGGCCGCACCGGGACGCTCTGGGCCTATCAGCAGTCGGCTGTCGAGCCCGACGCGATCCTCAGCGCCAAGGCTCTCGGCGGCGGCCTGCCCATCGGGGCGCTGATCACGGGCGAGCGTCTGGCCGACATATTTGAGCCTGGCGACCACGGATCGACGTTCGCGGGGGGGCCGGTGATCGCCTCGGCGGCGCTGGCCGCGCTCGAGATCTGCTCCGACCCCGCGCTGTTGGCCCGGGTTGGGGTGATGGGAGACCGCCTGGCCGCTGGGCTGAGCGGCCTGCCCTTCGTAGCCGAGGTCAGGGGCCGCGGGCTGATGCTGGCCTTTGACGTGACCGGCCCGCTCCAGGCGCCCGAGTTGGCCCGCCGGGCGCTGCTGGAGGAGCGTTTGGTGGTCAACGCCACCGGACCGGCCACGATTCGCCTAGAGCCGCCGCTGATCGTGTCGGAGAATGACATCGACGACGCGCTCAATCGGCTGAGCGCGCTGAGCGGATGAACGATTACCTGTTGCCGGAGGAGATGACGCCAGCCGTGGCAGCGAGAGCGCTGGCCGGTGAGCTCCAGCTTCGAAACGGTCGTACGCGAGAGGTTGACCGGATCTATTACGACACCTTCGACGGGCTTCTCCATGCCTGCGGGTTACAGGGCGTGTGGGAGGACGGCTGGTTGTCAGTGACCGAGCGCGCCACCGGCGCCATCCGGGCCCGGCTGGCTCTGACCAGGCCCAAAGGCCCCGTGCTCACGCGAGACCTCGAGCCAAGCGCGTTGGCGGATACCGTCCGGCCTCTCCTGGACGTCCGCGCGCTCCTGCCGATAGCCGAGGTCCACACCCGTGAGCGCCAGCTCGACGTCCTGAACTCCGACCAGAAAACAGTGGCCCGGATCCACTTGCAGTGGCCCTCAGTCGGTTCTCGCAAGCTCAAGCCGCGGGTCCATCTGGTCGGCGTGCGCGGCTACGACCGAGCGCTCGAGCGGCTCTCGCAGACCGTGGCGTCGCGGCTGGGTTTCTATCCGGCCGAGCTGTCGCTGGTCGACGAGGCGGTGATCGCCGCTGGCGGAAGACCCGGAGGGATCCCGGCGAAGGTCAGCGTCCCGCTGTGCGCCCAGGACGAGTCCAGTCACGCCGCCGCGGCTGTGTTGCAGGCTTTGCTGGACGTCATCGAGGCCAATATCGAGGGCACGATCGCCGATCTGGACAGCGAGTTCTTGCACGATCTGCGGGTCGCGACACGGCGCTCGCGCTCTGTCCAGAGGGAATGTAAGAGAGCTTTCCCACGCCATGAACTTGCCGTCTTTCGGGCCGAGTTTCGCCGGCTCCAGCAGGTAACGGGACCCATGCGCGACCTGGACGTGTGGCTGCTCGAGTTCCCTGAGATGACCGAGCGGGTCCCCGAGGCTTTGCGGCCGGACCTGGACCGGTTGCTGGCCCTGCTCGGGGACCGGCGCCGGGCGGCCCGGCGCAAGATGGTGGCGGCGCTCCGGTCGGCCCGAACGTCCGCGCTCCTGTCCGACTGGCGGGCGTTCCTGGAGCAGCCCGCTGGGAGGGGCGGCCACGAGGGTCCCGAAGCCACCCGGCCGATCGGCGACCTGGCGGGTGAGAGGATCCGCAAGGTCTACCGGGCGATGGTCAGGATGGGTGCCGTCATCGGCCCCCACAGCCCCGCCGAGAGCTACCACGAGCTGCGGAAGAAGGGCAAGGAGCTGCGCTACCTGCTCGAGCTCTTCGGCGCCCCGCTGTACCCGGAGGAGACGGTTAAGCCGATGATCAGGGTGCTCAAGGACCTCCAGGACGTCCTGGGTCGCCATCAGGATCGAGAGGTTCAGATATCGACGCTGCGCCTGCTCGCGCCGGAAGTGGCCGACGGTCCCGGAGTGACGGGTGCAGCGATGGCCATGGGCGTGCTCATCGAGCGTCTGGACGAGGATCGCCTGGAGGCAAGAGGAGCCTTCGCCGAGCGCTTCGAAGCATTCGCGTCGCACGAGCGGCGGCGAACGGTGAAGGAGGTGTTCAAATGAGCGCGGTGCTCGCCACATACAACATCAAGGGCGGGGTGGGCAAGACCTCGACAGCGGTCAGCCTGGCTTACCTGGCCGCGCGTGAGGGCGCCCGCGCGCTCCTGTGGGACCTCGATCCCCAGGGAGGCTCGACGTACCTCCTCCGGGTCAGGCCCAAGGTTCGAGGCAGCACGCGTCGGCTTCTGCGAGGCCGCACTGATCTGGATGAGGTGATCAAGGGCACCGACTACGTGGGCTTCGACCTCCTCCCGGCGGACTTCGCCTACCGCCACATGGATCTGGCCCTGGACCGCTTCAAGCGCCCCACCCGGCGGCTGGCTCGCGTCCTGGAGCCGCTTCAGGAGGAGTACGACTACGTCTTCCTGGACTGTCCGCCCAGCATCTCGCTGGTGTCCGAGAGTGTGTTCGAGACGGCGGACGCACTGCTCGTGCCGGTGATCCCGGCCACGCTGTCCTCGCGCACCCTGCGCCAGCTGCGAGATCTCATCCACGCCCAGGCTGACGGCGGGCCCCAGATCATGGCCTTCCTGTCGATGTTTGACGCCCGCAAGAAGCTGCACCGCGAGGTCGCGCAGGACCTACGCTCCCGGGCGGTGGAATTGGTGCCGGCGGCAATCCCGATCTCGGCACAGATCGAGCGCATGGGACGCGAACGGGATGTCGTGTGGTCATTCGCTCGCCGAGGTCGGGCGGCTCTGGCCTACGAGGCGCTCTGGGAGGACGTAAAGGCGCGGCTGGACGAATACGCTCTGGCCACATGAGCCAGTCGGGAGCGACCCCGCCCGATCCGAGTTTGCCCCGCCGGATCCCCTATGAGGTCGACCCCGACCACGTCCATCGTGTATTGCTGCTCTACAGCGGTGGCCTCGACACGAGCGTGATGCTCAAGTGGATCCAGGACGAGTACCAGGCCGAAGTGGTGGCCCTGACCGTGAACCTGGGCCAGCCCGGGGAGGACTTCGATGTGGTCCGGGGCAAGGCCCTGCAGCTAGGCGCAATCGACTGCCGGGTGGTGGATGCCCGCGAGGAGTTCGTCCGGGAGTACGTCAGTCCGGCCATCAAGGCGAACGCGATCTACGGCCTGGGCTATCCGCTTTTCACCGCCCTGGGCAGGCCCCTGATCGCCAAGCTGGCCGTTCAGCACGCCCGGGAGGCCGGGTGCGACACAATCGCCCACGGTTGCACGGGCAAGGGCAACGACCAGGTGCGGATCGAAGCCACGATCGCCACGCTGGGACCGGAGCTTAAGGTCATAGCGCCCGTCCGCTCCTGGCGGATGGGCCGCGAGGAGGAGGTCCGCTACGCCCGCGAGCACGGGATTCCGGTCAAGGGAGGCAGCGAGACGCCGCCGTACTCGATCGACGACAACCTGTGGGGTCGCTCCAGTGAGGGACGGTGGATCGAGGAACTCGACCACGCTCCTGAGGACGACGTGTTCCAGCTGGTCACCCGCCCTGAGGCCGCCCCCGACGAGGCCGAGACCGTCGCCGTGGAGTTCGAGCGGGGCGTGCCGGTGGCGCTGAACGGAGAGCGGCTGGACGTGGTCTCGCTGCTCAAGCGGGCGTCGGACATCGGGGCCCGGCACGGCGTGGGGATCGTCGATCACATCGAGGATCGGATCGTGGGCCTGAAGGTGCGCGACATCTACGAGGTTCCAGCAGCGGCCATTTTGCTCACCGCCCACCGGGAGCTGGAGAAGCTGGTGGGCACCATCCACCAGAACCAGCTCAAGCCCATGCTGGACCAGAGGTGGGCCTACCTGGTGTATGCCGGGTTGTGGTGGGAGCCGCTGCGTGAGGACCTGGACGCCTACATGGAGGCGGCCAACGCCCAGGTGACCGGGACGATCGGACTGAAGCTGTACAAGGGCTCGGCCCGAGTGGTCAGCCGCTCCTCCCCCCACGCCGTGTACGACGCCCAGTTGGCCACCTTCGCCACCTCGGGCGGGCTGTTCTCCCAGCAGGCGGCCCCGGGATTCATCGAGCTGTTCTCGCTCCAGTCGCGGATGGCCTGGCGGCTGCGACACGGGGAGACGGAGTAGGAGGTGGCCATGTCAGCACTGGGCGGGCGTGGAGCTCCGTCTGCTGGCCGTGGAGTCCGCTGCCAGTACTGACAAGGCCACCCCCTGGCGTGTGGCGTAACAAAGCTCGCAGACTCGCCGGCGCTGAGTGACGCCACACTGCTATGGGCATACCAAACGCACGAAGCGTCGGGCGGATTGCGCGCTTGGTGACGCCACACGACGCCCGGGCGCTTTTCGACGCCGGAGGACCACGGACGGCGCCGATTCCCGCCTGATCCGTCAGCGTTTCACGCCGGGCGCCGGCTCTCCGGTTGTCCGGCCGCTGAGCCTCGCAGTTAGCGCGGAAATACCCCCACCGAGGCCCGCCGCGGCCCTCAGGCGTCCGCCCGGATGCCTATGCTCGCAGAGCGGCCGATGACCAATGTGTGCGCCCACCTCCACGTCCATTCCGAGTACTCCCTGCTCGACGGGGCGTGCAAGGTCGATCAGCTGGCCGGCCGGGCCGCCGCCTTCGGGCAGCCGGCACTCGCGCTGACCGATCACGGCGTGATGAACGGGGCGGTGGAGCTTTTCACCGCCTGCCGCAGGCACGATCTCAAGCCGATCTTCGGCTGTGAGGTCTACCTGGTGGACAAGCAGGCTCGGCCGCGTGGTGTCCCGGGTGGGCGAAGCCGCCCGGAGCGCAACCACCTGACCCTGCTGGCGGCCACCCCGGCTGGGTATCGCAACCTGGTAAAGCTCTCCTCGGCCGGGTTCACCGAGGGGTTCCAGAGCGGCAAACCGACGGTCAATCTCGACCAGATTGCGGCTCGGGCTGACGGGCTGATCGCGCTCACAGGCTGCCTGCAATCCCGCTTCTGCCAGCACCTGCTGGAGGATCGCCGGGCCCAGGCTCAGGCTCACGCCGCCGAGATGCTCGAGATCTTCGGCTCCGAGAACGTGTACTTCGAGGTCCAGAAGAACGGTCTGGCCGCCCAGGAGAAGGCCAACGAGGGAATCGTCAGGATCGCCTCCGAACTGGGCCGCCCGCTCGTAGGCACGTCCGATGTCCACTACCTGCGGAGGGAGGACTACCACCTGCACGCCGCGCTGCTATGCGTGCAGACGAAGTCCACCCTGGCCGACCCCAAGCTGACCTTCGACACCAACGAGTTCTACCTGCGCTCCAACGAGGAGATGGCCGCATCGTTTGCCCCCTGGCCCGAGGCGCTGGCGTCCACGCTGGAGATCGCCGAGCGATGCAACGTCGAGCTCGAGCTTCAGCGCCAGCTGATCCCGCGCTATCCCGTGCCGGGGGGTGGGGAGGAGGGCGGTTACCTGCGGTCGCTGGTTCACGAAGGGCTGCGCCGGCGCTACGGCGATCCGCCCGCGGCGCAGGCGCTTGAGAGGGCCGAATACGAGCTCTCGGTGATCGAGCCT
>JBPYDM010000190.1:0-7853 GCA_051986255.1 Solirubrobacteraceae bacterium | reverse complement strand
CCACTCTTAATCCGCGGGTTCGGGGTTCGAGTCCCTGGCGGCGCACCTGCACAAACACGGTTTTCTGGTACTTCGTCGTGGAACGGGTGACCCGTTCCACGAAACAGCGCCCAGCCGGGTTTCGGGCGAAGCGTTCAATCACGCAGAGTGACCGCTAGGCTCGAGCCAGTTGAACAGAACGCCGATTAGGTACTTGTCAAGCGAGTCGGCCGATGAGTGGTGCCGTGCGCCCAGAAGATCCGTTCTTGTGCGGCTGGTAAGCCCTGTCTGCTCATTGGAGCCCTCTGATCGCGTCGGCGAGCTGGGTGCGGGACTTGATCTGGAGCTTGCGGTAGACGCTGCTGAGGTGTATTTCCACTGCCTTGACCGTGACGAACAGGGCTTGGGCGATCTCCTTGTTGGCCATGCCTTCGGCGGCCATCCGGGCGACCCGGCGTTCGCTTGGCGTCAGTGCTTCTACGCCGGTCAGCACCAGTGTGCGCGGCCGTGCGCCCGTGGCGGCCAGTTCGTCTTGCGCGTGCTTGACGAGCCCTGCGGCGCCGGCCCGGTATGCGAGGTCAAGCCCGCGGCGAAGCGGCTGTTGTGCCTCGCCGCGGCGGTTCGCCCGGCGCAGCATACCTCCTAGGTCGATGAGCGCCCTGGCGTGCTCGAGCTGCGCCCCCGAGGGTTCGAGCACCTCCACGGCGTGGCGGAGCTGCGCTTCGCCGCGGCGCCCGCCTTGCACCAGTCCCAGGGCGCGCAGTGCTATCCCGATCGGCCGCGGCGCCCCCCACTGGCGGGCCAGTTTGAGTTCCTCGCGAGCAAGCTCGATCGCTTCCTCGCGGCGGCCGAGCTGTCGCAGTGCCAGCGCTGCATTGGAGCGCCATGGAAGATACGCAGGGTTCCGGATCCCGAGCGCATCCATCGCCGCGCCGAGCGTCCGGAACTCATCCAGGGCCGCCTCAGGTGTTCCCGCCTCCAGCTGCACCCGCCCGCGCGCGTGGAGGAGAAACAGCTGGGCCGCGGCGTGGGCCTGATCACCGTCAGAGACGGAGTCCAGCAGCCGCCGGGCCTCCTGCGCCTCGCCTCGGTCTACCAGGACGCTGGCAAGGTACCCGGCGTGATGCAGCGGGTTCGACATGGCCGCCAGGTCGGGTCCGATCTCCGAAGACCGCAGGTCCTCCTCGGCCGCCAGAAGATCCCCTCGGTGAAAGCCCAGCAATCCCTTGAGCCCCAGGATGAGAACCACGCTCGGCGGATCTCCGCGACGGCGGGCTTCGGCCAGCGCCTCTTCGAGCACGCGGGCGGCTTGCTCGTACTCGCCAGCGGATGTGAAGGCCGCCGCAACGTGGAGGATCCAGGAGAGTTGGGTGGGTCGGCGGAGGAGCCAGCCGTCTTGGAGGGCGCGGCGGGCTAGGCCGACGCAGCGGCTTCTGGACGCTCCCCGGCGGGCCTCGTGGAAGGCGAGAACGGCTCGCATCACCGCGCCCCCCAGCCCGCCTCCCAGCGAGTCTTCGCGCACCGAGGCGATCCGGTTAGCGGCGGGGCGGTGCAACTCCGGCCGGACAAGGGACAGCGTGAACAACGATCCCTCGAGCTGGTCGAGCAGCTCCGTTCGCGCGCCATCGATGGCTTGGATGGCCTTGTCCAGGACGTCCACGGCCTCCTCGAAGCGGTCGAGAAAGGCGAGGGCTCGTGCGTATTGCAAGGCGATCGTGCCTTGCCGCAGGGGGTCTTCGGTGATGGCGAGCGCTTGGAGCAGGTGGCCGGCCGCGGAGAAGGCATCGGTGCTCAGCTCCGCGGCTCCAAGAGAGCTGAGCAGGGCCGCTGTGTCGTCGCCAGGAGCCCGCTCGGCGATCGCCCGGCGCAGGAACGAGACGGCGGCGTGAGGTGCACCCTCGGCCAGCGAACGCTCTGCGGCCCGGCGGAGCAACTCGCTGACTAGAGGATCGCCCGCGGGCAGCGTCGCCGACAGATGCAAGGCGGCCTGCTCGATCGGGGCCCCGGCAGCCGCCAGGAGCTCGCCGGCGCGCCGGTGGGCCCGTCGGCGGTCGTGCCCGCCGATCTCTGCGTAGACCGCCGTCCGGATCACGGGGTGGATGAACTCGACCGGGTCCTCGCCTCGCAGCAGACCGGCACGCGCGAGGACGGCGGCGGCCCGGGCCGCCCGTTCACCGTCCAGGCCGGCCAGCTGGGCGACGAGCTCAAGGCGCGCCCGGTCTCCCAGGATCGCCGCAGCGCGGATGAGACTGGTCGCCTCCTCAGGAAGCCGGGCAAGCGCCCGTGAGACCAGCCGCGAGATCTCCGCCGGCCCGGTCTGCACGACGCGGGAAGCATTCTGCGACGTGGGAGCGATGCGTTCCCTGGCCAGCGTGTCGAGGACGGCCCGCAGGAACAGGGGGTTGCCCCCGGTCGCAGACTGACACGCGGCGACGAACCCCGGGTCAGGCTGAGCACCGAACGCCGCGCCAGCGAGGGTGGCCACGGACTCGGCACCCAGAGAGCCCGGTCGCAAGATGACGGCGGCGGGGTCGGAGAGTAGCTGTGCGAGGAAGCCCGGCTCCGGGATCTGCTCCGGTGGCCGGGTGGCCAGGGCCAGGAGCAGGGGCAGGCCGTCAATCCGGGGGGCTAGATACGCGATCCAGCGCAGTGATGCCTCATCGGCCCAGTGCAGGTCGTCTATCAGCACGAGCGTCGGCTGCCGGAACGCGAGGTTGGCCAGCAGCCAGTACAGGCCGTGGAGCGTGGCGAAGGACGCATCAGCCGGCCCCTCCGGTCCGGGCGCGACCTGGGATTCGTCGAACAGCGGCCGCGCGAGGGCTGCGGCACCGGTCATCAGGTCCGCGCGGTCCGCGCCGGAAGCGCGCGCGAGCAGCGGCTCGAACAGCTGGCGGACGATGCTGAAGGCGAACCCCTGCTCGAGTTCGCCGCCCCGCGCGGCGACCACCTGGAGGCCGGAAGCTCCGGCGGCGGCCCGGGCCTCGCCGAGCAGCCGCGTCTTCCCCATCCCGGCGCCGCCCTCGGCGATGAGCAGTCTGCCGGCACCCCCGCGGGCAGAGCGCACCAGCCCCCGGATCGCCGACACCTCTGGCTCCCGCTCGAGCAGCGCCGGGCGGGCTGGGAGGACTGCCTCCGTGTGCATCACGTCTCCGGGGCCGATCCTAGGTCTTTTCGGGCGCGGCCAGAAGCTGGGGTCATCTTTGGGGGCTGCCCCTAACGTCACCCGCCCGCCCCGCCCGCACGATGGGCTCATCGACTAAGAGGTGAGGACGAGGCGATGAGCGAGGAACGGCAGCTGCGGAAGTTGACCGACTGGGCCGGCTTGTTCCTGGAACCCGGCGAGACGATCCGGGTCGCTGCCTGGGGGCCCTCGAGCGAGCTCGCAATCCTGACGGGCGTGGGCAGCGGGCGGATTGCCGCGGTCACCGAGCGCCACCTGTACCTGTTTGAGAGCTCCCTGTGGGGGCGGATGAGCCGGCCGAGGGGGGTCGTGGCGAAGTACCGCATCGGGTCGGTGCGGATGAGGCTGAGCGGATGGGCCTTGCGCATCGGGGACGAGCGGATGGTCGTCCATCTGCATCACCGCGGCAGGGCACGCCGGATCGCCGGGCTGGCGGCGGACATGTCCCGCCCGGAGGCGATGCCTCCCGTGAGTCGGCGAGCGGGGTGAGCCGTGTCGGTTTCGCTGGCGACCGAGCGCACTGGCTGCTCCGTGTATGGCGGGCACCGGTCGGGCCCTCTCGAGCTGGCCGGGTTGCGCCGGCGGTACGGGCGGACGGTCGCCCTGGACGGCCTGTCGTTCACCGTCGAGCCTGGGCGGATCTTCGGGTTCCTCGGCCCCAACGGGGCCGGGAAGACAACGGCCATGCGGATCGTGATGGGCATCGAGCTGCCCGACGAGGGCGCGGTCCGCTGGGGCGGCAGGTTGCTCACATACACCGATCGGCTGGCGTTCGGCTACATGCCCGAACAGCGGGGCCTGTACCCGAAGATGCGCGTTCGCGATCAGCTCGCCTACCTGGCCCGGCTGCATGGATTGACCACGGGGCAGGCTGCGGCGGCGGGTGACCGGTGGCTGCGGCGGCTGGGGATAGGCGCCCGTGGCTATGAGCGGGTGGAGGCCCTGTCCCACGGAAACCAGCAGCGGGTCCAGCTCGCGGCTGCGCTGGTCCACGATCCTCAGGTCCTGATCCTGGACGAGCCGTTCTCCGGGCTCGATCCCCTCGGAATCGACGCCATGGCCGGAGTCCTGCGAGAGCTCGCGCAAAAGGGGGTCACCGTCGTCGTCTCCAGCCACCAGCTGGACCTCGTGGAGGACATCTGCGACGAGGTCGTCATCATCGACCGGGGAAGGGTCGTGCTTGCGGGCGCGGTTCGCGCGCTCAAGAAGGGTGGCCCCCTGCGGCTCGTTGTGGAGGTCGAGGGGCCCGGTTCAGACTGGTACGCAGGGCTGCCCACCGCGGCCGTGGAGTGGGTTGATCCGAGCCGAGTCCGGGTGACCTTCCACGATGCTGATCCCCGAATCGTCCTGGACCGCGCGGGGGCGTCCGGGAAGGTTCGGCGGTTCGCCATCGAGGAGCCCTCCCTGTCGGAGTTGTTCCTCCAGGCGGTAGGGCCATGAGCGCGGCCTCGGCGGTCCGCCTGGTCGCCGGCCGGGAGGTGCGAGAACGCGGCCGGAGCAAGGCGTTCTGGATAACGACGGCTCTCTTGCTCCTCGGGATCGCCGCGGCCATCGTGGTTCCGGCGATGCTCGGCCACCATGGGGTGAGGACCTTCCAGGTCGGCACGGTCGGCGCTCCCGGGGGGCTGGCGTCATCGGTCATCTACGATGCCGGAGCCCTGGGCGGGAAAGCCCACGTCCGGGCCATCGGATCAGTAACACAGGCCCGCTCCGCGCTGGACGTGCAGACCCTCGATCTCGTGATTGAGGGCGAGACCGCTGTTCTGGTGCGAGGACAGAACACCGATCAATCGGTCGCCGAGCTGGCGCATCTGGTCGCCCGGGACCTTGCGGTGCGGGCACGGCTGCAAGCCGCCGGGCTGCCAGCCGGACAGATCCCGGGCATCGTCGGGACCGCCCCTGCTCCGGTGCGCAGCCTCATCCCGGTCAGTCCGGACAACGAAGCCAGCAAGGCCATCGTGGTCCTGGGCACGGCCATCTTGTACCTCAGCCTGGCGAACTACGGCGGCTGGGTAACCTCGGGCGTTCTTGAGGAGAAGTCGAGCCGGGTGGTGGAGGTCATCCTGTCGGCGGTCCGCCCGCCCACGCTCCTGGCCGGCAAGGTGATCGGGATCGGCCTGCTCGGATTTGGCCAGTTCGCCGCGGTTGCCCTCACCGTGACGATCGCCGCGATCTCGGTGGGCAGGCACCTCCCGCCGTCCACGCCGGAAGCGATCGGCGTGATCGTGCTGTGGTTTCTGCTGGGTTACGCCTTCTACTGCTCGGCGTTCGCGGCAGCCGGGGCGGCCTCGTCCCGCCAGGAGGAGGCCCCTACGGTCGCCGCGCCCCTCACCGTTTTGATCCTGCTGGGCTTTCTGGTGTCCCTCGGCGCGCAGTCGAATCCCGACGGCGTCCTGGCCCGGGTCACGCCCTTCGTGCCGCCCCTCGCCCCCCTGGTGATGCCGGCTCGCATGTTGCTGGGCCACGCGCAACCGTGGGAGCAGCCGGCCTCTGCCGCCGTCATGATCGCCGCCACGTACGGCCTCGTCCGGCTGGCCGGGAGAGCCTACACCGGAAACATCTTGCGATCCGGCGGCCGGGTCACCTTGCGCGGGATGCTGCGACCGTCACAGGCGCCGATCCCACTGCCACCAAGCGATCATCCCATGCCCACAGCTCCATGCCTGAGGAGGAAGCGATGAGCACCGGGATCGGCCGAACGGCCGAGTGTGGCCAGGTGATCAGCCTGACCCAGCGTTCTGCGCGGCGCCGCGAGTACGAGATGCGAGCAGGGGACCGCGCCCTAGGCTGGCTACGGTGGCGGCCGGGGCGGCGCACTTTCGCCCAAGCCGAGGGTCGGGGAGTCGGGCTCATGGAATTGGCCACCAGGCGCCGGCGAGTCGTCGTCGCAGAGGTGGGCGGCGCGGAACCGCTGGCGACCATCGACCGCCAGCGAGGCGGGGCAGTCATCCACGCCATCGAGGGCCACGCCCTTCGCTGGGAGAAGACGTCGCGAGGGAATCACTGGGCCATACGTGACCAAGACGAGCCCTGGCTTGTCATCGCTGCCTTCCGAGGGCTGCTACGGGCCTCCGTCCACATCAGCGTGGAGCGAACCATGCCAGAAGAAACCGCGGTGCTGCTGTGCCTGATCGGCGGCTACCTGGCGCTCAGCGAGCTGCAATCCGCAATCGACCAGAGCACGGCGATCACCGCGACCATCGCAGCGGGTGCCGGATAGCTTGGGAGGTCCTCATGAGCGTGAGCAGCACACCCCGGCGCCCCACCGCAGGGTCAGCGGGGCCCAGTAAGTCCACGCCGGCAGCGCCCCCGTTCAAGGGCAAGTACGTCAGCCTTACCATCTTCAACCGTGATGGCACCGGCGTGGCCACCCCAGTCTGGTTCGTGAGCGAAGCAGGCAAGATCCTCATCGTCACCGACGCCGAGTCCTGCAAGGTCCGGCGGATCCGCCCGCAATCCGTCTGTCACCATGGCCGAGTGCAGCGCCAGCGGGCGCCTGCGCAGCTCCGGAGTACCAGCACGCGCGCAGATACTCCTGCCACACGAGGCGCCAGGTGTCGAGCAGCTCATGGCCCGCAAGTACCGGCTCGACAGGATCGACCCGGAGACGGCGGTCGCGCGAATGCGCTGGGCTTGCGGGGTGGTCGGCGAGGTGTTCACCGCGCCGGGGCCTGCGCGAGACGGCCGCCGAAGACGGCCGGTGCTACGCCTTACCGGCCTGCGCAGATGGCGGCTGGTCTGGCGATGAAGCGTATCCGTACCAGCGCACCGGGGATCCGGCGTGAGCGCCGCTGGCCGGAGGACCTGCCAGACGACCCGCGAGATCCCGATGTGGTGCGGGCCAAGGCGCTGGCCCGGGCCCGGCCGACCGGTTCATCACGGACCAGCCGGGCGCACCACCGCGTCGAGCCCGCCCTGATCCTGACCGAGGCGATAGCCGCCTGACCGCGACGATCATCAACTACGAAGGAGCCAGCCACATGTCCGCCTGCGGGCCTGACGTCGCATTGATGAACACCGCCCACCTTTACGCACGAGTATCGGAAAAGGAGCGGCTGCTCCGGTTCTTCACCGAAGTGCTCGGGCTCTCCCCGCGCGAGGTAACCGTCGCCTACGTGAGCGCCAAAGAGCCCATGTACGCGGTCACCTTCGCCAACGGGGCGGGCCTCAGCGTCGAGTTCACCAACGACGCGCTCACAGACCGAGCCGCCGAGCGAGGAGCCTGGCTCGAGCTCACCGTCACCGACCGCGACGCCGTGGAAGCCAAAGCCCGGGCGTTCGGGGCAAAGCGCATCGTTCATCCGGCCACACCCTTCCTTTACCTCCAAGCTCCCGGTGGGCAAGTGTTCCGAATCGTCGGCCACGAAGAACAGAAGGGTTCCTAACATGACCGAAGCCCAGGCCACCGCCACCACCTTCGATGGCCAGCGAATCCGCATCACGACGTCTCGCTCGTTCGATGACGTGCTCACCCAGCTTCGCCAGCTCATCGGGACCGCCGCGATCGAGCAGTACCCGGGTGCCATGCGCCAGCTCGGCGGCCTCAACCAGGAGAACTTCGAGACGGTCGTCCGCAGCCAACTCGGCCCCAGCGAGTTCATGCTCTTCCACGAGATCAACCACAGCCAATGGCTGCCCGTGTACGGCGTCACGCAACGGGTCTTGCGCCTCATCTTCGGCAACCCGATCATCG
>JBPYDM010000189.1:0-13816 GCA_051986255.1 Solirubrobacteraceae bacterium | reverse complement strand
CGCCCAACAGCGCGCATAACGCCTATGCCGTCTGGCTCTACAACTCGCCCAGCGACAGCCATCTGCTGGGCTT
Source organism: Solirubrobacteraceae bacterium (assembly GCA_051986255.1). Lineage (GTDB taxonomy): Bacteria > Actinomycetota > Thermoleophilia > Solirubrobacterales > Solirubrobacteraceae > Palsa-465. Next base: position 13,743 of record JBPYDM010000189.1, on the reverse strand, counting down.
CGTGAGCCCTTCGGTGGGATCCAACGGACGGCTCCAGACTCAAGGGCCTCTGCCGTCCAACGCTTCGCACTTCCACAAGCTGCTAGTCACGCTGGAGACCAAGTCGACTCCCAGCTCGCCGGGAACGATCGTGCTCGAAGGCGTTCTCGGCCACGTGTAAGCCCACCGGTCCTCAGCCCACCGCCAGCTCCAGCCCGTTCAGTGCTTCGTCGAGCTTGCGCCGGGTGGCCCGGCGCAGGAGAAAACCTCCGGTGCGCGAGTAGCCGCGGAGCTTCTGGGACTGGGCGATGGTCACCAGAGTCCCGCCCTCAGCTCCCTCAAGCACCACCTCGGTCACGGACTCCTCCAGAACCCGCTCGAACGGGGTCCCCTCGATCTCCTGCGCCCAGCTGATGCGAGCTAGCGGGTCCCCCCCGGGAACCGGCGGTGCGACCTCGAGCACGTACTGGTCGGCCCGAACCATCCGGCCCTTCTGGGTCATGAACACCTGCGTGAAGCGGTCCTCCGAGACACCTTCGATGCGGCGCACGTCCGGCCACCAGCGCGCCATGTGATGAGGGTCCCCCACCACATCCCAGACCATCTCCGGGGATGCGGAGAGCCTTCGGCTGCGGCGTGCGGTGGGCATCAGCGCGGGTAGTCGATCAGCGTCAGAACTTCACGCGGAGCCAGCTGCTCGCGTCCGTCCAGAAAGCTCAGTTCGATCAGAAAGGCGCAGGCCACCACCTCCGCCCCCAGGTCTTCCACCAGCTCGCACAGGGCTCGAGCCGTTCCGCCGGTGGCCAGCAGGTCATCGTGCACCAGCACGCGCGCCCCGCCCGAGAGTGCGTCGGCGTGGACCTCGAGGGCATTGATGCCGTACTCCAGCGAGTACTGCGCCCTGACGGTTTCCTGGGGCAGCTTCCCGGGCCGCCGCGCTGGCACGAATCCCGCGCGCAGCTCGCGGGCCAGGGCCGCCCCCAGGATGAAGCCACGGGCCTCGGGTGCCACCACGTACTCGACCTCCAGGGGCCGCGAGCGCTCGGCCAGCCCCTCCACCGCAGCGTCCAGGCCGACGGGATCGAGGAGCAGCGGGGTGATGTCCTTGAACACGATCCCACGGCTTGGGAAGTCGGGGATGTCACGGACCAGCGCGCGCAGGTGGGAGACCTCCGGGTTCACCGAGGTGTGGCTACTTGGCGATCTTGCGTAGATCGCGGATTAGGAGCAGGTGCTTCAGGTGCGTGGTCACCGAGGCCAGGTTCTCCAGGGCCTCGATGGCCTCCTTGCGCCGCTCCGGATTGCGCGAGCGCAGCGCCGGGGCCAGGATGCTCTGAAGGAGCTGGGCCTCGCGGTCAGCCGAGCTGCGGAACACCCGCAGGTTGCGCCCGCCCACGCCGTAGCGGGCCAGCTCGGAGACGGCGCGGACGATCTCCCGCTCGGTCTCCTCGAAGTACCGCGTCCCGCCGCGTGCGTCCCCCTTGATCACCCCGAAGTCGACCAGCTCGCGCACCAGAGAGACGTCGGCTCCGGTGTCCTCGCACACCTCCTCCAGCGTGTACAGCGCCCCGGAATCCCGCGCGCTGACCATCGCCCGGCGCATCGATCTGGCCTCTCCCATGGGAGCCACCTCCTGCTCGGTCCGGCCCGCCGCCAGCTCCTGGCGGATCACCCTGAGGGGCAAAAACTCGTCTCGCTGCAGGCGCAGAATCGTGCGTAGCCGCTGGATGTCCGCGGCGGTGTAGAGCCGGTATCCGCCCTGAGTCCGCCGGGGCGAGAGCAGCTTCTGGTCCTCCAGGTAGCGGATCTTGGAGATGGAGATGTCGGGGAACTCGTGCTCGAGCGCCTTGCACACCGCCCCGATCGTTACCGGCTTCTGGCGGGCCTGGCCGGACTCCACCGGCTGGGCGACGGGACCCTCGGCGTCGGGGAGCGGGACCTCAGGGATGCTGGTCTCGGAGGTGCTCATCAGTGGCTGAAGTAGGCCAGCTTGTACTTGCCCACCTGGACCTCGTCACCATCCGTCAGCCGGTGGGATTCGATCCGCTGCCGGTTGACGTAGGTGCCGTTGAGCGAGCCACAGTCATCCAGGTGGTAGTCCTCCCCCCGCCGGACCAGGATGGCGTGATCGCGGGAGACGGTCACGTCGTCCAGAAACACGTCGCTGTCCTGGCGCCGGCCGATGGTCATTCGCTCTCCGTGCAGGGCGAAGCTCTCCCCGGCACGGCCACCGCCCGAGCGGATCACCAGTGCCGCCCCTCCGGCCGCTGCGTCTTCCAATTCGAGCTCCTCGATCTCTCCCGTCTCCCCGACCTTATAAGCCGCCGTGGTGGCTCCTGATGGCGCCTCAGGCTGGCCCAAGAACGCCCCGCAGCGCTGGCAGTAGTTAGCGCCCTCGCTGTTGGTGAAGCCGCACTCGGGGCAGTGCAGGGTCACCGATGGCGGGGCTAGTCCCCTTCGCCGGCCGGCACGCGGCCCGCGAGGATGTCGGTCAGCTGCTGGACATCGGCGCCGGTGATGACCAGTTCCCCGCTCTCGTCCTTCTTGCGCAGGCGGTTCACCAGCTCGGCGCGCAGAATATCGATCTTCCCGTGGAGGATCCGACGCTTGTAGGAGATCTCCATCTCATCCTCGGTGAGCTGTTTGATCAGCTCCTTTAGCTCCTGATCTGTGAGCGAGCCGAGATCTGGAAACGTGTCCATGTAGATCAGATCCTCCCCGTAGACATTCGATCAGGGTCCTCCCCTGGGGACTTCGTCTGCGCGTCGGGGCAGTATAACCGCCCCGAGACGAGGGTCAAGCTCAGCTTGAGAGTTTGCGTTCATCCAGCTGGCTCCATCCCCGCCGCACGTACAGGATGGTGGCCGCCAGAGCCAGGGCGAGGCCGCAGTAGAGCATGATGAGGGCCACCGTATGGAGCCCCAGCATGGCGAAGAATGGGGCGCCCATCGTCGGAGCCACGCCCAGCCGGCCGAACCAGTTGATCTCCAGCTCAACCCCGTGGCGGAGTCCGTACCGGCTCAGGATGAGCACGAACACCTCGCGGGCTATCACGAGGGCCAGGGCCCAGCGAGGCAGGAGTTCGAACCGCCAGCACACGGCCACGCCGGAGAGCACCAGGAGCCGATCGATGACCGGGTCGAGCAGCGCGCCGAGTCGGCTGTACTGGCCCGTCAGCCTGGCCGCGAAACCGTCCAGGTAGTCGCTCCATCCGATCACGGCGTATAGGACCGCGGCCGCCACGCTCTGACCATCCGAGCTGGAGAGGGCCAGCGTGAGAAAAACCGGGATACCGGCCAGGCGGGCGTAGCCGATCAGGTTGGGCAGCGTCCAGGGATGCAGCGGAGCCCCGGACAGCGTCGCCGCCGGCGGAGGTCCCGAGCGGTCGATGCCGAAGAGCCGCTGCTTAGAGGTCATCCGGAAACCCCGGGTGGCGTGGCCCGCTCAGGGAAGCTCCCGCCAGATCCGGGCGATCGCCTCCGCCGCCCCGTCCAGAGGGATCTCCTGCACCTGGCGCCCCCGCCTGATCTGGACCTCCACTTGCCCCGAGGCCAGTCCGCGGGGCCCGACCGTGACCCGCACCGGGCACCCCACGAGCTCGGCGTCGGCGAACTTCTCGCCCGGATTAGCGTCGCGATCGTCGTACAAGGTCTTCAGGCCGGCGGCGCACAGCTCGCCGTAGAGCTCGTCGGCCACGGAGCGCTCCCGGCCGCCCTCCTTGCCCAGCACGACCAGCTCAACGTCGAAGGGCGCCATCGAGCGCGGCCACGAGATGCCGTTCTCGTCGGCGTACTGCTCCACGGCCGCGGCTGCGGCCCGGGCAGGTCCAAACCCGTAGGAACCCATCCAGATCAGCTGCTCGCGCCCTGACTCGTCCAAATAGGTGGCTTGGAGGGGCTCGGAGTAACGGGTCCCCAGTTTGAAGATGTTGCCCACCTCGATCGCCGGCTCGATCCGGATCGGCGCCCCATTGACGGTATCGCCAGCGAGCACTGTACGCACGTCCACGTTCTGGAACGGGAAGTCGCGCCCGGGCTCCACGCCGCGCAAGTGGGCGTCGGCCTCGTTGGCCCCGGTGACATAGCCGCCCGGCTGCACCGCCTGGTCCAGGAGGATGTCCATCTGCGCGCCCACGGGCCCGATGAACCCCGGCGGGCCCAGGCGCTCGGCCACCTCGTCAGGATGGGCGGGCCGGAAGTCGCCCTTCAGAGCCAGCCGCAGCTTCACGTCGTTGACGCGATGATCCCCCCGCACGACGACGAGCTTCATCGCTTCCTGGTCGACGATCACGGGGTAAGCCTTGAGCAGCGCACCGGCCGGCACCCCCAGCTCGCGGGAGACGTCTTCGACCGTGGTCAGCGCCGGGGTGTCGACCCTCTCCGGGTGATCCAGGTCAGGCGGCAGCGATACGGGCTGGGCCTCGGCGCTGGCCACTTCGACGTTCGCGGCATAGCCCGGGGCCAAGGCCACGTCGTTCTCGCCCGCCGCGGCGGGAGCCATGTACTCATGCGCTCCGGATCCGCCCATCATCCCGACGTCGGCCTCCACCCGGTACCACTCCAGGCCGCAGCGGTCCATGATCCGGTCGTAGGCCACGACGTGCTTCTGGTAGCCAGCCTCGAGCCCCTCCGCGTCGCGGTCGAAGGTGTATGAGTCCTTCATGATGAATTCCCGGGTGCGCAGGACCCCGGCCCGGGGCCGGGGCTCGTCTCGCTCCTTGACCTGGAAGTGGTAGAGGATCAGCGGGAGGTCGCGGTAGGAGCGGACCGCCGCCGCCACGTGCTGGGTCACGATCTCCTCGTGGGTCATGGCCAACACCATGTCCGCTCCCCGGCGGTCCTGGAGCTTGAACAGCTCGTCGATTCCGTACCGGCCCGTGCGACGCCAGGGCTCGGCCGGGTGCAGAACCGGCATCAGCATCTCCTCACCCCCGATGGCGTTCATCTCCTCGCGCACGATCTGGACGATCCGCTGGTGCACCCGCCAGCCCGCCGGGAGCCAGCTCCAGAGCCCCGAACCGACCTGCCGGATCAGCCCGGCGCGCACCATCAGGATGTGGCTGACCGCCTCGGCATCGGCGGGGGGCTCACGCTCGGTGGGTAGGAAGTAGGTGGATAGGCGGGGCATTCGGGGCCAAGCCTACCCATGGAGTGATAGAAGAGATTGAACTCACGTCCAAGGAAAGGAGCAGCCCATGCCGTACGAAGTTCCGCCTCTGCCCTACGACTACGACGCCCTCGAGCCTCACATCGATGAGGAGACGATGCACCTGCACCACGACAAGCATCATCAGGCGTATGTGACCAATGCCAACGATGCGCTCGCGGGCACCGAGTGGGCCGACAAGCCCGTGGAGGAGGTTCTGCAGAACCTCGACTCGATCCCCGAGGACAAGCGGGCCAAGGTTCGCAACAACGCCGGCGGCCATTACAACCACTCGCTGTTCTGGGTGTGGATGTCGCCCGACGGCGGCGGCGAGCCCGGTGGCGCGCTGCGCCAGGCCATCGACTCAGCGTTCGGGTCTGTCGACGAGTTCAAGAGCAAGCTCAAGGCGGCAGGTGTGGGCCAGTTCGGGTCAGGGTGGGCCTGGCTGGTGCACGACGGCTCGGGCCTGGCCATCGCGTCCACCCCTAACCAGGACAGCCCGATCAGCCAGGGCAAGACGCCGCTTTTGGGCGTTGACGTCTGGGAGCACGCCTACTACCTGAAGTACCAGAACAGGCGGCCCGACTACATCGACGCCTGGTGGAACACGGTCAACTGGCCCAAGGTGGCCGAGGGCTTCCAAGCGGCCTCGGGCTAACCCCTTGACGTCCCGTGACGGCTACGGGATGTCCCTATTGGTCATCGAGCCCCGTCGAAGTCGGCGGGGCTTCTCACTTGGTTAGGCCCGCCATTATCTCTCGCCGGAAACAGCCCAACCATTACCGACAGCGGGACCGGTTGGGACGGCGACCGCTCCCACGGCGGTCGACAGCCCAACGCGTCGAAAGCCCGGGGGCGGTTGGGCTGTCTACGGCACTGCCGGGAGATGGTCGTTGCAGGCTCTCGATGAACTGATCCGGTTATTCAGTCGATCGCCGGCATCAGCTGTCCGCCTGCCTCGACCGATCGAAACGACATCACCTGAGCGCAGCGAGGAAGCTCGCGCGGAACGGGGCCTAACCCCGCGTAAACCTTCGCCCTGCGACCGGCGAGAGCTCTTCGTCGAGCCGGGCTGAATGAGTGGCGACACCGGCTGACCCACCGTTCCCCGAGGCCTCGGCCTCCGCCGCCTCGGCCTCGAGCGCGGCCATGCGCTCAGGCGTCATCGCGCTCGTGTCCTCGTTCTCGGCCAGCCACTGCTCGGCTTCGGCGGCGGCCCGCTCGTCGCGAACGACGCGCTTGCCGGCCGCGTAGTACTTGTCGATCTCGGCGAACAGCTCGTCGACGAGGTCCTCGGTCCGGACCTTGCGCAGCATCTTGCCCTTCGAGTAGATCGCGCCCGCGTCCTTGGCGCCCGTGATGCCGAAGTCGGCGTGCCGGGCCTCTCCGATGCCGTTCACGGCACAGCCCAGGACCGACACCTCGACCGGGTCGTCGTACGCCTCGAGCCGGCGCTCGATCTCGGCCACGACTGTGTCCATGTCGAACTGGAGGCGCCCGCAGGTGGGACAGGCGATGAGTACTGGACCGCGCTCACGCAACTTGAGCGCCTTGAGGATCTCCCAGGCCACCTTGACCTCCTCCTCGGCGTGGAAGGTGGAGAGCGAGATGCGGATCGTGTCCCCGATGCCGTCGGCCAGGAGCGTGCCCAAGCCCACGGCGGATTTCAGCGATCCCGACCACTTGGTCCCGGCCTCGGTGATCCCCAGGTGCAACGGGTAGGAAATCTTCCCGGCCAGAAGGCGGTTGGAGGCGATCGTGTTGGGGACGCTGGTCGACTTCATCGACACCTTGAAGTTGGTGAAGTCGAGACTCTCCATCAGCTCGACGAAACCCAGCGCAGCCGCGACCAGCGCCTCCACCGGGTTGGTGAACTCGAGCTCACGCAGGTGCGCCGGCAGCGACCCCGAGTTGACGCCGATACGCAGCGGCGTGCCCAGCTCCTGGGCCCGGGCCACGACCTGGGCGACCTTGTCCGGCCCCCCGATGTTGCCCGGGTTCAGGCGCACGCAATGAGCGCCCGCGTCCAGCGCCTTCAGCGCCAGCGTGTAGTTGAAATGGATATCGGCGATCACCGGGATCGGCGACTCGCGCACGATCGTCTTCAGTGCCTCCGCATCCTTCTCCCGGGGCACGGCCACCCGGACCAGGTCCGCCCCGGCGTCCACCACGCGCCGTATCTGGCCCAGGGTGGCGGCCAGGTCGGCGGTCTCGGTCTTGGTCATCGTCTGGACGACCACCGGGGCACCCCCGCCGATGAGCACCCCGCCAACGCTGATCTGGCGTTCAGAGGCCATGCCCTGAGTGTAGAGAGGCCTCGCTCGCCTTCTATCTTTATCCGGTGACGCTCAAGCTCTCACAGCCCACGCACGAGCATGGTCACTTCCCGATCCAGTAGACGGACCGGTCCCAGCCCGACGCCGCTCCTAGTCCGGGCTATCGCGCGATACTGCGGCCATGGCCCCAGCCGCATCGCTGATCCGCCGGTTCGAGGACATCTGCGGTCGTGAACATGTCCTGACCCAGCGGGACGACCTGGCCACCTACAGGTCCGATGGCCTGGCCCAGTATCGCCAGATCCCCCTGGCCGCGGTGTTGCCCGGAACCGCTGAGCAGGTGCGGGACGTGGTCAGGACCTGCTTCGAGGCGCGGGTGCCGTGGGTAGCTCGCGGATCCGGGACTGGCCTGTCCGGTGGCGCGCTGCCGGTGGCCGAAGGTGTCCTGATCGTCCTGGCCCGGCTGCGCCGGATCCTGTCCGTGGACCTGGAGGACGCCCGGGTGGTGGTGGAGCCGGGCGTGACCAACCTGGCGGTGTCCCGAGCGGTGGCCCCGACCCACTTTTACCCGCCCGATCCCTCCAGCCAGGTCGTGTGCTCGATCGGAGGCAACATCGCCGAGAACTCCGGCGGCGCCCATTGCTTCAAATATGGGTTCACCACGAACTACGTCGTGGGGCTGGAGGTGGTGCTGAGCGACGGCAGCACGGTCGAACTGGGGCGCGACCTGCCGGGATACGACCTACTGGGAGCGTTCGTGGGCTCCGAGGGGACGCTGGGCGTGGCCACCCGGATCGCCCTTCGGGTCATCCCAAAGCCGGAGGCAGTGCGGACCCTGGTGGCCTTCTTCGAGGACACGGGCGGCGCCGGCGAGGCCGTGAGCGCGATCGTGGCCGCGGGAATCGTCCCCGGGGCGATCGAGATGATGGACCGGCTTTCGATCCAGGCCGCCGAGCAGACCGCCCACGCCGGGTACCGCACCGATGCCGGCGCCGCCCTGCTTGTCGAGTTGGACGGGCCCGAGGACGAATGCGACACCCGGATGGAGCACGTGCTTGGACTCCTGGACCGGGCCGGCAGCCTGGAGGTGCGTACTGCCGGCAGCGACCAGGAACGCGAAGTCATGTGGCGCGCGCGCAAGGCGGCCTTTGCCGCCATGGGCCGGATCGCCCCGGCTTACTTCGTCCAGGACGGCGTCATCCCACGGACCCGGCTGCCCGAGGTGCTGCGGCGCATCGAGCAGCTGGCGGGCGAGTACGAGCTCCAGGTGGCGAATGTCTTCCACGCCGGGGACGGCAACCTGCACCCGCTCGTGTGCTACGACTCGGCCCGGCCCGGGGAGCCCGAGCGGGCCGAGGAGCTGGCCGGGCTGATCGTCAAGGCCTGCGTCGACGCCGGGGGCTCCATCACCGGTGAGCACGGCGTCGGCGTGGACAAGAAGGCCTACATGCCAAGCATGTTCTCCGAGCCCGACCTGGAGGCCTTCCAGCGGCTGCGGTGCGCGTTTGATCCTCACGGCCTGGCCAACCCCGGCAAGGTGATGCCCACGCCCCGGCTATGTGGCGAGGTCCCGGGGCCCTATCGGGAACACCCGCTGGAAAGAGCCGGGGTAGCCACGCGGTACTAGATGGCCCAGCACGTTTGCCCGAACACGCTCCAGGACGCTCGGGAAGCCCTGGCCGCCGCGGCTCGCGCCGGACAGGTAGTCCGGATAGTGGGTGCCCGGACCAAGCAGAGCTGGGGGGCGGCCGTCGAGGTGCCCGGGCTTGAGCTGGACACGACGGGCTTGGATGAGGTGGTCGAGCACAACGCGGGCGACCTGACGGCGGTACTGCAGCCCGGGGTGCCGCTCGGCCGAGCCCAGGAGAAATTTGCCGACGCGGGGCAGATGTTGGCCCTCGATCCCTGGCTGGGCTCCGAAAGTCAGGCTACGCTGGGCGGGATACTGGCCACCGGCGACTCCGGGCCGCTGCGCCACCGCTACGGAGCGCCCCGCGACTTGGTCCTCGGCATGACCGTCGTGCTGAGCGACGGGACGGTGGCCAGGTCGGGCGGCCACGTGATCAAGAACGTGGCCGGGTATGACCTGGCGAAGCTGTTCTGCGGCTCGTTCGGGACGCTCGGGCTGATCGCCTCGGCCAACCTCCGCCTCCATCCCCAGCCGGCCGCCACCGCCACCGCCCAAGGAGCCAGTGACGACCCGGCCGTCCTGGCTCGAGCGGCGCTGGGCCTGGCCGGGGCACCGCTCGAGCTGGAGGCGCTCGACTTCAGCTTCAACGACGGACGGGGTGCGGTCCTGGCCCAGTGTGGCGGGGCGCAGGCCGGAGCCCGGGCGCACCGAGTGGCCCGGCTGATGGGCGAGCTCGAACTCGACTCGATCGAGGTCGTGGGCGACGACCGGTCCCTCTGGGAGAGCCAGCGGGCCGGGCAGCGGGCGCAGGTGCCCGACTGGGCGGCGGTGCGGGTGGCCGCTCGTCCGAGCCGCCTAGGCGACCTGCTGGAGGCGGTTCGGTCCTGCTCCGCCCGCGCTGTGGGGCGGGCCGCACTCGGACTCTGCTATCTCCAGGTCGACCCGGATGCTCTGGCGCGGCTGCTCTGCGCCCTGCCCGGGCGGTCCAGCTGGACCCTGCTCGACGCTCCCGACGCGGTCCGGGCCCGGATGGATCCTTGGGGCAGCGATCTGCCCGAGACGAGCCAGAAGCTGATGCAGCGAGTCAAGGCGCGCTTTGACCCCACCGGGACGTGCAACCCGGGCCTGTTCGTCGGGGGGATCTGAGAGTGCCGGCCTTCGACGCGCACCGCCTCCCCGAGCAGTCGGTGATCGACAGCTGCGTCCACTGCGGCTTCTGTCTGGATACCTGCCCTACGTATGTCCTGTGGGCCAATGAGGCCGATTCGCCCCGCGGGCGAATAGTGCTGGCCGGCGAGGGACTCTCCGAGCAGGGCGAGCTCTCCGAGCGGATGGTCACCCACTTCGATCGCTGCCTGGGCTGCATGGCCTGCGTCACCGCCTGTCCATCCGGCGTCCAGTACGACCGGTTGATCGAGCGGGTCCGCCCGCAGGTCGAGCGCCACTATCGCCGCCCGGCGGCCGAGAGGGCGTTTCGGGGCCTTTTGTTCGGCACTCTCCCGCACCCGGTGCGCCTGCGGCTGCTGGCGCCGCTCCTCGGTGTTTCCCGGCGCCTGGGGCTGGACCGGCTACCCGGGCGCCCGGGACAGGCGGTGCGGGTCGCCCCCCGCAGCTCCGCCGGGACGCTCCGGCGCTGGCGCTTCCCCGAGCACACTCCCGCGGCGGGAAGGTCCCGAGGGCGCATCGGGCTGCTCCTCGGGTGCGTCCAGCGAGTCTTCTACCCCGAGGTCCACCGGGCCACCATCAGCGTTCTGTCGGCCGAGGGCTTCGACGTGGTCGCGCCCCGCCAGGCGGGATGCTGCGGGGCGCTTGAGTTCCACGCCGGCGAGGAGCGGGCGGCCGCGGCTCGGGCACGGGCCACCATCGCCGAGTTCGAGCGCTTGGAGGTCGACCATGTGGTGGTCAATGCCGCCGGATGCGGCTCGGCCATGAAGGAGTACGGCGACCTGCTCGAGACCGAGCCGGCGCACCGGTTCGCAGAGCGTGTGCGGGACGTCACGGAGCTGCTGGGTTCGCTCGAACCGGTGGCGCCCCGGGGCGCGCTGCGGCTGCGCGTGGTCTACCACGACGCCTGCCACCTGGGCCATGCCCAGGGCGTACGCCAGGAGCCTCGAGCGCTGTTGGAGGCGATCCCGGAGCTCGAGCTGGTCGAGGTGCCGGTGGAGTCCGCGATCTGCTGCGGGTCGGCTGGGGTGTACAACCTCCTCCAGCCCGAGGCCGCGGCCGAGCTGGGACGGCGCAAGGCAAATCATCTCCTGGAAACGGGAGCCGGCGCGATCGCCTCGGCCAATCCCGGCTGCGCCGCCCAGCTTGACTACCACCTGCGCCTGCTTGGCCACCCACTCCCCATCCATCATCCGATCGAACTGGTCTGGCGCTCGATCCGGGCGAGTGGCGCTCCACCAGCTCCCCCGGCCCGAGGCCTCGGTGCGGCTGGCGGGCCGGCAGGATTTTTGAGGGTACGAGACACTTACCGCCAGGATGTCTGACACCAAGGCCGTCAGGTTTCTGGAGCTCCATCGCGCGGGCGCTCCACTGCTGATGCCCAATGTGTGGGACGTGGGGTCCACGAGGATCCTCGAGCATCTCGGGTTCCAGGCGCTCGCTACGACGAGCAGCGGGTTTGCTGCGACGCTGGGCCGCCTCGATGGCTCGGTAACTCGCGAGGAAGCGCTGACTCATGCGGCGAGCATCGTCGACGCCACTGGGCTGCCGGTCTCTGCCGACCTTGAGAATTGCTTCGCCGCCGAACCGGCCGCCGTCGCCGAGACGATCCGACAGGCGCGCGGCGTCGGGCTGGCCGGCGGCTCGGTAGAGGACTTCACCGGGGACGAGTCAAATCCGATCTACGGATTTGAGCTGGCCGTCGAGCGCGTCCGAGCCGCCGCGGAGGCAGCCGAGAAGCAGTTCGTGCTCACGGCTCGCGCCGAGAATCACCTCCACGGACGCGTCGATCTCGACGACACAATCCGCAGGTTGGTCGCCTTCCAGGAGGCAGGTGCTGACGTGGTGTTCGCACCCGGCGTGCGCGACCGGGAGGGCATCGGACGCATCGTTGAGGCCGTTCAGGTGCCGGTGAGCGTGCTGGCACCCGGCGCTCCCCCCGTCGCAGAACTCGCGGCGCTTGGGGTGAGCCGGATCTCCGTGGGCGGGGCGTTTGCGTTCACCGGCCTGGGCGCCCTGGTCGAGGCAGCGCAGGAGCTACTCGAACAGGGCACCTACGGATTCATGGGCAGGTCGAGACTGGGGTTCTCCTCGGCTCGCGCCGCGTTCGGCCCGAGCAGCGCTCGCTCCTAGCAAGCGCGGAGACGCTTCTAGTACTCGTCGTGGCGTCGCACCCACAGTGGCTCGGTGGCACTCTCGGCGCGCCCCTGGGGCGTGCGGTCGAGCAGTCCGTAGTAGGCCATCGCGGGCTCGAGGCCGCGGGCGGTCGCCACATACGTCCGGTACACCGTCCCGTCGGATAGGGCATATGTGCTCAGGCCCGGTCCCTCGGTCACGTATCCCAGCGCGTCCGTCCCGCACATACGCGCGTTCTGTTCGACGGTCAGCGGCATCTCCCCTTCAAGGAACGGCTTCAGCTCCTCCTCGGTGTAGAGGAAGCCGAGGTCACGGTTGAAGTCGTTCCCAATCGTCGAGGCCCAGGCGATGCCCCAGCCCATCCGTTCCCTGTAGGCCAAGAGCTTCTCGAGCGGCGCACGGGAGGCGAGCAGCAGGCCCGTGTCCCTGGCCTTCAAATGGGGCACCTGCGGCGCGAGCGTATCCGCAATCGAGGAGCAGACGGGGCAGCCCGCCGTGTACGGCGGCCCGAACATGAAGTGGTAGACGACGAGTTGGGAGCGTCCGTCGAAGAGCTCGGCAAGCGTCTTGGTCCCGTCCTCGGTCTCGAACCGGTAGTCGCGCTGCACCGGGACCCAGGGCAGCTCGCGTCTCTTCCTGGCGAGCTCGTCGCTGCGGCGGGTGAGCTCCTTCTCCTCCCTAAGCAGATCGTCCCGCTCCACCTGCCACTCCTCCTGGGTGCCGATCCTGTGCTCGGGCATCACAGTGCCTCCTTGTGTGTGGGTCTATGCGTCACGTGGCCGGGCCAGGGTAGATCGCCGAGCCCGGCGGCGACACGCGGCCTCGGGTTGACAAGGTTCGCAGGGATCGTCGCCAACCAACACAGGAGACACCATGCAGCTCACTCGGAACTCCCTCGACACCAACCGCGGACCCAGCGACTGGTTCACCGGCTCGGTCTTTATCGACGCGATCGCCGCTCCGCTCGCCACCGCCCGCGCCGCCGCCGCGCTTGTCCACTTCACTCCCGGCTCACGCACCGCCTGGCACACGCACCCCCACGGCCAGACCATCTACGTCACGGAAGGCGTCGGGCGGTGCCAGCATGAGAGCGGACCGGTGGAAGAGATCAAGCCAGGCGACCGCGTCTACTTCGAGCCTGGTGAGAAGCACTGGCACGGCGCCGCTCCCAGTCGCTTCATGGCTCACATCGCCATCCAGGAAGCCGACGAGAACGGCAGTGTTGTCACCTGGGCTGACCACGTCACCGATGAGCAATACAGCGTCCCACCGGCGTCATAGCGTGAGTCAGCCCGAGTACATGGTCTCGATCTCGCCGGCGTACTTCTCGGCGATCGGCTTGCGCTTGAGCTTCATGGTCGGCGTCAACTCGTCACCGCCCGGCAGCCAGTCGCCCGCCACGACGGTGAACTT
>JBPYDM010000188.1:0-2033 GCA_051986255.1 Solirubrobacteraceae bacterium | reverse complement strand
CCGAGCACCACCTCGTCGTGCCCGCTTGGCGTCAGACGTGGTTGCCGCCGTAATCTGGCTCGCATCCGCGTCGGGGATGCCGTGTGGCGTAACAAAGCCCGCGCGGCTTGCGGCGCTGAGTGACGCTGCACCGCTATGGCGCTACCAATGGCACGAAGCTCCGGCACGACGGGGCGCTTTGTGACGCCACACCCCGCCGCGCCGTCGCGACGGCCGCCACACACCCCCCCAAAGCCGGGGAGCTCGAAAGCTCCCCGGCGTCGAGGGAGAAGACGGCCTAGATCGCCGATGGAGCCGGCGCGGTCTCGGGCACTCGCTCCGGCATGCCGTTCGGGAAGCCCAGTGACGGGACGTCGGACGGGTACACCTCGTGCCCGTGCTCGGCCACGTCGCCGATCTCCATGTTCTGGGTGGTCATCCGCAACGGGATGAACAGCCCGACCAGCTTGAGCAGGACGAACGTGACCAGCGCGGTCCAGCCGATCACGAACAGCGCGGCGAAGAACTGCCACTTGAGCAGCGTCCAATTGCCGTGGATCACGCCGGTCGCCGTGCCGGCGGCGATCAGCCCGTGCTTGCTCGTCTTGTAGAACAGAGCCATCCCTGGATCGGCGAAGATGCCGACGAGCAGGCCGCCCGCCAGACCGGCGAAGCCGTGCGTGTAGACCACGCCCAGCGTGTCATCCACCTTCCGGAAGGGCCGCAGCCTGCTCAGGTAGTTGAGGGCGAAGTACACGAGCGTCGAGGCGATCACGCCCATGGCGATCGCACCCCAGCCGTTCACGTACCCAGCCGCCGGCGTGATGGCCACCAGGCCGGTGATCATTCCGTTGACGCCTGAGATCAGGCCCGGCTTGCGGCCGGTGAGGTAGTCCCAGCCCACCCATACCAGGAAGGCCACCGCCGTGCACAGGTTGGTGTTGAGGATCGCCGCGCTTGCCGCCATGTTGGACGCGTACGGGTCACCGCCGTTGAAGCCGTTCCAACCCAGCCACAGCAGACCAGCGCCCACGGCCACCATGGCGACATTGTTCGGAGCGTCGATCTCGCGGTCGCGCTGGAGGCGTGGCCCGATCACCGCCGCCGCCACGAAGCCGGCGACACCAGCCGAGAGGTGAATCACATACCCACCGGAGAAGTCCACCGCACCGTGCTGAGCGAAGAACCCGCCACCCCAGATCAGAAACGCGTCCACGCAGTAGACGCACGTGATCCAGAGCGCGCAGAAGGGCAGCCAGGCCTTGAAATTCACCCGCCCCAGCACCGAGCCAAGCGCCAGGATCGGCGTGATCGCGGCGAACACAAACTGGAAGTAGACGAGGGCCGATTTCGGGAACGCCTGAGACCCGAGTAGTGGGATGTTGCTCTGGCCCTGCAGCTCAGAGTGCGAGAGCACTGGGCCAGGGTGGCCGATGAAGTTTCCGAAGAAGCCCGAATGCGAAAGCCCGCGCCAGGGCGTGCCGAACCCCATCTTGAATCCCCAGACCACCCACACCACCAGCACCACGGCGAACGTGGCGAAGGTCAGGATCATGCTGTTGATCGACCAGCGCTTCTGCATCACACCGCCGTACAGGACCGCGAGCCCCGGAATGCTCATCAGCCCTACGAGCGTGGCCGCGGTCATCTGCCACGAGGTGTCCCCCGCGCTCAACCAGTGAGGTGCTTCGAGTGGCATTGATCTCCTTGTCCGGTTGGGTCGATACGCCTACGCACAAAGCCACCGTTCCACGGTGGCCAGTCCTCATGACGTTTATTGACGCGTCCCAGTCTGGGGCTCGTGGGGACAAGCAGCCATGGCCTCGGGTCTAGGAAACGCGACAGCGTCCTGTACATCCGGATAACTCGACCCCGCAATATGCGGGGAAACCGCCAGCTGACCCCGAAAATCGCTATCCCGCTGGCCAGGCCTGGGGCGCACCACGCACCCGGGAATTCCCCCGCGACCCGGTAAATTCGCGCCCTGGTCGGGTCCGGGCGTCCGGTGTGCCACGATCGGCCCGGATGAGCAAGGAACGGCTGCGTCAAGGGGG
>JBPYDM010000187.1:0-4185 GCA_051986255.1 Solirubrobacteraceae bacterium | reverse complement strand
CCTGTCCCTCAAGTACTCGGCGGACGCGTTCGAGGCCTCGGCCATCGTGAACGAGGCACTGCTGGGCATCCAGCCTCACGACCTCTCCGGCGCCGTGAAGGGCAACGAGGAGGTTTTCCGCGGCCTGGCCACGACCGGCAGCCAGCTTCCCGCATTTGTCACCCACTTCAACCAGACGCTGGCTGCGCTGGCGGCCCGTCAACAGGATCTGAGCAACACGATCGCGCTGCTCCCGCCCTGGCTGGTCAGCACCGACCAGACGCTGGGACCCCTGAACCGGTCCTTCCCGCCCACCCAGGCGTTCGCTCGGGCCATCCTGCCCGGCATCGAGCAACTGGGCCCGACGATCGACGCGGGGCTGCCGTGGCTTGCCCAGGCCACCGCGCTGTTCTCGCCGTCGGAACTGGGCAACCTCGTGGCGTTGCTCAGGCCGGCGGTACAGAAGACCGCCGCGTCGCTGAACGCCACCAAGGAGTTCATCGTCCAGGCCGACAATCTGGCCCGCTGCTTTAGCCACACCCTCGTACCCACGGGGAACGAGAAGGTCCAGGATCCTCCGGTGACCACCGGAGTCAGGCTGTACCAGGAGCTGTTCCAGGGCTCGGTGGGGCTGGCGGGCGTCTCGCAGAACTTCGACGGCAACGGCCGCTACATCCGGACGCTGGCCGGCGGCGGCAGCAAGCGCTTGAGTACCAGCAACTTCCCGACCCAAGGCCCGCTGTACGGGAACTTCGTGCTGCCCCCGCTGGCCACCCGCCCCGCCTGGCCGGGCACGGCGCCGCCCCAGCGGAGCAACGTGGCCTGCTACACGCAGCCGCCGGCCAACCTGAATGCGGCAAAGACCGGAGGCACCCCGTGAAGCGGGCCATCCGCATTCATCGGGTGGACTTCCTGGCCATCGTGGCTCTGGTCATCGGGGCGATCCTGGTGACCGGGTACATCTTGCTGCACCAGCCCGCCTTCACCCTGTTCAAGAGCTACTACGTCGTGAACGTGCCGTTCTCCTCCGCGGCCGCCGTCACGGCCGGCCAGGGGCAGACGGTCAATATCGCCGGAGTTCCGGTGGGTCAGGTGGGCGGGGTCAGCGTCCGGGACGGCCACGCGGTGGTCACCATGAACATCTACGAGCAATACGCCCCGATCTACAAGAACGCCACCGTCCTGCTCCGTCCCCGCACGCCTCTGAAGGACATGTATCTGGCGCTAGATCCCGGCACCTCGAGCGCGGGAGCCGTGCCCAACGGCGGCTCTCTGACCGTGGGCGCGACGCTCCCCGACGTCGACTTCAGCCAGATCCTGAGCTCGCTCGACGCCGACACACGGGACTACCTTCTGCTTCTGCTGGCCGGCGGGGCCCAGGCGTTCCAGAACAACTACCCGACACCACTCGCGGCTCCCACTCCCGCCACCGTGGCGGACCTGCGGGGGATCTTCAAGCGGTTTGCCCCGTTGAACCGGGACACGAAGACGTTCGCCACGCTGCTGGCCACCCGCCAGCAGGACATCCGCGGCTCGATTCACAACCTGAACGAGGTGACCAGCGCACTGGGCAACGTCAACCGACAGCTGGCCTCGCTGGTCGACTCGTCCAACACCAACTTCCAGGCGATCTCCTCCCAGGACGCCCAGCTTGAGCAGGCGCTGAGCCTGTTCCCGTCCACGCTGCAGCAGGCCATCGCGACGAACCCAAAGCTGGTCTCGTTCGCCCAGGCCTCGGGCTCGGCCAACAGCCGGCTGCTCCCGTTTGCCCACGCCTTTGCCCCCGCCCTGGTGGCTGCGCGAGCGCTGTTCAGGGACACCACGCCCGTGTTGCGCGATCAGGTGCGCCCGTTCGTGGTCGGCGTGCAGCCGGTGATCCGGCCTCTGACCCAGGCCGCCATCGACCTGAGCCGGGCCACTCCGCCACTAAGCCGGTCGTTCCGAGTTCTGAACACACTGTTCAACACGCTGGCCTACAAGCCTGGTGGGAGTGCTCAGAGTTATCTGTTCTGGGGGTCCTGGCTGGCCCACAACGTGGACACGCTGGCCAAGCTCCAGGACGCCAACGGTCCGACACTCCAGGGCGTGTTCATGAGCAGCTGTGGCGTGCTCAACCTGCTCGAGGTCTCGATCAAACAGCAAGACCCGTCGATCGCCAACCGGCTCGCTCTCCTCAACGCGCCGGATTACACCAAGCTTCCGGGCGTCACGACCCCCGTCCCCGGGCTAACCCTCTGCCCCACCCCGCCGGCGGGATGAACAAGCAAGCCCCCAGCGCCGGACGGATCCTGACGATGATCGCCTTCGCCGGGTCGTGCATCGGCCTGCTCATATTCCTCTGGATCTCCTTTGGCGGCGCGACTCCGTTCGCGGCGCAGGGTTACGTGCTCAACGCCGAGTTCAACAACGCCGTGGAGCTGGGCACTCAGGCGGATGTGCGGATCTCGGGGGTGAGCGTGGGCAAGGTGATAAGCGTGGGCCTGGACCACAGCACGGGACTGACCCGGGCCGTGATGGAGATCGACTCCCGCTACGCGCCGCGGCCGGCCGACACCCGGGCCATGCTGCGGGCCAAGACGCTGCTCGGGGAGACCTACGTCGAGCTGACTCCCGGCTCCCGGTACGGACCCAAACTCCGGGATGGATCCACGCTGCCGCAGGGGCAGATCGCTCCGACCGTCCAGCTGGATCAGATCCTGTCGACGTTCGATCCGAAGACTCGCCATGCCTTCCAGGTCTGGATGCAGCAGGGCGCGGAAGCCCTCACGAACCGAGGAGAGAATCTCAACGCCGCGTTTGCCGAGCTCTACCCGTTCGCCACCCACGTGCAGGCGGTGCTTTCGGTCCTGAACCGCGACAGCGCGGCCACCAGCACGCTGCTGCGGGACACGGGCACGGTCTTCGCGGCGCTCAGCCAATCGCCGGGCGAGCTCCAGGGCTTCATCCGCAACTCCGATGCCACGTTTGCGGCCACGGCGGCTCGCGACGTAGCTCTCGCCGCCACCGTGCGGGCGTTCCCGCCCTTCCTGGCCCAGACTCGGAGCACGATCGATCTGCTGGGGTCCTTCGCGCGGCTGGGCAAGCCGCTGGTCGATGAGCTGCGCCCCGCGGTCGCCCAGCTCAATCCGGCGCTGAAGGAACTGGTCATCGCCGCCCCCGAGCTGCGCACGCTGATGGTCAACCTGGGGCCGCTGACCCAGGCGGCCCGGCAGGGGGTCCCTGCGCTCGATCAGTTCCTGTCCGCCGCGGTTCCGCTGCTTCGCCGGATCAAGCCCTATCTGGGCGGCGTGATTCCCGTGATCGACTACATCAACAGCTTCCGCCGCGAGGTCGCGGGGTTCTTCGCCAACGGCGCGGCCAGCACCCAGGGCATCGTGGCTAACGGAACCGTGATCTCGCACGCCGTGCGCATCTCCAACCCGATCAACCCCGAGGTGCTCACCCCGTATCTCAATCGGCCCTTCTCCAACCGGAGCGGTGCATACATGATCCCGGGCGGCTACGAGCAACTGCTGCGGGGCCTGCCCGTCTTCGGCCAGTATCTGTGCACCAGCCACCCGCAGCCCTCGATCGGACCGGACATCAAGCCGCATCTGGCCAAGATCCTCGAAAAGGCGTACTTCACCAAGCGGCCGGGCGGGCCCCCGTGCCGGGCCCAGGCCCGGCTGGGGCGCGCGACTACAGGCCAGAACAAGCTATTTCCCCACCTAGTGCAACTTCCGTGACGCAAATGTGATGTTGTAGACACAGCGGTCCTGTCCGGTCCGGCAGGGCCGGGTGGGGAGATCCCACCTGGATGCGGAACTGGGACCGGAGACGATCAAAGGAGAACTCAATTGAGAAGGTTCATACTCATCGGAACGGCCTTGGCCGTGCTGGCTGGTGCCGCCGCGGCGTATGCGGCGGGCAACTTCGACACGTTTACCGCGAAGCAGACGTTCTCGCCCAACACTGCCGGTAGCACCAGGCACCCGGTCCCGCTCGGGTTCCACGAGCTGTGGACGGCCAAGGGCAACAACAACCCCTATCACAACGCCGCGCCACTGACCAAGATCGTGGCCAAGGTCTACGGGCTTCAGTACAACGGGGGCAAGTTCCCCAAGTGCACCGCCTCGCAGATCAACAACGCCGGAGTGGCCCACAACTGGAACGCGGTGTGTCCCCACGGGTCCTACATCGCTGGAGGTCCGATAAAAGCCGTCCTCA
>JBPYDM010000186.1:0-3915 GCA_051986255.1 Solirubrobacteraceae bacterium | reverse complement strand
GTGTACACCACATGCGCGGGTTGATTGGGTTGGCCACGCACCGCCTGGGGCGAGAGAAAGGGCGCGTCGGTCTCGACCAGGAGCCGGCCGGCGGGCACCCGAAGAGCGGCCGTCCGCAGCGGCTCCGCCTTGGGATATGTGACGTTGCCGGCGAACGAGATCCACCACGTGTCCTGGGCGAGGCACTCCTCGATGTGATCGGCCATGGAGAAGCAGTGCAGGATCACGTTGAGGCCCTCCGCGTGATCCCGCAGCATCCGCAGCGTGTCCTCCTCCGCCGCTCGCGTATGGATGACCAGCGGCTTGTCCAGCGCTCTGGCCAGCTCGATCTGGGCGGCAAAGGCCCGGTGCTGGTCGGACCGCGGGGCGCGGTCTCGGTAGTAGTCAAGTCCCGTCTCCCCGATGGCCACGCACCTGGGGTGCTCGGCCAGCGCCGTCAGCTCGGCCAGGTCGGCATCGTCGAACCCGGTGGCCTCGCCCGGATGCCGCCCGATGGCTGCGTACACCTGCGGGAAGGCCTCGGCGGCCTGAAGGGCGGCCCGACAGCTGGCGCCGTTGATCCCCACGGTGATCATGCGGGTCACGCCCTCTCCGACCGCCGCCGCGACCAGCTCGGCGTCCGACGGTTCGCAGAGCTCTAGGTGGGTGTGGCTGTCGATCACCGCTTCGGGAAGAGCGGCTCGAGCGGGCTCACGGTGCTGCCGGGGGCTCCCAGCGCGGTCCTGAGTTTTTCGGTGGTCTGTGGGATGAAGGGCTCGAGCATCACGTTCACTGTGCGCAGGCCCTCCACCAGCGAGGCCAGCGTCTGGTCAAGCTCGCCTGAATCCGCCGGGTCGCGGGCCAGCCGCCAGGGCGCCCGCTCCTCGACATAGCGGTTCAGTCTGCGGACCCGCTGCCAGATGTGGTCCAGCGCCCGGGTCGGCTCGGCTCGATCCATCAGGGCGGCCACCTCCTGGGGGAGCCCCTCGAACTCGGCATCCAGCTCCTGATCGCGCTCGACGGCCGGCACCACGCCGTCCCGGTAGCGCTGGACCATGGCGATCGTTCGGCTGGCCAGGTTGCCGAACTCGTTCGCCAGCTCAGTCTCGTAGCGAGTCCTCACCGCCTCGATTCCCACCGCTCCGTCGTAACCGAACGGGACGTCTCGCATCAGGTAGAAGCGAAGCGCGTCGGTCCCGAATTCGTCCATGACCTCGAACGGGTCCAGGACGTTGCCCAGCGACTTGCTCATCTTGCGCCCGTCCGCGCCGAGCAGGAAGCCGTGGACGAAGACATGGTGGGGGACTCGGATCCCTGCCGCCATCAGCATTGCCGGCCAGTACACCGTGTGGAACTTCAGGATGTCCTTGCCGATGATGTGGTAGGTGGCCGGCCAAAAGCGCGAGGTCAAGTCCTCACCGGGCCGGGCATAACCGAGCGCCGTGTAGTAGTTGAGCAGCGCGTCGAACCACACGTAGAAGACCTGGTCGGGGTCCCAGGGCACCGTCACGCCCCAGCGGAGGTGGGCGCGCGACAGCGACACGTCCTGAAGGCCTGAGTCGATGAAGGAAAGTGCCTCGTTGAAGTGGTGAGGCGGCATGACGAAGTCGGGCCGCTCCTGATACAGACGCTCGAGAGGCTCCTGGAAGCTCGAGAGCCGGAAGAACCAGTTCTCCTCCCGCTCGCGGACGAGCTCGATCTCGTGGATGGGACACAGGTTGCCCTCGAGGATCTCGTTCTCCACCTTGAAGTCGGCGCAGCGCGGGCAATACCACCCTTCGTAGATGCCCTTGTACACGTGGCCGTTGTCGTGGACCCGCTGGAGTACCTCCTGGACGCGAGCCTCGTGCTCGGGGTCGGACGTTCGGATGAAAAAGTCGTTTGAGACGGCGAGCTGAGGCATGAGCGCCTTGAAGCGCTCAGCGTTGCGGTCAGCCAGCTCCCGGGGCTCTAGACCCTGCGCATGCGCCGCGTCGGCCACCGGCTCCCCGTGCTCGTCGGTACCGGTCAGGAAGAACACATCCTCCCCGCGCTGGCGCATGTGACGAGCCAGCACGTCGGTGGCGATCGTCGTGTACGCGTGACCCAGGTGGGGTTGGGCGTTGACGTAGTAGATGGGGGTGGTGATGTAGAAGGACACTGGTCGCGGGTGAACGGCGCGGGCGATCAGCCCTGGGTGAGCTCTCGATAGAGCCTATTCGGCGCTAGGCCGGTGAGCTCGCCCACCACCGAGGCAGCTGCTCGCGGCTTGGCCCCGGCCTCGACCAGCCGGCGCACAGCCGCCAGGGCCACAGCGGTGTCGGCCGTGTCCACATCTGTCGAGGCACCGCCCACCACCAGCACCACTTCGCCCCGGGGCGGATCGGACGCGTACCGCGCCGCCAGCTCGGCCGCGGGGCCCCGCACCACCTCCTCGTGGATCTTGGTCAACTCGCGGCAGACCACGGCCGGCCGGTCGGGATCGATCGAGGCCAGCACGCCCAGGGAGCCGGCCACCCGGCGAGGCGACTCGAAGGCCACGAGCGTCTCCCGGCCGGCGAAAACCCGCTCGAGCTCGGCCCGCTTGCGGGGCAGGAAGCCGGCGAAGCGCCACCGATCCGACGGCAGCGCGCTGGCCACCACCGCGGCCAGCGCCGCCGATGGCCCGGGCAACACCTCGACCGCCAGCCCGGCAGCCACGCAGGCCTGCACCAGCACGAATCCCGGGTCGGACACGAGCGGCATTCCGGCATCGGACACCAGCGCCACCACCGCGCCGGCCTGCATTCGGCCCACCAGCTCAGAGGATCGGGCGTGTTCGTTGTGCTCGTGATAGCTGACCAGGTGCGCGCTCACGCCGTAGCGATCGAGCAGCAGCCGGGTGCGGCGGGTGTCCTCGCAGGCCACGACATCGGCCTCACGGAGAGCGGCCAACACCCTCAAGGTGATGTCCTCGAGGTTGCCGATCGGGGTCGGGCAGACGATCAATCGGCCGGCCATCAGCTTCGACCGCCCCCGCTCCGCTGGCCGGCCATCAGCCCTGGCCGTCGGCGTCCAGGCCGGCGAAGGCCAGCGCCGCCGCCCCGATCATCCCGGCCTGCGCCCCAAAAGCTGCGGGCAGAATCCTGGCCGCCTCGCGCGGCGGAGGCAGCGCGCGCGCCGCCACCACGGCCCGGGCGGGCTCGAGCAGCAGATCACCCGCAGCCATCACCCCGCCGCCCAGCACCACCACCTGGGGATTGAAGATGTTGACCAGGCTGGTTACCGCCACCCCGAGCCGGGTCCCGACGAGTTCCAGCACGCCCAGGGCCGCCGCATCTCCAGCCAGGGCCAGCTCGGTGACCAGCGGCCCCGCCAGCTCTTGACCGTCGGCCTGGGCGCCAGCCAGCCCCGAGTCCGGCTGCTCGGCGGCGGCGCGACGGGCCTCGCGCGCCAGGGCAGTGCCGGAGGCGAGCGCCTCCATGCAGCCGCGGTTCGGGCAGTTGCCCTGGCAGGGTGGCCCGTTCAGGTCGATCACCATGTGCCCCAGCTCAGCTCCGGCCCCCGTGGCCCCGCGATACAGCTTGCCGCCGGCGATTACCCCGCCCCCGATCCCGGTGCCGATCGTGAGCACCACCGCCTCGGTGCACCCCCGCGCCGCTCCCGCCGCATGCTCGGCCAGGGCAGCAAGGTTGGCGTCGTTTTCCACGAACACGGGTAGCCCCAACCGGTCGTGCATGACCGCGGCGAAATCGATCTCGGCCAGCGGGAGGTTCACCGCCATCCGGGCCCGGCCGGTACGGCTGTCCATCAGGCATGGAATCCCGAAGCCGACGGCGCCGACCTCCTCAGCCTCGGTTTCCTCCGCCTGCCGGCGGGCCGCCTGCACGACCTCGACCGCCAAGTCGAGCAGAGCCGCTTGAGCGAGTCCGGACAGGCCGCGCTGGAGCGTGTGCTGGACGATCAGTCCCCGATCCA
>JBPYDM010000185.1:0-8818 GCA_051986255.1 Solirubrobacteraceae bacterium | reverse complement strand
GATGGACGCTTCACGGCCCCAAGGCTACAAATTAGGATGCCGCCGATGCGGATCGGCATCCTCACCGGAGGCGGCGACTGCCCCGGACTGAATGCGGTCATCCGCGCGGTCGTGCGCAAGGCCGTGGACGAGTACGGGGACCAGGTGATCGGGTTTCGCGATGGCTGGCGTGGAGTGCTGGAGGGCAACCTGACCGAGCTGACGTTGGAATCGGTCCGCGGGATCCTGCCTCGCGGGGGCACGATCCTCGGGAGCTCCCGCACCAACCCCTACAAGCGCGAGGACGGCGTGCAGCGCATGAAATCCACGCTGAGCGACTTCCGCATGGACGGCCTCATAACCATCGGCGGCGAGGACACACTGGGCGTGGCCTCCCGGTTGGGAGAGGAGGGGATCAACGTGATCGGCGTCCCCAAGACCATCGACAACGACCTGGGGGGAACCGACGTCACGTTCGGGTTCGACACCGCCCTGTCGATCGCCACCGAGGCGATAGACCGGCTCCACACCACAGCCGAGAGCCACAACCGCATCTTGATCGTCGAGGTTATGGGTCGGACCGCGGGCTGGATCGCTCTGCACAGCGGAATCGCCGGGGGCGCGGACGTGATCCTGATCCCTGAGATACCTTTCGACATCGAGGAGGTATGCCGGCTCATCAACCGCCGGCACGAGCGCGGCCGGTACTTCTCGATCGTGGTCGCGGCGGAGGGCGCCGAACCGAGGGAGGGGGCCATGACGGTCAGTCAGTCGGGTGTCGTGGACGAGTTCGGCCATCCCCGCCTGGGGGGGATCGGTTACGCGCTTGAAGGGGAGATCGAGCAGCGCACGGGCTTCGAGACCCGGGCCACCGTGCTGGGCCACGTCCAGCGCGGAGGTAGCCCTACGCCCTTCGACCGCGTTCTGGCCACCCGACTGGGATTGGCGGCCATCGACGCCGCCCATGACGGCGCGTGGGGAATGATGACCGCCCTGCGATCGACGGCCATCGAGTTCGTCGCGCTCAAGGATGCCGTGGCCGAGGTGCGGCGCGTCCCCGTGGAGGAGTACGCGCGCTACGGAGTGCTATTCGGATGACGCATTGCGTCTTGCCGAGCCAGGAGAGGGATGTTTGGCCGGGTTGGGATCTGTTTATGCTGAGAGGAACGAGCCGTGACCGCCACTGACTCCGCCATCACGACGCTGGACCGGCTGTGTGTGGACACCATCCGGACGCTGTCCATGGACGCTGTCCAGAAGGCCAACTCCGGACATCCGGGCACCCCGATGGCGCTAGCTCCGCTGGCCTACGTCCTGTACACGCGGGTCATGCATCACAACCCCGCCGATCCGGACTGGATTGACCGCGACAGGTTCGTGCTCTCGGCCGGGCACGCCTCGATGCTTCTGTACTCGGTCCTGTACCTGACCGGCTATCCGATGACCCTCGAGGACATCAAGCACTTCCGCCAGGTGGGGTGGCCCACGGCCGGTCACCCCGAGCGCAAGGACAGCCCAGGGATCGAGGCCACCACCGGACCGCTGGGTCAGGGAATCTCGATGTCGGTGGGGCTGGCCCTGGCCGAGCGCATGCTCGCCGCCCGGTTCAACCGACCCGGGCACGAGATCGTCGATCACTACACGTTCACCATCGCCTCGGACGGCGACATCCAGGAGGGCGTCGCCTCAGAGGCCTCCTCGCTGGCCGGGCACCTGGGTCTGGGGCGCCTGATCGCCTTCTACGACGACAACAAGATCCAGCTGGCCGGCCCGACCAGCCTGGACTTCTCCGAAGACGTGGGCTCGCGTTACGAGGCCTATCAATGGCATGTCCAGACCATCGAGGACGTGAATGAGCTGGACCGTGTGCAAGAGGCAATCCGTGCGGCCATGAACGTAGAGGATCGCCCCTCGCTGATCATCGTGCGCTCGCATATCGGCTTCGGCAGCCCTAAGCAGGACAGCTCCAAGGCCCACGGCTCGCCTCTCGGGGAGGAAGACGTTCGCAAGACCAAGGAGGTCTACGGCTGGGACCCGGGCAAGCACTTCTACGTCCCCGACGAGGCGCTGCGCCACTTCCGGCGCTGCTGTGAGCGCGGCCGGGAGATGCAGGCCGCGTGGGACGAAAGCTTTCTGGCCTACCGGAGTCAGTTTCCCGAGGAGGCTGACCAGCTCCAGATGATCAACGCGGGCGGGATGCCCGACGGCTGGGATGACGGGAACATGCCCAGATTCCACCCTGGAGATGATCCGATCGCCACCCGCAAGGCCTCCGAGAAGGCGATCCAGTGGGCAGCCGGGCGCGTGCCCCAGCTGATCGGCGGCTCGGCCGACCTGGCCACGTCCACCAACACCGACATCACCGGCGCCGGCGACGTCGAGAAAGGCTCGTACGGAGGTAGGAACCTCCGGTTCGGCGTACGCGAACACGGCATGGGCGCGATCGTCAACGGGCTGGGACTCCACGGCTTCCGCGCCTTCGGGGCCACCTTCCTGACCTTCTCGGACTACATGCGCGGGGCGGTGCGCATCGGGGCGCTGATGAAGCTGCCAGCGATCTGGGTATGGACCCACGACTCGATCGGTCTCGGGGAGGACGGCCCCACCCACCAGCCGATCGAGCAGCTGGCCGGGCTCCGGGCCGTGCCCCGGCTCAACATTGTCCGGCCGGCCGACGCCAACGAGGCCGTGCTGGGCTGGCGGTTTGCCCTGCGCAGCCAGGACGCCCCCACAGGATTCGCTCTGACCCGTCAGACCTTGCCCATCCTCGACCCCGACGCCATCCCGGACGATGCGATCGAGCGCGGGGCCTACGTGCTGCGCGACGCCGAGGGGGGCGACCCCGAGCTGATCCTGATCGGCACAGGCTCTGAGGTATCCCTGTGCCTCGAGGCGGCCGACCTTCTGGACGGGGTGGGCGTGCGCGTGGTGAGCATGCCCTGCATGGACACGTTCGCCCGGGCGCCTGAGGAGTACCGGGACCAGGTGCTGCCCCGGCACTGTCGGGCCCGGGTGGCGGTGGAGGCGGCCAGCCCGCTGGGCTGGGATCGGTGGATCGGTCCTGATGGCGTGTTCCTGGGGATGACCACGTTCGGCGAATCGGGACCGGCCAAGGACGTTTACGAGCACTTCGGGATAACGGCCACGCACGTGGCTGAGCTGGGAAGGGAGCTGATCGGGCGATGAGTACCGCTGCGCAGGTCAACGAACGGCTGGCCAAGCTCACGGCCGCCGGGGTGAGCATCTGGCTGGATCAGATTCGCCGCTCGTACATGGAGAGCGGCGAGCTGGCCCGGATGGTCGAGGAGGAGTGCCTGCGCGGCGTGACGGCCAACCCATCGATCTTCGAGAAGGCGATCCTGGGCTCCGACGACTACAAGGAGGACCTCGAGGCGTTCGCCCGCGAGCAGCTCGAGCCCCAGGAGATCTACGACCGCCTGGCCCAGCGCGACGTCCAGGAGGCCTGTGACGTACTGGCTCCAGTGCACGAGGAGACGGGTGGCCAGGACGGCTTTGTCTCCCTGGAGGTGGCGCCCGAGATCGCCTATGACACTGAGCGCACGCTGGACATGGTGCGCGTGTACTGGAAGGCGGTCAACCGCCCCAACCTGATGATCAAGATTCCCGGGACGCCGGAGGGCGTTCCGGCGATCGAGCAGGCCATCTACGAGGGCATCAACGTAAACATCACGCTGCTGTTCGCCGTCGAGGCGTACGAGCGGGTGGCTGAGGCGTACATCCGGGGACTGGAGCGCCGCCAGGCGCAGGGCCTTCCACTCGATGTGCGGTCGGTGGCCTCCTTCTTCGTCTCGCGCGTGGATACCAAAGTGGACAAGTGGCTGGAGGAGCTAGGCCGAAGCGACCTGGCCGGCACGGCGGCCGTGGCCAACGCCCGGGCGGCCTACCGCCGGTTTGAGGAGATCTTCTCCGGCGGGCGGTGGGAAGCCCTGCGGCACGAGGGGGCCGCCGTCCAGCGGCCGCTCTGGGCCTCGACCGGTACGAAGAATCCGGCCTACTCAGACACCAAGTACGTCGAGGAGCTGGTGGGCGCCCACACGGTGAACACGA
This sequence comes from Solirubrobacteraceae bacterium, assembly GCA_051986255.1. Taxonomy (GTDB): domain Bacteria; phylum Actinomycetota; class Thermoleophilia; order Solirubrobacterales; family Solirubrobacteraceae; genus Palsa-465. Next base: position 4,771 of record JBPYDM010000185.1, on the reverse strand, counting down.
TGCCCATGGCGACCCTGCATGCCTGTGCTGACCACCTGGAGGTCACCGGCCCTACGGCCGAGATCGACCCCACGGCGGATCTGGAGGCGCTGGCCCAGGCCGGGATCGACATGGAGCGGGTCACGGACGAGCTGCTGGTGGAGGGCGTGAAGCAGTTCGAGGACGCCATGACCCGGCTCCGGGCGGGGATCGAGCAGGAGCGCGGCGCGGTGGTCACGCACGAGCCGCCGACGATCGAGGCCCACCTGCCCCGGGAGATCCAGGACCAGGTGGCTGGGCGGGTCAACCGGGCCATGGAGGAGCGCGTGGCCGAGCGGGTGTGGCGTCACGATGCCTCGCTGTGGGGCGGCCCCGGAGTACCCGAGATAGAGAATCGCTTGGGCTGGCTGACCGTGTCGGAGGCGATGGTGGAGCACGCCCCGGAGCTGCACGAGTTCGCTCAGGAGTGCCGCACGGACGGATTCACCGACGCCGTCCTGCTGGGGATGGGAGGCTCATCGCTCGGCCCCGAGGTCATCCGGCGTTCGTTCGCCCCGACTGGGGGATCGGTGGGCGATGGCCTGCGCCTTCAGGTGCTCGACTCGACCCACCCGGATGTGATCGCGGCCGTGCAGGACTCGGTCGACCTCAAGCGGACACTGTTCATCGTGTCCTCCAAGTCGGGCGGCACGCTCGAGACCCTCTCCTACTACCGCCACTTCTCCGCGCTGGCCGAGCCCCGACAGTTCGTGGTCATCACCGACCCGGGCAGCCCGCTGGAGCGGCTGGCCCAGGAGGATGACCTACGCCGGACGTTCCTGAACCCGCCGGACATCGGCGGACGCTACAGCGTGCTCTCCCTGTTCGGCCTGGTTCCGGCGGCCTTGATGGGGGTCGAGATCGAGGCGCTCCTGCACGGTGCCCAGGTGGCCGAGCAGAACTGCGCGCACCACGACTCGAGCGCGTCCAACTCCGGTCTGTGGCTGGGAGCGGTGCTGGGGGAGCTGGCCCGCCGGGGGCGCGACAAGCTCACGTTCATCGTGTCAAAGCCGATCGAGAGCTTCGGCCTTTGGGCGGAGCAGCTGGTGGCGGAGTCGACGGGCAAGCATGGCAAGGGCATCCTGCCGGTGGCGGACGAGCCGCTGGGCGAGCCCGACGTGTACGGCCCGGACCGGGTGTTCGCCCACCTGCGCGACGGCGATATGCCCGACGGGCAGCTGGACGAGGCTGTAGACCGGCTGGCCTCGGCCGGGCATCCGACGTTCCGGCTGGCCACCCACGGTCCCACCGATCTGGGCCGCATCTTCTTCCTGGCTGAATTTGCCGTCGCCGTTTCGGGCTGGGCGCTCGAGATCAACCCGTTCGATCAGCCCAACGTGCAGGAGGCCAAGGACAACACCAAGCGCGTGCTCGAGTCCGGGTCGGTTCCCAATCCCGAGGTGGCCGACGACCAGGCGCTGCGAGAGCTCCTGGGCGACGCGGGGCCGCCGCACTACGTGGCCATCATGGGGTACCTGCCTCCCTCTGGCGAGCTTGACCGAGCGATCTCCGACCTGAGGGCCACGATCCGCGAGGCCACGGGGGCCGCGGTCACGTTCGGCTACGGGCCGCGCTTTCTACACTCCACGGGTCAGCTGCACAAGGGCGGCCCTCCCACCGGTCGTTTCCTCCAGCTGGTCAATGATCCCAGCCAGGACGTGGCCATACCCGGGGCGGGATATTCGTTCGGCACACTGATCGCCGCCCAGTCGGCCGGCGACCTTCAGACCCTCCGTGATCACGGCCTGCCTGCCGAGCGCGTCAAGCTGGACGGCGACCTGGTGCAGGCCGTGCGCGGGCTGACTGAGCGCATCGCCGGACTGCTGGCGGGCGCGTCATGAGCACCGCCGTTGAAGATCGCCTGGTCGAGCAGAACTCGCTCGTCGAGGGGCTCGAGCGGCTACCGGTGCATCCCACGACGTTGGTCATCTTCGGGGCCACCGGGGACCTGGCCCACCGGAAGCTGCTCCCGGCGATCTACAACCTGGCCCACGAGGGGGCGCTGCCCGAGCGCTTCGAGCTGATAGCCGTGGCCCGGCGCGACCTGCGCGACGAGGACTTCGCCCAGATGGCGCGGGAGTCGATCCAGCGGTTCTCCCGCCAGAAGCCCGACCCCGATGTGCTGAACGGACTGCTCCAGGACGTTCGATACATCTCCGGAACCTTCGACGACGAACACGTCTACTCCGAGGTGGACCGCGTCCTGGGCGAATTTGACCAGAAGGCCGGCCACCCCCTGAACCGGATCTTCTATTTGAGTACCGCGCCGGGCTTCTTTCCGGTGATCGCCTCCAAGATCGGCTCCGCCGGCCTGGGCCGTCCCGCCCAGAGCGACGCCCGAATCGTGATCGAGAAGCCCTTCGGGTCAGACCTGGACTCTGCCCGCAAGCTCAATGCGGACCTGCTGGAGGTCTTCGCCGAGTCCCAGATCTTCCGGATCGACCACTACCTGGGCAAGGAGACGGTTCAGAACATGATGGCCTTCCGGTTCGCCAACACGCTCTTCGAGCCGGTGTGGAACCGGAACTTCGTGGACTACGTGCAGATCACGGCCGCGGAGGACATCGGGATTGGGAGCCGCGCGGGTTACTACGACCACGCCGGGGCGCTGCGCGATCTGGTGCAGAACCACATGCTCCAGCTATTGGCCCTGCTCACCATGGAGCCGCCGGCGTCGTTCGAGGCCAACCGCGTGCGCGACGAAAAGGTCAAGGTCCTGGAATCGATCGTCCCGCCGAGCGTCGAGGAGGTCGCATCGATGGCCGTGCGCGGCCAGTACGGCCCGGGCGACGCCCAGGGCAAGCAGGTGCCCGGATACCGCGAGGAGGCGGGCGTCCCCTCGGACTCGCGGACGGAGACGTACGCCGCCCTCCGGCTGGCCGTATCCAACTGGCGGTGGGCGGGGGTCCCCATCTACCTGAGGACGGGCAAGCGACTGGCTCGGAAGGACACCGAGATCGTGGTCACGCTCAAGCCCGTGCCGCACATGGCCTTCCAGAGCACCGGGTCCGTCGGGGTGCAGCAGAACCAGATCATCCTCATGGTGCAGCCCGACGAGGGCGTATCCGTGTCCCTGGGGGCCAAGATCCCGGGCGCCCGGATGCGCATCCGGCCGGTGCACATGGAATTTCACTACGGCACGTCGTTCGTGTCCCAGTCGCCCGAGGCGTACGAGCGCCTGATCCTGGATGCCATGCGCGGCGACGCCACGCTGTTCACCCGTAACGACGAGATCGAGGCACTGTGGGGGATCATCGATCCCATCCTCACCGCCTGGCACGAGGACACTAGCTCGCCGATTCCCCAGTACGAACCGGGTTCGCAGGGCCCCGAGGAGGCCACGCGCCTGCTCGACGACGGCCACGCCTGGCGGCGACTGTGAGCGAGGACGTCTGGTCGGAGCAGGACACCAACCCGGACGCCATCGAGGCCGCGCTCCGGGAGTTGCTGCGCAATCGTCACGCGGCCAACCCCGAGCTGATTCCCGCCCGGGTGCTCAACCTGGTGGTGGTGGCCGACCGCCAGTGGAAGGGGGAGATCCAGAACCGGCTGGAGCACGTGGGGCGCTACCGGGCCTCGCGCACGATCTTGTGCGCCGTGGAGGCGGGTCGCCAGACACTCGATGCGGTGATGGTCATGAGCTACAGCGAGGCCCCTGGGGGCACCATTGGGGTGATCCACGAGAAGGTGGAGATCGACGTCGGACCCGAGCACCTCCGCCGCCTGGACACGATCGTCGACCCGGTGCGGGCGGCCGAGCTGCCCACCATGCTCTGGTCCCCCCATGGGTTCGAGGAGGCGGTACAGGCGCTGCTGCCGCTGACCGACGTGCTGCTGCTCGACTCCGACGACCACGACCCGGACGGGGTCGCGCTGAGGCGAGCAGCCGAGCTACTGGACGAGGTGTACGTGGTCGACCTGGCCTGGCTGCGCACCACTCCGTGGCGCGAGCGCCTGGCGGCCAGCTTCGATCCGCCCGACCGTCGCCCCGCGCTGGCCGGGCTGGAGGAGGTTCGGGTGCGCCACCATCCGGACTCCACACCCAGCGCGACGCTGCTGACCGGATGGCTGGCCTCCCGGCTGAACTGGGCTCCGGAGAAGCTCTCCCAGGATGGCCACGACTTGTGCGGGCGGCTGGGGGCGAGCGGGGATCGCCAGGTCCGCGTGATCCTCGAGCCCTTCGAGCAGCAGGCCCCCGGGCTGGCCGGCGTGACGGTTTCCTGGGACGGGTCCTCGCTGTCTCTTGATCGCGGGCCGGGCGGGCTGGTCGCTCAAGAGATTTTCTCAGGGGGGCGCGAGCTGACCTGGCGAGTGCTGGGTGCCTCCCGCGGCGAAGGAGGGATCCTGGGCGAGGGGGTCAGGCAGGCGTTGCTGCGCGATCCAACCTACGCGCCCGCGCTGGAGGCGGCGCTGGAGTTGTGCCCGTGAGCGCCCGGATCGAGGTCGTCCAGGATCCAGGACGGGCGGCCTCGGCCATCCTCCTCAGCGCTGTGCTGGCGGGCGGTCATGTGGTCCTGACCGGCGGCTCGACACCGCGCCAGGCATATCAGGAACTGTCCACCGCGGTGGGCGAACTGGGGATCGACATGGGACGCACGGTGTTCTGGTTCGGGGACGAGCGGTGCGTTCCACCGGAGGACGAGAGATCCAACTACCGGCTGGCCAAGGAAGCGCTGTTCGATCCTCTCGAGGGGGTGGCCCGCGCCGAGGTCAAGCGGATCCCCGGGGAGCTCGGACCGTTCGAGGCGGCCGA
>JBPYDM010000184.1:0-8533 GCA_051986255.1 Solirubrobacteraceae bacterium | reverse complement strand
GTCCGACGGGTGTGGGCAAGACCGAGCTAGCCCGCGCGCTAGCGGAATTCATGTTCGACAGCACCGACGCCATGGTCCGAATCGACATGTCCGAATACATGGAGAAGCATTCTGTTTCGCGCCTGGTGGGCGCGCCTCCCGGCTACGTCGGTTACGACGAGGGCGGCCAGCTGACCGAGGCGGTGCGGCGGCGCCCGTACTCGGTGGTGCTGCTGGACGAGATCGAGAAGGCCCATCCGGACGTGTTCAACACGCTGCTCCAGGTGATGGACGACGGGCGCCTGACCGATGGTCAGGGGCGCACGGTGTCGTTCAAGAACACCGTGCTGATCATGACCTCGAACATCCCCGGTGGCCGGGCTGGCGTGGAGGCTCAGTTCAAGCCCGAGTTCATCAACCGCCTGGACGACATCGTCGAGTTCGAGCCACTTACCCGGGAGCAGCTCAGCCAGATTGTCGAACTCCAGGTGGCGCGAGTGATCCAGCGGGTGCGGGAGCGCGACATCGACGTCGAGTTGACCGACGCCGCCAAGACCCTTCTGGGCAACCTGGGCTACGACCCCACCTACGGGGCGCGCCCGCTCAAACGGGTCATCCAGAAACGGCTGGTCGATCCCCTGGCGCTGGCCATTTTGGAGGGCCGGTTCGTCCCGGGCGACGTCGTCCGGGTGGATGCTTCCGACGGCGAGCTAGTGCTGGAAAAGGCGCAGGCCGCGGCTGCGGCGGCCTGACCAGACGGCCGGATAAATTCGATCGAAAAACTGCTTGAGCTGTAGGGAGACGATCGGACTGCCGGTCACCCTCGACGATCGAGTGGGCACGCCACCCCCAGATCAGGTAGAAGTCGCGCCACGCCACGCAATCGGTCTGAAAAGGAGGCGCCAGTGCCGACCTACATCATGCTGTCCACGCTCACCCCGGAGGGCGTTCAGACGATCAAAAACAACCCTGGCCGGATCAAGGAGGTCAACCGCGAGGTCGAGCAGCTCGGGGCCACCGTGAAGGCGCAGTGGGCCACCCTGGGGCAGTTCGATTTCGTCAACGTCGTGGAAGCTCCGGACGAGCAGACCATCGCCAGGGTGTCCCTGGAGCTCGGTTCGCGCGGAACGGCCAAGTACGAGACGCTGTCCGCGATTCCCGTCGACGATTTCATCGGCTCGATCTAGTCTGCGTGCACAATGGCCGACCCGATCGAAGAGCCCGAGGAGCACGCGCCCGCCGGTAGGGGGCAGGCCCTGGCCGAGCCGGAGGCCGAGTTCAATGAGCTGGAGGTGGATGCGCCGAGGGTCGGGATCGTGATGGGTTCGAAAAGTGATCTGCCCGCCATGGAGCCCGCCGAGAAAGAGCTCGTCGAGCGGGGCATCCGCTGCGAGGTGAGGGTCATGTCCGCCCACCGAGAGCCGGACAAGGTGGCCGAGTACGCCCGCAACGCCCGGATGCGCGGCCTCCGGGTGATCATCGCCGGGGCCGGTCTGTCCGCGGCCCTCCCCGGCGTGGTGGCCGCCCATTCAGACCTGCCGGTGATCGGGGTCCCGCTGACCAGCCGGACCTCGGTAGCCGGTGGACTGGACGCGCTTTTGTCCATCAGCCAGATGCCCCCGGGCGTTCCCGTCGGCTGCGTGGGCGTGGACAACGCGCGCAACGCCGCTGTCTTGGCCGCCCGCATCCTGTCGACGTGAATTTGTCCGCGCCCGCGAACATGCCCTGAGCATCACGGAGGAACGCTAGCCTTTGCGCCTCCGGGATCCATGCCCGAAGCGATTGTTCATCTCTCCTCGCTAGCGGGAAGCTCATTGCTCGATTCATCTGGCGAGCGTCTGGGCCGGGTCGAGGACGTCGTGGTGCGGCTCGACGGGAGCGAGGATCTGCCGGGAGCGATCGGGCTGAAGGCGCACGTCGGCGGCCGCGACATGTTCGTGCCGATCGACCGAGTCCAGAAGCTCGGGCCCGATGCCGTCAGGACCTCCACGACCAAGCTCAACCTGGCCCAGTTCGAGCGCCGGCCGGGCGAGGTGTTGCTGCGGGCAGACGTGCTCGATCGCAGCCTCATCAACGTCGACACCGCACGGCTGGTCACGGCCCGCGAGGTCGAGTTGGTCTGCCAAGACGGGGTGTGGCGGGTGGCCGGTATCGACCCCAGCCTTCGTCCGCGCCTGTGGCGTTTCCTGCCCAGGCGGTTCCGCGGCCACGACACCGAGCACCGTCAGTTCGTGGCCTGGCCCGACATGGAGCCCTTTGTAGGGCATGTACCCACGTCCCGGCTCAAGCTCGCGCGCCGTCGGCTGCGCCGGCTTCACCCGGCGCAGATCGCCGATCTGGTCGAGGCCGCCTCACACGAGGAGGGGGAGGAGATCATGGAGGCGGTTGGGGAGGACAAGGAGTTCGAGGCCGACGTCTTCGAAGAACTCGACGACGAGCACCAGGTCGAGTTCCTGCGCGAACGCTCCGACGCCGAGGCCGCGGCGATACTGGGACGGATGGAGCCGGACGACGCCGCGGATCTGCTCCTCGAGCTACCCCAGGAGCGGCGCATACCTGTCCTCAACCTGATGCCGGCGAACAAGCAGACCAAGGTCAGAAGCGTCCTGGGTTACAACCCGAGCACGGCCGGTGGCCTCATGAATCCCGAGTTCGTCTCGGTGCAGCGCTCGGCCACGGTGCGTGAGGCATTGGGCCGCGTCAAGGCAAGCGAGCTTGGGCACCAGCACGTTTCGATCGTCTGCGTGGTGGACGACGAGGGCAAGCTCGCGGGAGCGCTCTCGCTGGCCGACCTGCTCCGGGGGTCTCCGGAGGATGAGGTGAGCTCGCTGCTCGATTCACCCATTCCCACCGTGGCTCCCGAAGAGGACCTGCCGGACGTGGCGCTGCTCATGACCGACTACAACCTGATCGCGCTGCCGGTCGTGGACGGCAGCGACAAGCCGATGGGCATCATCGGGGTCGACGATGTGCTCGAGCATCTCATACCGGAGGAGTGGCGCCGCCGCGCCGGCTCCGCCCGCAGCTAGCGCGCTGGCCTGACCTAGATCAGCTCATGAGGCGGTCGCTCAACCACCTCGATGACGTGTATCACACGCTCGGTACAGATCTCGTGCGCCACCAACCCCGCGCAGGCCAGGGTGGCGATCACTACACCGTTGGCCAGCGTTAGCCAGCGGCTCACGTCAGGCACGAACACGGCGGCCTGGACGATTTCCCAGGTCGCCACGCTGGCCATCACACCGGCCAACGTCGACCACAGACTGAGGCCATGGCCGAAAAGCCACAGCTCGGGATGGCCGGCCAGCCGTCGGCTGTGGACCAGAACGGCGACAAACAGAAGCGAGAACAGACAACCGCCGGCGCCTATTCCCAGACCGACGCCTTTGACCGCTTCGGGGCCGAACGCCACCGAGGCGGTAATCAGCAGAACCGCCGCAGCTAGAGCACCAAGATTGAAGAAGAAGCGCTGCCGGGACATGACTGGACTTCTACGCGCCGTTCTCCTCCTCAGGGTGCGCCAGCCTACCCCCATCTGCGCGGCTGCGCAAGAAGTGGCTGCACACGGCGATCGCCTGCTCGATCGTTTCCCAACGCAGAGCCTCCGGCCGGTCGCTGGGCCAGTGATAGTTCAGCGGCAACTTGGCATCGGTGATCGAGGCCAGAGTGACCGTCGGATACCCCGCCCGGAGCGCGATGATGGCATCCGTGGCCGCCACCGTGCGGATCCCCCGGGTGATGCTCACCCCAGCCTGGGCGGCGGCGTCGGCCAGCGCCTGCCGCATCGGCTCGGGATAGTGGCGCATCTTGAGCATCCCCTCCGCCTCCAGAACGATCAAAGTCGGCCCGCCCAGGCACTCCAGGCACAGGAACTCCGTCCGCCCGGGGTCTAGTTCGGCGAAGTGACGCCGGCCGAACGCCTGCATGCCTTCGCTGAAGGACTCCTCCGAGCCGGTCGAGATCAGCAATACCCGGACACCCTGGACCGGATCCTGGCGCAGCGCTTCGGCGACGGCCAGCAGCACTCCCACTGCGCTCAGGTTGTCGTTCGCCCCCGGCACCACTTCGCTCCTGGCGACGTCGAGCATCGTCGCGATCGCGCCGAGTGCGGTGGCCAGGCCGGCCCACGTCAGACGCCGTAGGGCCGCCAGCGTCCCCAGCGTGATCATCACCGGGCCCAGCCACACCCCGTACAGGATCGGCAAAGTCTGCTGGGAGCGCTCGTGCAGGCGGGGGAATACCCGCGGGCCGATCTTCCCCAGGGCAGGATGGAAGATCAGACCCGAGTGGGCGGCATCGTGATGGGCAATCAGCGCCACCGTGCGAGCCGCGTCGCGGTCCCCGGTCTGCGCGACCACATTCCAGGTGGAGCGGTGGGGTAGGAGCCGGCGCCGGAACCATCTCCGGCCATGCCCCAGATCATCCCAAAGCACCAGCGCCGAGGCAGCCGAGACGGCGGCGGATAGTAGTCGCCAGCGGGCCCCGCGCCGGCGCACAGCCACTACGCCCGATCCCACCGCCAGCAGGTTGGTCAGCACGATGGGCCACCAATAGCTTCCGTGGGCCCGCTCCTCCTCGACCTCCACCTGGCAGCCGAGCTCTGTCAAGCGCCCCGCGATCAGCGCGGCCGCACGCCGCTCTCCCACCGAGGCCGACGGGCGATCGAAGGCGGCCAGCCGGTGGATGGCCTCGCGCCAGTCCTGCATCCCCTCTGTCTCCGGCACAACATCCGGGATCTCCACGTTGACAGACACTCGGGTAGTTTTACCGACATTGCTGTCTTCAATCCTGGGGAGCTAGCGTGGACCAGCGCGGTGTCGGTGCCAGAGAGCGCGATCGGATAACCGGGGTTCGGAGTGAAGTGGAGACCGGCGGCGCCGTTGAGGTGCGGCCGGCGCGCACGCGCCGGGAGCTTCAGGCGTTCATCCGCCTGCCTTGGCGACTCTATAAGGGGGCCGACAACTGGGTGCCGCCGCTCATCTCCGAGCGCAAGCGCCACCTGGACCGGCGGCGCAATCCGTTCTTTGAGCACGCCGAGGCCGAGTACTTCATCGCTTGGAGCGGCCGCCAGCCCGTCGGTCGGATCAGCGCCCACGTGGACCATCTCCTGAACGAGTTTCAGAACAACCGGTGGGGCCTGTTCGGCTTCTTCGAGTGTGCTCGCGATCCGGAGGTGGCTCGCGCTCTGCTTGACCACGCCGAGGCCTGGCTGCGCGAGCGGGGACGGGATCGAATGCTCGGCCCGCTGGACTTCTCCACCAACCACGAATGCGGCCTGCTCATCGAGGGGCATGAGTTCATGCCCCAGATCCTGGAGAACTGGCATCACCCGTACTACAGGGACCTGCTGGAACAGCACGGCATGACCAAGGCCATGGACCTGTACAAGTGGGAGATCCAGTACGCCAACCGCGATCAGCTGCTGCCGGTGATCGTCGAGCTGGCCGATCGCCTCGAATCGGAGCACGGGATCCGGCTGCGGCGCATGCACAAGCACGACCTCGAGCGGGAGGTGCGCGCGTTCGTCGAGGTCTACACGAGCGCTTGGTCCAAGAACTGGGGCTTCGTCCCGCCCACCGACCCGGAGATCGCCCACATGGCCAAGGAGCTGAAGCCGGTGCTCGACGACGACTTCGCCTGCGTGGCCGAAACGGCCGACGGCGAGGTGGCCGGGGTCTCGCTGTCGCTCCCCGACTTCAACCACGTTCTGGCCCAGCTCAACGGTCGGCTCCTGCCTCTGGGCTGGATCAAGGCGCTCCGGGCTCAGCGCCAGATCAGGACGATCCGCGTCTTCGCTCTCGGCGTGAAGCCGCAGTACCAGCACACGGGCGTGGCCGCCGCGCTCTACCGGGACGTGTGGGACGCGGTTGGCCGGCGCGACTTCGTGGGCGCGGAGACCGGCTGGATCCTGGAGGTCAACGAGCCGATGAACCGGGCCATGGAGGCGCTGACGGGCAGACTCATCAAGCGCTACCGCGTCTACGAGCGCTTGCTCGAGTCCGATGCGGCGCCGGCTTACCCGGGTCACCCCGGCGGCTGAGCGGGCCCACGCATTCCTTCACGTGCCGTTCACCACGCCTTCCGGCGCCCGCTGATACCCTCAAATTGCCGCTAATCCGGCGGTATTCGAGGATCACGATGGTTTCCCGCGACGAGCACATAGAAAGCGACGAGCTACCGCGAAGTAGCAGGCTCGCGGCTGCGGTCGTGGTTGCCTTCTCCCGCCTAGGGGCCTAGTCCCGGCGCCGAAGGACCTCCCGCCAGCCGCGGACCTCGGCGGCACGAAGGCGAAAGGAGGTGGACCACATGGCCAGCAACCCGCGGACGGGCGTGGCGCCCGGCGCGCCTGGTTCGCCCACGCCTTCGAAGGCGCCGGGCTCCACTGCCCCGGAAACAACCGGCCGCGAGCGGGCCGTGCTGGACACCGCCCACGTGGGGGATATCCGCGGAGCCTTCGGGACGATCAAGCAGCACGAGGAGGCCCACCGGACGCTCCGCTCGCGGCTTCTGGCACTGCTGGCCATCATCGGCCCCGGTCTGATCGTGATGGTGGGCGACAACGACGCCGGCGGGGTGGCCACGTACTCCCAGGCCGGGCAGAACTACGGCACGAGCCTGCTCTGGGTGATGCTGCTGCTCATCCCCGTGCTGGTGGTCAACCAGGAGATGGTCGTCCGCCTCGGGGCCGTGACCGGAGTGGGGCACGCACGGCTGATCACCGAGCGCTTCGGGCGCTTCTGGGGCTGGTTCTCGGTGGTCGACCTGTTCGTCTTGAACTTCCTGACTATCGTCACCGAGTTCATCGGGGTCAGCCTGGCCCTGGGTTACTTCGGTATCTCCGAATACGTAGCGGTCCCGGTCGCCGCCGCCGCGCTGGTGGGCATCAGCGCCAGCGGGAGCTTCCGCTTCTGGGAGCGCTCCATGTTCGTGTTCGTCTTCGGCAACCTGCTGGTGATCCCGCTGTTCTTTCTGGCCCATCCCCACGCCGGGCCAATCGCCCATGACTTCTTCGTTCCCGGCATCCTGGGCGGGGCCAACTCGACCTCGGTGCTGCTGATCATCGCCATCGTGGGCACCACGGTTGCTCCTTGGCAGCTTTTCTTCCAGCAGTCAAACGTGATCGACAAGCGGATCACCCCGCGGTGGATCAACTATGAACGCGTGGACACCTATCTGGGAGCGATCGTCGTGGTGGTCGGGGCCGGGATCCTGATCTGCGTCTCGGCCTTCGCCTTCGCCGGTACGCCTTACTTCGGCCACTTCGTCGACGCCGGGGCCACGGCGAGCGCCCTCGAGCATACGCTCGGCTCCGCCGCCGGCGATCTGTTCGCTTTGGTGCTCCTCAACGCCTCCCTGATCGGCGCCGGGGCCCTTACCCTGTCCACCAGCTACGCCTTTGGCGACATCCTGGGGACAAAGAGCTCGCTGCACCGCAGTTTCCGTGACGCCAAGGGCTTCTATGCCCTTTTCACCGCGGTGATCGTCGGGGCGGGCGCGATCGTCTTGATCCCGGGCGCGCCGTTGGGAGTGATCACCTTGGCTGTGCAGGCTCTGGCCGGGTTGCTGCTCCCCAGCGCCAGCATGTTCCTCTTGCTGCTGTGCAACGACCGAGAGGTTCTGGGACCGTGGCGGAACGGTCCGGTGGTCAACGTGTTCGCCACCCTGATCGTGTCCGTGCTGCTGCTGCTCTCGTTGATCCTGATGGTCACGACGCTGTTCCCCTCGATCAACGTGACCACGTTCGCCGCGGCCGGCGGCGGTGGTCTGGCCGTGGGACTCGTGATTCTGGGAGCCCTCGCGCTCCGGTCGTACCGGCGAGCGCCGCCTGCGCCTGAGCTGGCGGGTCCCCGGGTGCCCAAGGACCAGTGGACCATGCCGCCGCTGGCTTTGCTGGGCCGGCCCGAGGCGTCGACCGTGCGCAAGGTGACCATGCTCTCCATGGAGGGGTACCTGCTCCTGGCCATCATCCTGATGGTGGTCAAGGCGGTGCAGCTGGCCGGCGGATAGTGACTGCGCCGTGCAGCGTTCCTAAGCTTCGCTCCGGCAACCGGCTCTATCTGACGTGATCCCCCGCTACACCCATCCCAAGCTGGCCGAGCTGTGGTCAGACCATGCCCACTTCGACGCCATGCGCGAGGTTGAGGTGGCCGTCTGCGAAGAGCTCGAGGGCCCGAGCGAGGAGGAGCTCGAGGCGATTCGCCGGGCCACGTTCACGGTCGAGGAGATCGCCGAGCGCGAGAAGCTGACCGACCATGACACGGCGGCCTTCGTGGACGTGCTGGCCGCCTCGGCCGGACCGGCCGGTCGTTGGATCCACCACGGTCTGACCTCCAGCGACGTACTGGACACCGGACTGGCCCTCCAGCTCCGCCGAGTGGCCGCGGTGGTGCTTCCGGAATCGCGGCGGCTGGTGCAGGCCCTGGCTGCCCGGGCGCGCGAGCACGTGGACACGCCGTGCGTCGGGCGGACGCATGGTGTCCACGCCGAGCCGACCACCTTCGGCGTCAAGCTGGCTGGGTTCGCCTTCGAGGCCGACCGCAACGCGGCCCGGCTG